>NZ_JAENRY010000002.1 GCF_016612545.1 Streptomyces sp. MBT65 | reverse complement strand
CCCACGACCGTCCACGTCCGCCACCTGAATCTCCGGGCGGGGGCCGCTGCGGCGCCTTCCGGGACTCCTCTACGGCGTCCACCGGGCCGGGGTCGGAGCCGTTCGCGTCCGGCCCTTCAGGAGCGGCGTGCTCGTCCCGGGCGGACTCGGACTCGGACTGGGCAGACATCGCGACGACTCTCCTAGACGGCCTCGTGGCCTCGAGTAGATGGCCAGATGGCCTCGTAGCCTCGAATGGGCGCGGATGTTCCGGGTACCCCTGCTACTCCGGTCGTACCGCGTCAGTGCCCCGCGCGTCGTGAACCGACCAGCACACGGAACCGTTGAACGCTTGGCCGACATCCGACCTCTCAGGCGGGAGCCGAACACCGTGACCGAACTCGACCCCTTCACCGACCTGCTCGACTACCCGATGTACGTCGTGACCGCAGAGGCCGACGGGGAGCGAGCCGGCTGTCTGGTCGGCTTCGCCTCGCAGTGCTCGATCCGGCCCGCCCGGTTCATGGTCTGGCTGTCCAGAGCCAACCGGACCTACCGCGTCGCCGAGCGCGCCGAACGCCTCGCGGTCCATCTCCTCCGCCGCGACCAGGACCGGCTGGCCCGGCTCTTCGGCGGCGAGACCGGCGACCGTACCGACAAGTTCGCGGAGGTCACTTGGCACCGGGGGCCGGACGGATCAGTGATCCTCGACGAAGCCCCCGCCTGGTTCGTCGGTCGTGTGGAGAACCGGATCGACGGCGGCGACCACGTCGGCTTCCTGCTCGTCCCGGAGGCTACGGAGAACCGCTCGGGCGACCACACGGCGCTGCTGACCCTCGGCGGCACTCATGGCATCGCTCCGGGCCATCCCGTGGACTGAGCGGCTAACGCGCCCGCCTGCGGCGGATCACCGCTCCCAGACCCACCGCCGCCGCTCCCATCACGGCGGCCACCACGAGCCCTGGTCGTCGTGCGAGCGCCGCCTCGGCCGAGTGGGAGTGGGACCTCCCGTCGAAGGAGCCGTGTGCGCCGAAGTCGTGTTCCGGGGCCTCGTCCGCCGGATGCCACAGGTTAGCCGGGCGGGTGCCGGATCCGCTGTCGTCGGTCTGCTGCGACGCGTAGCCCGTGCGGGCGAGGTAGCGGTCCAGCAGGGCGGGCGCCAGCTTGTTGGCAAGGATGGTCGCGGCGGTGGACGCGCCGACGTAGTACTGCTTGCGGTGCGGATGGTCCGCCGCGTGCACTACGGCGCGGGCGGCCACCTCCGGCTGATAGATGGGCGGTACGGGCTGGGGGCTCTTCGGCAGGCGGGACAACACCCATGAGAACTGGGGGGTGTTGACGGCCGGCATCTGCACCACGGTGATGTTCACGTGGCTGTGCTGGTGCATGAGTTCGGTGCGGACGCTCGACGTGAAGCCGTTGACGGCGTGCTTGGCACCGCAGTAGGCGGACTGGAGAGGGATGGAGCGGTCACCGAGGGCCGAGCCGACCTGCACGATCACGCCCGCGTCCCGGGGGATCATGCGCTGGAGCGCGGCCCGGGTGCCGTGCACGAAGCCCAGATAGCTGACCTCGGTGACCCGTTTGTACTCGGCGGGTTCGATCTCCATGAACGGTGCGAACACCGACGTGAAGGCGTTGTTGACCCAGATGTCGATCGGGCCGAAGGCTTCCTCGGCGGCCATGGCCGCGGCCTCGACCTGTGCGGGGTCGGCCATGTCGGTGGGCACGGCGAGGGCACGGCCGCCGCGTTCCTCGACATCGGCGGCCGTGGCGTCGAGGCCCGCCTTGCCGCGCGCGAGGAGAACGACGTTCGCGCCCCGCTCGGCGAAGAGTCGTGCGGTGGCCCGGCCGATGCCGGCGCTGGCCCCGGTGATGACGACGGTCTGCTGGTTCATGCTCGTCCTGTTCGTCTCGGAAGTCAGGTGGGAATGCCAGGAGTTCGGGCGAGGGTGGCCGCGGTGTCGAGCATGAGGGCGTGCACGAATGCCTGCGGTAGGTTGCCGCGCAACTGCCGTTGGGCGATGTCGTACTCCTCGGAGTACAGGCCCGCCGCTCCGCACGCGTCCCGGTTGCGTTCGAACCAGCGGTGGGCCTCCACCTCCCGCCCCTGGTGGTGTTCGGCCAGTGCCGTGACGAAACCGCAGAGCAGGAAGGCGCCTTCCGCCTCCTCCAGGGGGCGTTCGTCGTGCCGGAAGCGGTAGGCGTAGTGGTCGCGGGTGAGGTATTCGGTGTGGGCGCGGAGGGTGGCGCGGGTGCGCGGGTCGTCGGCCGGGAGCAGTCCGCGTACCGGGGGCAGCAGCAGGGCCGCGTCCAACCCAGCGTCGTCCGGGGCGCGTTGCCAGTGCCCGTCGGGGTGCAGCGCGTGCGCCGTGGTGTGCGCGAGGATCGTGTCGGCCAGCTCCGTCCACTCACTCCTGCGGGCCGGGTCGGGCGCCGCGTCGGCGATCCGGCGCAGCCCCGCCGCGCAGATCAGCCGGCTGTGCGTCCAGGCCCGGTCGCCCAACTCCCAGATGCCCGCGTCCGGTTCGTTCCAACGGGCGGCGATGGCGGCCACGGCGATCTCGGCGGCCCGCCGACCGTCCCGGTCGAGCCGGTCGTGGCGCGCGGCGGCGGCGAACAGCAGCAACGCCTCGCCGAACACGTCGAGTTGGAACTGACGGTTGACGTGGTTCCCGATCCGGTCGAACCCACCGGGATAGCCCAGCAGTTCGAGCGTGCGCTGGTCGGGAACGGGCCCTCCGTCGACCGTGTACACGGGTTTCAGTTTCGGCCCGTCCTCATGCAGGCGGGCACCGACGAACCGAACCGCCTCGTCCAGCATGGGGTGTTGACCGGCCGCGGCGACCGCCTGGCCCGCGTAGCACTGGTCTCGGATCCACGCGTAGCGGTAGTCGTAGTTGCGTCCCTCCTCGGAACGCTCCGGGAGGCTCGTCGTGGCCGCGGCGACCATGCCTCCGTCTGCGCTGGTCATGCCGCGCAGTACGGCGTACGCCTGCCGTGCGTCGCGGGCGGCGACGGTGTCGTCGAGCCCGGGTACGGCCTCCTTCCAAGCACGTTCGGTCCGGGACCACTCCGTGGATGGAATCGGCGGAGGGGCGTCCCACAGCGGGAACTCACTGAGTTCGAGCACCAGGTCGTGCCACTGTCCGGCGTCCAGGGTGAGGTCGAGGGTGAACTGCCCACCCGTGGAGCCGACTTCTGAGAGCGAGGCGTCGCCGCCACCGGTCCACCGCAGGTGGAGGTCGCCCACCCGTGCGGTCCAAGCACCGTCGTCGTCGCGTCGCGCGTCGCGCAGGCGCTGGGTGCCGTACTCGGCGAGGGGATGCAGCAGCACCCGGACGCGGGCCGGTCCCTCCGTCGCCCGCACGCGCCGCAGCAGGACGAGTCGGCCCCGCTCGCCCGGAAACACCAGCGCTTCCCGGCATTCCACGATCCCGTCCTCGGTGACCCAGCGGCTGCGCCAGATCAGGGAACCCTCTTCGTAGTGTCCGCCAGGTACGAAGCGGCCCCTCGGCGTGACCGCGTACAGACCGCTTCCGCCGATGAGAGTGGAGAGGACCGCGCCGCTGTGCCAGCGGGGTGCGCACAGCCATGCGATCTCCCCGCGCGGGCCGACCAGTGCCCCGCGCTCGCCGTCGGCGAGGAAGGCGTAGTCGTGCAGCGCCTGCGGCGGGAACGCGTCGCGCTCGGCTGTTTCCGGCGTGCTCATCGTTTTCCGTTCCTATCCGGTCCGGTACTTCTCGGCCTGTTCGCCGCGGAGGGTCAGGCCGTGGCCGGGTGCGCCGTCGGCGCCCGGGTGGATGCTGCCGCCGTGCGGGTCGAGGGTGCCGTCGAAGAAGAGGTCCTCGATGCGGGTGTGGTCGTGGAACCACTCCAGATGGCGCAGGTTGGGGATCGCGGCCGCCGCGTGCGCGTGGACGTGCGGGGCGCAGTGCCCGGAGAGTTCCAGGCCGGCCGCTTCCGCGAGGGCCGCCGCGCGCAGCCAGACGGTGATGCCGCCGCAGCGGGTGGCGTCGGCCTGGAGGCAGTCCACGGCTCCGGCGCCGAGCAGGTGCCCGAAGTAGGCGAGGGTGTAGCCGTATTCACCGGCGGTCACCTCGGGGGTGATGGCTTCCCGGATCGCCGTCAGGCCGGCCAGGTCGTCGGAGGAGACGGGCTCCTCGAACCAGGTCACGCCGTGCTCGTCGAGGTGGTGGGCCATGCGGACTGCCTGTTTGCGGCCGTACGCGCCATTGGCGTCGACGTAGAACTCCGTCGCGTCGCCGATGCTCCGGCGAGCCCGCGCGATCCGCTCGCGGTCCCGTCGCTCGGCCCGACCCCAGGACTCCCCGATCTTGATCTTCACTCGGGGAATGCCCAACTCCTCGGTCCAGTAGTGCAGTTGACGGTCCAGCTGGGGCTGGTCGTACGTCGTGAAGCCGCCGCTGCCGTACACGGGGACGTCGGTGCGGCTCCCGCCGAGCAGTCGTATCAGCGGCAGGTCGAGGAGGCGGGCCTTCAGGTCCCACAGGGCGATGTCCACGGCCGAGACGGCGCCGGCGATCAGGCCGGGGCGGCCGGCGTTGCGGACGGCCCGGTTCATCGCCTCGTTGGCGGCGGGCACGCCCCAGACGCTCAACCCCGTTACCACGTCGGCAAGTTGCTGCTCGATGACGTGGGCGGTCGCCGCCGCGCCGTATGTATACCCGAGTCCCGTGGCCCCGCCCCCGTGCACCTGGACCACGACCATGGTGGTCGAGTCCCAGGTCAGGGTGCCGTCGCCTTCCGGCGCGCCGGTGGGAACGGAGTACACGGCGGTCGTGACCCGGTGCACGAGCGGCTCACCGCGCCCGACGATCTGCGGGGTCATCACTCCCCCGGTTTGTCCTGGCGCCGCTTGCCGCCGGGCAGCATGTCCTGCACCTTCGCCTTCAACCCCTGCCGGATCATGCCCGCCCGGTCGCTGTCGCCCTTGAGGACGGCCGAGGCGGCGGCCTCGATCTGGTCGAGGGTCGCGTGCGGCGGGATCGGCGGTACGGCGGGGTCGGTCCGGAAGTCGATGACGAACGGCCGGTCGGCGGCGAGCGCCCGCTGCCAGGCGTCCTCGACGTCCCCGGGCTTCTCCACCCGTACCCCGTCGAGCCCGATCGAGCGCGCGAAGTCGGCGTACGGCACGTCCGGGAGGGCCTGGGAGGGCAGGAACTGCGGGGCGCCGGCCATGGCGCGCATCTCCCAGGTGACCTGGTTCAGGTCCTGGTTGTTGAGGACAGCGACGATCAGGCGCGGGTCCTCCCACTCGGGCCAGTACTTGGCGGCGGTGATGAGTTCGGCCATGCCGTTCATCTGCATCGCCCCGTCCCCGACGATCGCCAGCGCCGGACGGTCCGGGTGGGCGAACTTCGCGCCGATGACGTACGGCACGCCCGGGCCCATGGTGGCGAGGGTGCCGGACAGGGAGCCGCGCATGTTCCCGCGCATCCGCAAGTGCCGTGCGTACCAGTTGGCGGCGGAGCCGGAGTCGGCGGCCAGGATGATGTCGTCGGGCAGGAGGGCGTCGAGGGTGTGGACGACGTGCTCGGGGTTGATCGGGTCGGCGTCCACGGCGGCGCGCCGCTCCATGACGTCCCACCAACGGGCCGTGGCCATCTCGGTCTTCTTGCGCCACGAGCCGTGCTTCTTCGGTTTCAGCTGCGGCAGCAGGGCCCTGAGTGTCTCCTTCGCGTCCCCGACGAGGTTGACCTCGAAGGGGTAGCGCAGCCCGATCATGAACGGGTCGATGTCGATCTGCACGGCCCGGGTCTGCCCGAACTCCGGCAGGAACTGCGTGTACGGGAAGCTGGAGCCGATCACGAGCAGGGTGTCGCAGTCGCGCATCATCTCGTAGGAGGCACGGGTGCCGAGCAGGCCGATCGAACCGGTGACGTACGGCAGGTCGTCCGGCAGCGCGTCCTTGCCGAGCAGCGCCTTGGCGACCCCGGCGCTGAGTACCTCGGCGATCTCCTCCACCTCGGCGCGGGCGCCGCGCGCGCCCTGCCCGATCAGGATCGCGACCTTCTCGCCCTCGTCCAACACCTCGACGGCGCGCGCGAGTTCGGCCGTCGGCGGCACCGGCGCCGAGTGCGTCAGGCCGAGACTGGACGGCACCATCTTGAAGGCGTGAGTGGGCTCCGAGTAGGTCAACTCCTGTACGTCGGCGGGAATGATGACCGCCGTCACGGTCCGCTTGGCGTACGCGGTGCGCATCGCGCGGTCGATGACGTTGGGCAGTTGCTCGGGGACGGTGACCATCTCGCAGTACTCGGAGGCGACGTCCTTGTAGAGGCTCAGCAGGTCGACCTCCTGCTGGTAACTGCCGCCCATGGCACTGCGGTTGGTCTGTCCGACGATCGCCACGACGGGGACGTGGTCAAGTTTCGCGTCGTAGAGCCCGTTGAGGAGATGGATCGCCCCGGGGCCCGAAGTCGCCGCGCAGACACCGACCTTGCCGGAGAACTTGGCGTAGCCGACCGCCTCGAACGCGGACATCTCCTCGTGCCGCGACTGCACGAACTTCGGCTTGTTGTCAGCGCGGCCCCAGGCGGCGAGGAGACCGTTGATGCCGTCGCCCGCGTAGGCGAAGACATGGTCGACGTCCCATTCGCGGAGCCGCTGGAGTACGTAGTCGGACACCTTGATGGACACGGGAGTTCCTTTCATCGCGCTGATGGGCGGTTGCGAAACCAGTGGGCTCCTGCCGCTGCCACTCCAAGGACGGAGACCGCGGCGCCCGCTGCCAGCAGACGGCCGTCACGGGCGGAACCCTCGGGCCGGTCGGCGAGCTTCTCGGGGTGTTCGGCGGGCAGGTGCTGTCCGTCCAGGGCGAGCGCCAGGGCCTCGGCCAGGTGCAGGGCACGCCGGCCGGTGTCGCCCTGTTCGATCTGCGTACGGCAGCTGAAGCCGTCGGCGAGGACGAGCGCGTCAGGGGCGGTCTCCCGTACGGCGGGCAGTACCCCTTGCTCCGCCACGGTCATCGACAGGTCGTAGTGGCCTTGCTCGAAGCCGAAGTTGCCGGCCAGACCGCAGCAACCGGCGTCCAGGACATCGGCGTCGATCCCGGCGCGTCGCATCAGTTCACGGTCGGCGTCGTCCTTCGTCACCGCGTGCTGGTGGCAGTGGGTCTGCACGGTCGCCGCCCTGGTGAGGTGCGGGGGTTGCCAGCCTTCGGGGGCGTGGTTGAGGAGTTGTTCGGCGAAGGTTCTGAACTGCCCTGCCAGGCGCCGCACGTCCTGGTCGTCGGGCAGCAACTCGGGGGCGTCGGCGCGGAAGACGGCCGTACAGGACGGTTCGAGGCCGATGACGGGAGTGCCCGCCTCCAACCAGGGCCGCAGCACGTTGAGCGTGTGCCCCAACACCCGCTTGGCGGTGGCGAGTTGGCCGGTGGAGATCCAGGTGAGGCCGCAGCACACCGAACGGGTGGGGACGGCGACGTTGAATCCGGCGTCCTCCAGGACCCGGACCGCGGACTTGGCCACGCCCGGGTGGAAGTAGGTGCTGAAGGTGTCCGGCCAGAGCAGGACGGTGCGCGGGTCGGCCGGATCGGGGTCGGGAGCCCCGCGAGCCCGCCACCACTGCACGAAGGACTCCTCGGCGAAGACCGGCGCGTCGCGCTCCACGGCCACGCCCGCGAGGCGCTTGCCGAGACCGGCGATGCCCGGCGCGCCGAGCGCGGCGTTCACCAGCGGGGGTGCCAGTCGCGACAGCCGCGCCCATACCGGCAGCCAGCCCATGGAGTAGTGCGCGGCCGGCCGCAGGCGTCCCTCGTAGTGGTGGGAGAGGAACTCGGCCTTGTAGGTGGCCATGTCGACGCCGACCGGGCAGTCGGACTTGCAGCCCTTGCAGGCCAGGCAGAGGTCCAGGGCGTCACGCACCTCGGTGGAGCGCCAGCCGTCCGTGATCGCGGAGTCCGCGTGCCCGCCGAGCATCTCGAACAGCAGCCGGGCCCGCCCGCGCGTGGAGTGCTCCTCCTCGCCGGTCGCCCGGTAGGAGGGGCACATCACCCCGCCTTCGTGCGTACGGCAGTTGCCGATGCCGACGCAGCGGAGCACCGCCCGGTCGAAGGAGTGGTCGTCGTCCGGGTAGCTGAAGTGGGTGTCGTGGCTGTCCGGCCGCCACAGGGGTCCCAGCCGCAGGTTCTCGTCGACGCGGTACGGGGCGACGACCTTGCCGGGGTTCATCCGGTTGTCCGGGTCGAAGAGGGCCTTGACCTGCCCGAACGCGGCCACGACCGACTCTCCGTACATGCGCGGCAGCAGTTCGCCGCGCGCCTGCCCGTCGCCGTGCTCACCGGAGAGCGAACCGCCGTAGGAGGCCACCAGATCGGCGGCCTGGAAGAGAAACTCCCGGAAGTTCGTGACCCCTTCGGCGGTGGTGAGTTCGAAGGGGATGCGGGTGTGCACGCAGCCCTGGCCGAAGTGCCCGTACAGGGAAGGGTGGTCGTAGCCGAAGTCGGCGAAGTGCTTCTTCAGGTCGCGCAGATAGTCGCCAAGGACTTCGGGTGCGACGGCGGAGTCCTCCCAGCCCTCCCAGGTCTCCCTGCCGTCCGGTGGGCGTGCGGTGACGCCGAGTCCGGCCTCGCGCGCCTTGAGCATCTTGTGTTCGCGCGCCGGGTCGTCGGAGAACGCGACCGACGGATCCTTCTCGTCGCGTCCGAGCGCCCGGATCAACTCCCGTCCTTGCTCGTCGACTTCGTCCTGACTGTCCCCGGTGAACTGGAGCAGGAGCCAGCTCTCACCCTCCGGAAGCTCGCTCAACGAGTTGAGATACGCGCCCTCTTCGCGCATCAACTGGGCCATCCGCCCGTCCAGGGCCTCCAGTTGGGTCGGGCTGCTGTGCTTGAGCAGCCGAGGCACATCGTCGGCCGCCGCGCAGATGTCGTCGTAGCCGAGGACGAGGAGGGCTTCGTACGGCGGGAGGGGGACGAGGTCGAGTTCGGCGCGCAGGACGGTGACGAGGGTGCCCTCGCTGCCGACGAGCGCGCGGGCCACGTCGAAGCCGTTCTCGGGGAGGAGCGAGTCGAGGTTGTATCCGGAGACGCGGCGCGGGATACGGGGGAAGCCGCGTCGTACGTCCGCCATCGTGCGGTCGATGATCTGCCGCAGCCCCTGATGGATCTCGGCGCGTCGGCCGCCGGCCGCGATGATCGCCTCGTACTCGTCGTCCGTCGTGGGGCCGACCCAGCAGCGGAGGCCGTCGTAGGTGAGGATCTCCAGGCGCCGGACGTTGTCCACGGTCTTGCCGTACGCCTGGGCGGAGCCGCCGCAGGAGTTGTTGCCGATCATGCCGCCGAGCGAGCAGTGGCTGTGGGTGGACGGCTTGGGGCCGAACTGGAGCCGGTGCTCGGCGAGTTGGCGGTTGAGCTCGTCGAGCACGATGCCGGGTTCGACGAGGCAGACGCGCCGGTCGGGGTCGATGGAGAGCACCTTGTGGCAGTACTTGGTCCAGTCGATGACCACGGCGGTGCTGGTGCACTGGCCGCCCAGGCTCGTCCCGCCGCCCCGCGAGAGCACCGGCGCCCCGAACTCGGCGCAGACCGCGACCGCATCGGCGCCGGCGTCGACCGTGCGCGGGACGACGACCCCGATCGGGACCTGGCGGTAGTTCGAGCCGTCCGTGGCGTAGGCGCCCCGGCTGCCCGCGTCGAACCGGACCTCGCCGTCGACCCGTGCGCGGAGCGCCTGCTCCAGGGCACGGGTGTCCAGCGCCGTTTCGGATCGTCGTGCCTCGGTCACCGTCGACTCTCCTCGGCGAGGGCCCCGACGCGGAGGGCCGCTCGGTTGCCGTGGGTCGAGTGCCCGGTGATCGAGGCGACTAACGTCCGGCCGGCGCGCATCAGACCTCGTGCCGGGCCTTGGCGAACTCCGTGAGCAGCGCTTCGCAGAACGCCTTCAGGTCATCCGGCTTACGGCTGGTGACCAGGGTGTTGGGCCCGTCGTCGCAGACGCGTACCTGTTCATCGACCCAGGTGCCGCCCGCGTTCTCGATGTCCGTGCGCAGGCTCGGCCACGAAGTCAGCGTGCGGCCCGGGACCACGCCCGCCTCCACCAGCGTCCACGGCGCGTGACAGATCGCGGCGACCGGCCGGCCCAGATCGAAGAAGTCCCGGACGAACGACACGGCGTCCTCGTCGGTGCGCAGCAGATCGGGATTGGCGACCCCGCCGGGCAGGACAAGACCGTCGAACGCCTCGGCCGACGCCTCGCGCGCCACCATCTGCACCGGGAACACGTCGGCCTTGTCCAGATGGTCGAACGCCTGGATCTGTCCGGGCTCCGTCGACACGAGAACCGTCTCGTGGCCCTGGTCGGTGACCGCCCGCCACGGCTCCGTCAGTTCGATCTGCTCGACGCCTTCAGGTGCCATCAGGAACGCGATACGCATGGTCATCCATCTCCTTGGGTGGCTTGCCAGGTGGTTTCGTCCCGGGCCGGCTTTCGCCGGGTCCGGGCAGCTCGTCGGCAGCGCAGCAGTTCCTCTCCGTACGGCAGCAGGACGCACGCGCCGATCCCTGCGGCGATGCCCGCGAGATAGCCGCGCGACAACGGTCGCTCGCGCGGCACCAGCCGCCAGGCGTTCGGGTCCGAACGCCCGCCGTCCAGAAGGGACTTGACCTGATCGCTGTGCAGGCACATCAGGGACGTGAGGGCGGCGAAGGGCAGCGATTCGAGGAAGCTGTGGATGTGCTGCTCGATCGGCTTGACCTCGCGCTCGCTGCGCACGGCGGTCCGTACGTCCCACAGCGCGGTTGCCTCGTGGACCGTGGCGCCGCCCAACTGCACAGCGATCAGCAGGGGGTTGACCTCGTAGCGCAGGGTCAGCGCGATGGGGATGCCGACCTCGGTCATCATCAGCGCGTGGATCAGGGACTCCTTCGTGCCGGAGGTGTCCTCGATCCGGGTCCGCCGGTGCATCACCCAGTCGGCCAGGCCCGGCACGAACCAGCCGGGCAGCAGCCCGTACAGGAGGTAGCGGGTCGTCGCGTCCCCGACATCGGTCTCCTGCCGGCGGACAGCCGGTCGCGTGAAGGTGCGGAGCGAGGTCACACGGTTCTCCTCGGTGTCGTGGTGTTCGCGGCGGGCGGAGGCCGGGCGGCGCCGTAGCGCCTGGTTCCTCGGCCGTTGCACCCGCGTACCCGTAGACCGGACACCGACACGGAGGACCGACGTGGAGGTTTGTGCCCTCGCTCCGAGGACACCCGCGCCTCGTCCCTCGCGCGGCTTCCCGAAGAAGGACATGTCATGGCAGTGCTCGCGGTGCTCGTTCCGCCCTTCATGCTCGGCCTGCTGCTCGCCCTGGGCAGATACGAGGAACTGGTTCTGCCCGACAAGAACACCGAGCGACCCGCGCCGGCCGTCGCGCCGACCGAGCCCGCCCGGCTTCCGGCAGGGAATCCCGCGACTTCGCCCCGAATCCCCGCCCCGTCGATCGGGCCCCGCGCCTCCTCGACGTCCCCCTTCCCCAAGTCAGACCGGATGTTTGCCACGGATTGACGGGGGTACCCGAAGAAAAGTGCTTCAGACAGGAGGCACGTCCGTGGGAGCGACGAGTCGTCGCACCGGGTGTGCCTGTCCCTACGGCGAGTGCACTTCCCATGGTGATCGTCCGCCCCAATGCAGGGGAAGCGGTGAGGCACCATGTCTGTCCGATCGAGCGCGAAACACCATCCGCACGACGACGCCCCCGACACCGCGGAATCCTTCCGCCTGCTCGTCCTGCTCGCCCCCGGGCCGCAGCACGACACCGTGCGCGACCAGATCGTGGTGGCATGGCTGCCCATGGCCGACCGGCTCGCCGGGCAGTTCCGCAATCGGGGCGAAAGCTCCGAGGACCTCCGCCAGGTCGCGGCTCTGGGTCTGGTAAAGGCCGTCGACCGGTACGACCCCGCGCGCGGCAACGCCTTCGAGAGCTATGCCGTGCCGACCATCACCGGCGAGATCAAACGGCACTTCCGCGACTACATGTGGACCGTGCACGTGCCACGCCGGGTGCAGGAACTGCGCAACCAGGTGCGGTTCGCCATCCAGGACCTGTCACAGACCGTCCAGGGCCGACGCCCCACCACCGCCGAGATCGCCGCCGAGGTCGGCCTCAGCGAGGAGGACGTCCTGATCGGACTGGGCGCCCTGGAGAGCTTTACCTCCCTCTCCTTGGACGCGCAACTGCCCACCGGCGAGGGCGGGTACTCCCTCAGCGACACCCTCGGGGCACCCGATCCGGCCCTGGACACCGTCGTCGACCGCGAGGCCGTCAAACCCGGTATCCACGCGCTCTCGGAGCGCGACCAGACCATCCTCTACCTGCGCTTCTTCCGTGGCATGACACAGGCAGCCATCGCCGACCGGCTCGGCATCTCACAGATGCACGTTTCCCGCCTGATCGCCCTCTGCTGCGACCGGCTGCGGGATCAGATCATGCACGACGCGGCCTGAGTCCGCTGCGCGTGACCGGTTTTCCTTCGCCTTCTCAGGGCCCTTCGGTTGCCAGGTCGTCGCGCGTCGCCCTCGGGTGGACGAGCGACGATGCTTGGATGCCGTAGCGAAAATACCCAATCAAACAGGGCGAGTTGACCTCGTCGGTGGAGGTGCCATGTGAACCGGCGTACGACACTCCTCGGCGTGGGCGAGGTGCTGGCCTGGTGGGCGGTCCTCGCTCTGCTGTGGCTGGTCTTCATCAGCGCGGTGAACACGCTGGAACTCGTCGTGGGCGTATCCGCCGCACTGGTCGGCGCGTTCGCCGCCTGGGGTACGCACCGTGCGGTGAGCGGGTGGTGAACGGCTGGACCGTCGCCGCGACGGCCGCGCTCGGCGCGGGGGTCGGGGCCGCGGTCTGGGGCGTCGCCACCGGCCCGCTGCGGCGCCGGGTCGCCGCGCAGAACCTGTCCACCTCACTGGCCTGCCCCGCCCTGCTGCTCCTCGCCCGGGGCTACGGCCGCCCGTCCCACGTCGATCTCGCCCTGCTCCTGGCCCTGTTGGGCCCGGTCGGCACCCTCGTCTTCGCCCGCCTCCTCGCAGAGGACCTGGCGGACGATCCGCCGCGGGCATGGGGACTCACGTACGCGGTCGCGGTGTTCGGCGGTGCCGTCGTGATCGCCGTGTGCGTGGCCACGGGCCCGGGCCGCGCACTGGCCAAACTCCTGGTCGTCGGCGCCCTGTTGATCGGCGGGAACCTCACCGCCTCCCGTGCCCTGTCCGGCGGTTTCGCGGGGAGCCGACGCGGATGATCCGCTGATCGTCGTGGCGCTGCTGCTGGTCGCCGTGTCCGCGACGACCGCCGTCGCCACCCGCGACCCCGCACGGCAGGCACTCGTCCTCGCCGTCCTCGGCACCATCCTGGCCGTCCTGTTCACCGTGCTCCAAGCCCCCGACGTGGCGCTCTCCCAACTGGCCGTGGGCTCCGCCCTCACTCCCCTGCTGATCATGCTGTCCGCGCGCAAGGTCCGACGGGCGAAACGGAAGCGGGAGACCGACCGATGACCCGGCGGATGCGGCTGCTCGTCGCGGCCGTCGGCGCCACCGGTCTCGCGGCCCTCCTCGTCGCCGCGTGCTTCGACCTGCCGGGCTTCGGCGGGGCCCAACACCCGTATGGGGAAGGGGCGGTACGCGCCTCCCTCGCCCGCCGCACCGCGAACACGATCGCCTCCGTCAACTTCGACCAGCGCGCCTTCGACACCCTCGGCGAGATGAGCATCCTCTTCGCGTCCGTCCTCGGCACCGTCGTCCTGTTGCGCCAGAACCGCGACGAACACCGCGCCGCGCCCGAGCCCGAGCAAGTCGGCCTCCCCGTACGCCGCTACGCGCTCCTCGTCCTCCCCGTCGCCGTCGTCACCGGCCTGTACGTCATCGCGCACGGCCAGCTCAGCCCAGGCGGCGGCTTCCAGGGTGGTGTCGTCGTCGCGACCGCCCTGCACCTGCTCTATCTGGGCGCCGACTACCGCGCGTTGGAGCGCATCCGGCCGGTCGCCTCCTACGAGATCGCCGACGCCCTCGCCGCCTCCGCCTACCTCGTCCTGGGCCTCGCCGGACTGCTGGCCGGCAGCGCCTTCCTCGCCAACTTCCTTCCCTACGGCACCTTCAACACCCTCTCCTCGGGCGGCACCGTCCCCCTCCTGAACGCGGCCATCGGCATGGAGGTCGCCTGCGCGGTCGTCGTCCTGCTGGCCCATTTCCTGGACCAGGCCGTGGAGATCGAGAAGGGCGGCGAGAAGTGATGTCGGTGTTCCCGTACCTCGTCGCAGTCTGGGTGTTCCTCGTCGGCCGCTACGGACTGGTGACCAGCCGGAACCTCATCCACGCCGTGGGCTGCCTGGCGGTCTGTCAATCCGCCACCTACGTCCTGCTGTTGGCCGTCGGCTACCGCGACGGCGCCACCGCCCCCGTCTTCTCCGACCTGAAGCCGGGCTCCCGCCCGGTCGTGGACCCGGTGGTGCAGGCTCTCGCTCTCACGGACGTGGTCGTGGGAGCCACGGTGACCGCCGTCCTGCTCGCACTCGTCGTCCTCCAAGTCTCCAAACTCCACGGCACGGTCGACCCGGACGAACTCTCGGAGCTGCGCGGCTGATGCACCACCTGCTCCCGGTCCTCGTCACCGTCCCCTGCTGGGAGCCACCCTCCTTGTCGCCGGCGGACACCACCTCTCCCGCGTCGCCGCCGAGACGGTGGGCTGTGCCTTCGCCGCCAGCACGGCGGCCCTGGCGTTCGTGCTCCTCCTCAACTCCTCACCGCCGCTGACCGAATGGGTCGGCGGCTGGACCCCGAAAGGCGGCGAGAGCGTCGGGATCGTCCTCGTCCGGGAGGGCCCCGGACTCGGCATGGCCGCCCACGCCTCACTCCTGACGGTCGCGGCGCTGGCGTACTCCTGGCACTACTTCGACGAACCGCCCCGCCGCCACGCGGGCGCCTTCCCCGCCCTGATGCTGCTCTTCCAGGGCGGCATCTGCGGCTTCGCGATCGCCGGGGACCTCTTCGACGCCTTCGTGTTCTTCGAGTTGATGAGCGTCGTGGCATACGCGCTGACCGGTCATCGCGTCGAGGAACCGAAGGCCGTGCAAGGCGCGTTGTCGTTCAGAGTCCTCAACTCCCTTGGCGCGTACACCGTGTTGACGGGCATCGCCCTGCTGTACGCCCGCACCGGCGAACTCACCATGACGAAGATCGGCCAGGGCCTCGACCGGCACGGCGGCCCCGACGCCCTCACTCTCGCGGCCTTCGCACTCGTCCTGACCGGACTGCTGGTGAAGGCCGCGGCCGTGCCGTTCCACTTCCGGCTGCCGGACGCGCACGCGGTCGCGCCGACACCGGTGTGCATGCTGCTGTCCGGAGTCATGGTCGAGCTGGGCGCCTACGGCGTGTGGCGGGTCTACCGGACGATCTTCTCCGGCCCGGGCGGCATCCCGGCGTCCGACCTGGAACGCGCCCTCGTCGTCCTCGGTGTACTGACCGCCGCCCTCGGCGCGGTGATGTGCTGGTACCAACGGCACATCAAACGGCTGCTCGCGTACTCCACGGTCGCCCACATGGGCCTGTTCCTCACGGCATCGGCGTCCTGAGCCCCGAGGCCGACGACGGGGTCGCCCTGTACATCCTGGGCCACGCCGGGGTGAAGGCCGCCCTGTTCGCCTGCACCGGCGTCCACCTCGACCGGTACGGCTCGGCGGACGAACACGCCCTGCACGGACGCGCCCGCGAACTACGTGGAGTCGCCGCCCTGTTCGTCGTCGGCGCGCTGAGCCTCGCCGGGCTCCCGCCCTTCGGTATCGCACTCGGGAAGGCGGTACTGGAGGAGGCGGTCGGCGGCCCGCTGACCGTGCTGTTCGTCGCCGTGTCGGCGGTGACCGCGGGCGCGGTGCTCCGGGTCGCCGCACGGGTGTTCCTCGGCCTCGGCCGCCGGCCTGGCGAGGAGTCGTCGTACGAGACCACCGGTATCGGCGAGGAACCCGAGACCCGACACCGGCTGAGCCGGGTGCCGGACACCATGACCGCGGTCCCCGCCGCGCTGCTCGTCGCGTCCCTCGCCGTGGGCGCGGTACCCGGCCTCGCGGCAGCGGTCGGGCAGGCGGTGTCCGACGGAGCCGTCACCACACCGCACTGGACTCCCGCCGGGCTGCTCCTCGGCCTCACGTCGACCCTGCTGGCCGTCGGCCTGGCCGCACTCGCCGTGACCCGCCCGAGGGCGCTCGGCAAACCGTCCTGGACCGATCCGATACGACGCCTTCAGTCCGGGCACATCGGCGACTACGTGGCATGGCTGCTGATGGCCACGACTCTGTTGGCGGCGCTGGCACTGCCGGGAATCCTCAACGGCTGAGCGGGAAAGGGCGATTGAGGCACCGTTGACGCATGGTCGGGCCGAGTCGGGTAACCCCAAGCCGTATGACACGCACACCAGGACCAAACGACCAAGTCGAGCGGCGGGCGCCGGACAAACCCACCGAACTGCCCAGGCGGTCGTGGTGGGCGGTGCTCAGGGGCACGGTCAAGGAGTTCCAGAACGACGAACTCGCCGACCGGGCCGCCGCGTTGACGTACTACGGGGTTCTCTCACTCTTCCCCGCGCTGCTGGTCCTGGTCTCCCTGCTCGGCATCGCCGGCAAGTCGACGACCCAGCGGGTGCTGGACAACATCGAGAAACTGGCGCCGAGTTCGGCCCGGAACATCATCGGCGACGCCGTACGCCAGCTCCACACCACCGGCGGCCTCGGCTCCGTCGTGGCCGTGGTCGGCATCGTCGTCGCGGTGTGGTCGGCCTCCGGCTACATCGCCGCGTTCATCCGCAGCGCCAACGTCGTCTACGACATGCCCGAGGGCCGCCCCGTGTGGAAGGTGCTGCCGATCCGGGTCGGCGTCACGGTGGTGCTGCTGGTCCTGACGGTGATCAGCGCGCTCATCGTGGTGTTCACCGGCGGCCTGGCCCGCGCGGCCGGCTCCGCGCTCGGCATCGGGCACGCCACCCTGAGGGTGTGGTCGATCGCCAAGTGGCCGGGGCTGATCATCCTGGTCATGGCGATGATCGCGATCCTGTACTGGGCGGCTCCCAACGTGAAGGGCCGAGGCTTCCGTTGGGTCACCCCGGGCAGCGTGCTGGCCCTGCTGGTCTGGATGATCGCCTCCGCGGGCTTCGCGTTCTACGTCGCCCACTTCGCGTCGTACAACAAGACGTACGGCACGCTCGCCGGCGTGGTCGTCTTCCTGATCTGGCTGTGGATCAGCAACATCGCGGTCCTGCTCGGCCTCGAATTCGACGCGGAACTGGCCCGCCAGCGCGCTGTGGCCGGCGGACACCCGAAGGGTGCGGAGCCGTATCTCCCGCCCCGTGACACCCGAGCCTGGAGCGAGGCGGACCACCGGCGTACGGAGTGACGCCGCTCGTAACGCAAGAAGTGGCCGAGCACGCACAATCCTTCTTCGCTGCGGACGCAACCGTGTTCACGCGGAACCCGAGCCCCAACGCCGACGCTTCTGGTCCTCGCTGCGCCTGCTGCCCGACGTTCCGCCGCCGGACAACTGGTGCGGGGTGAGCCGCTCGCTCTCGTCCTTCGCGCGCGGCACCTCCTCGGGCTCGCGCATCTCCTGGATCTCGCCGGTCGGCCCGGACTCGGGCAGCCGGGGCTGCTCCTCCGGGCGCGGCGGCGCGGACTCCCGCCGGCGGGCCTTCATTCCGAACCGTACGGCCCAGATCAACCCGACGACGAGGATCAGTCCGGCGACAACCGGAAAGACTCCGAGGGCCGCTCCACTCGACGCGGCCACGTCCATGCTCGATGTGTTCATCACCGCCGGGTACCCCGGGGTGACCAGGAGAATCTCGCCCACCTGGCGTGCCGCCGTCTCCAGGGGCAGCCGATGTCGACAGTCCCGCACATGTATCCCCCCGGAGGTCTTCATGTTCCGTGCCATCGCACACGTGCTCCGCAGCACCGACGGCGATCGCCACCGGCGTGACACTGCCGTTCAGGGCCCTTGCCCGGCCGTTCCGCGGGCCTCGCCCTCCGCGCACTGACGACGTCGGCGCCGAGCTTCGGCCGTACCTCGTGGGGCGGTGCAGTTCGCCCCTTATGAGGTAACGGCAAGGACGCGTCCCCGGACCTCCCCGGCGACGCCTCAGCTGGAGAACACTTGGCGATGGACTGGCAGGACTGTGCGCAACAGATGGCCTCGACGGCCCGCGATCTGCTGCGGGAGAAGTCGCACGACGCGACCCTCCAGCGGATCGTGTCGTCGACTGCCGGCTCAGCGGCGGCTGCGAGATGTGCAGGCGTTCGGCGGCCCGGCCGACGTGTTCCTCTTCGGCGACGGCCACGAAATAGCGGAGTTGACGCAGGTCAAGCACGTAAGACCTCTCGGGACTCAAGCGTGTCCAAGTAAGTCCTGGACAGTCTCATCCCTCGATCCCAACCTCGACAGAGCAAGAGCCGCGGATCGGATGAAACAGCACGAACTACGCGTCACGTCATGGAAAGAAGGATCTTCGTCATGGGCATCAAGTCCCTCCTGCCGGGGGCCCTCGGCTTCGGCACCGCCCCCCTCGGCAACATGTTCCGCGGCATCCCGGACGAGGAGGCCGCGGCCACCGTCGAAGCCGCCTGGGACCAGGACATCCGCTACTTCGACACCGCCCCGTTCTACGGCGCCGGCCGGGCCGAGATCCGGCTGGGCGAGGTACTGGCCGGCCGCGCGACGAGTTCGTGCTCAGCACCAAGGTCGGCCGGGTCGTCCTCGACGAGTTGGAGGACCCCACCGCACGGAACCTGGGCGCGAAAGGTGGTCTGTTCGAGCAGGGCCGCCCGAACAGGATGATCGACGACTACACCGCGGACGCCACCCTGCGCTCCATCGAGGACAACCTCACGCACCTGCGGACGGACCGCGTCGACATCGTCTGGGTGCACGACATCGCCCAGGACTTCCACGGCGACGACTGGCTGCACGTCTACGAGACCGCGCGCACCGGCGCTTTCCGCGTCCCGCAGCGGCTCCGCGACGAGGGCGTCATCAAGGCCTGGGGCCTCGGCGTCAACCGTGTCGGCCGATCGAGCTGACCCTCGACCTGGACGAGCCCCGCCCCGACGCGTTCCTCCTGGCCGGCCGCTACACCCTGCTCGACCACGAGCGGTCCCTGCAGCGGCTGCTGCCCGCCGCCACCGAGCAGGGCGTCGACATGATCGTCGGCGGTCCGTACAGCTCCGGTGTCCTCGTCGGCGGACGGCACTTCGAGTACCAGGAGGCCCCGGCGGAGATCCTCGCCAAGGTCGAACGGGTCAAGGCGCTCTCGGCCGAGCACGGTGTGAGCGTCAAGGCGGCCGCGTTGCAGTTCGCGCTCGCCCATCCCGCCTCGACGGCCGTCGTACCCGGCGCAACCCGTCCCGGCCGCATCGCGGAGGACGTCGCCGAGCGCGTGCCGACCGTCTTCTGGACCGCCCTGCGCGCCGAGAAGCTCATCGCCGTCGACGCCCCCACCGCCTGACACCCCACGGCACACCACAGGAAGCACCCACCATGGCCACCACCACCGCGTCCCTCGACATCCCGCAGAGCCCCGACCGCGTCCGGCGGCTCATCGGCGGCTTCGGGTCCCTGCCCGACTGGCTCCCGTACATCCCCGAGAGCGAGCTGAGCGAAGGCGGCCGGGTACGCCGCCCGACCAACCAGGACGGCGGCGTCATCGTCGAACGCCTCCAGGCCTTCGACCACGATGCGCGCGGCTACTCCTACGCCATCGAAGAGGCGCCGTTCCCCGTGACCGGCTACCTATCCACGCCGCGCGTGCACGCCGTCCCCGGCAGCCCCGGCGTCTCGCGCGTCGAATGGTCCGGCACGTTCACGCCCGTCGGCGTCAGCGACACCGACGCCGAGGAGCTCTTCCACGGCAACTACGCCGACGGCCTCGCCGCGCTGCTGGAGAGCTTGAGCGCGGTCACTCGTCGTTCACCCAGCGCATGAGGCGTTGCAATGGATAGAACCCGTCGTGGGAGAGGCCCGGCGGCATCCCGCCCGCCCTGCCGAGGGAGACCACGCGCTGCACCCCGGCGCAGGCCAGGGCGTCGCGCAGTTCTGCCTTGCGGGTGTCCGGGTACACGCCGACCGTCTGGGTGGCGACTCCGGCGTGGGTGACCGCTTCCGTCAGTTCGGTGACGGGGACCACGTCGACGATCTTTCCGTCCGGATGGAAATCCACCGGTTCGGGAGAGCGGATCACCAGGCCACGACCGTCGTAGCCGCCCCACACCCGGTAGTCGGGAGCCATGGACCGCAGGACGTCGATCTCCTCACGCAGGGAGGCCGCGACCCTCGGGCCGTCCGCCGAGCTGAACTCCCTTGCCACGCCCAGGCGTTCGCAGAGCAGGGCGGCGTAGCGGTCGGCGTCCTCCCAGGAGCCCTCGACGAACTGGAAGCGGCTCGCCACACAGGCCTGCTGGTTGAAGAACGTGGCGTCGGCGGCACCCGCGTCAGCGGCACGGGCGAGGTTCTCGGGGGACTCGAACGCCTCCCGGCCGATCAACGAGATGGACGTCTTGGGGTCGAAGGAGACGAGTTCGAATCCCGGACCGACGTACCGCAGTGCTCCGCGGATCGTGGACTCGCCGCCCCAGGCGACCAGTTTGTCGAAGAACTGCGGGCGGAACAGCACGCTCTCCACCGTCTCGTCGCCGCCACGCCAGTACACCGCGGAGAACGAGCGCACCACTGGGTGGTCGGGGGCCACCGCGGCCATCGTGCGCAGGATCGCTGTCGCGGTGAACAGATCGTTCGAGGGCAGTTTGAGCAGGTTGACACCCTTGGTGAGGGCGCCGCGCACGACGGACATCGCGGCGACCCCGGGTGCGTTGCCCGCGATGATGTGCACCAGTCGTGGTGGGAACGCCCGGGTGGCCGCGGTCCGGTTGTCGGGCAGGCGCACCTCGCGCCAGCCGTCGAGCACGTCGGCCCCACCGAGTTCGTGGTCGATCTGGGCGTAGAGACCGGGGCGTTGGAAGCTGCGCCACAGCACGGCGTAGGCGCGTTCGAGGATCTCGGCGGGCAGCGGGCTGACTCCGACCATGCGGTCGAGTGCCTCGGCCAGGAGCCCCTCGCGGTCCGCTTTGAGGGCCTCGCCGGTCTCCACCAGCAGGTCGACGATCTCCGCGACGGGCACGTGGAAGGCGGGGCCGGGTTCGGTGCGGGGCCACACCAGGCGGTCCAGGTCGAGCGCCGGTGCGGTGAAGGCCGAGCCGGCGCGGCCGTGGCCGACGTGCGGGGCGTGGTCGACCTCGCCGCGCACCACGTGCACGACTTCCGTCTCTGGAGCGGGCGCGCCATACATCGTGGTAGCACTCATCGATGTCCTTTCGTAGCAGGTGGGTTGGATTCGGGTACTCGTGACATCGGGAAACCAGAGGGGCCGAGTGTGGTTCCTCGGCTTCCTTTCGCGGATGCTCCGGCTTTGGCCGAGTTGGTTTGCGAGCCATGGCCACCCACACGAAGCGGGCGTTCAAGTACCGCTTCTATTCCACCGATGCGCAGGCGGCGGAGCTGTCGCGCACGTTCGGGTGTGTGCGAAAGGTCTACAACCTGGCGCTCGCTGCGCGCAGCGAGGCGTGGACGAGGCAGGAACGGGTCACCTACAACCAGACCTCTGCCCTGTTGACCGTGTGGAAGAAGACCGAGGAACTTGCCTTCCTCAATGAGGTGTCGTCGGTGCCGTTGCAGCAAACACTGCGGCATTTGCAGATGGCGTTCACTCACTTCTTCGCCAAGCGGGCCAGGTATCCGCGTTTCAAGTCGCGGAAGAAGTCGCACAAGTGCGCCGAGTAGACCCGCAGTGGTTCTCTCTTCCGGGACGGGCTGCTGACGTTGGCGAAGATGACGGACCCGCTGGACATCGTGTGGTCGAGGCCGCTGCCCCAAGGTGCCCAGCCCTCCACTGTGAGCGTGTCGCAGGACGCGGCCGGTCGTTGGTTCGTCTCGATGCTGTGCGACGACCCTGCCGTCGAACCGCTTCCCGCCACAGGCGCGGCCATCGGGATCGATGTCGGCCTTACCCACCTGCTGACCTTCTCCACAGGAGAGAAGGTCAGCAACCCGCAACACGAGCGTCGTGACCGCACCCGTCTCGCCAGGGCCCGGCGGGAACTGTCCCGCAAGGCGAAAGGCGAGGGAACCAACCGGGCCAAGGCCCGGCGGAAGGTCGCGGAGATCCATGCCCGGATTGCAGACCGGCGCCGCGACCTGCTCCACAAGCCCACCACTCGACTCGTGCGCGAAAACCAAACGCTCGTGATCGAGGACCTGACCGTGCACAGCATGGTCAAGAACCGGGGCCTGGCCCGGGCGATCACCGACGCAAGCTGGGGCGAGTTCCGTTCCATGCCGGAGTACAAGGCTGCCTGGTGCGGGCGGGAAGTCATCGCGGTGCACCGGTTCTTTCCCTCCTCCGAACTGTGCTCGAACTGCGGCACTCTGCGGGATGCAATGCCGCTTGGTGTTCGCACCTGGACCTGCGACTGTGGCATCACGCACGACCGGGACGTGAACGCGGCATGCAATCTCTTGGCCGCCGGACTGGCGGTGTCTGTCTGTGGAGCCGGTGTAAGACCTCAACGGAGTTCTCCGGGCGGGCCGTCGGCGACGAAGCAGAAAACCCCACGGCGCGAGCCGTAGGAATCCCCCTCGCTCACGAGGGAGAGAAGTCAACCGTGGATCATCCCCCGCACATAGGAGTCGAGTGTCGCGGCGCAGGTGATCTTGTCGTCGCCGCCGAGGTCGCCGTAGCGGCGGATGTCGGGCAGGACGACCGGTCCCGATCTGCCGCAGGGGCACGGGGAGAAGTCGACGAAGACCCGGTCGCCGCTGATCAGGCCGCCCCACCGGCCCTCCAGCGATACGTCGAGGAAGGCGAACCGGCCCTCCACCACGCCCTGTTCGGTGTTCAGCAGCTTCTCGCCCGGCTCGTCCAGGACCAGCGGGATCACCCACGGCGGCACGTGGTAGTTGCCCGACTCGCAGGCCAGGCACGAGCCCTGAAGCTCCGTCATGCCATAACTGCGCACCCGCCGTACGCCGTCGTAGAAGCCGGCGAACTGCTCCTGGTAGTCGTCGGGCAGGACCCCGTTCTTGTTGCCGCCGCCGCTGAGGACCAGCGTGTCCGGGTGGAGGCTCCCGTCGGGTACGCCCCGGGCCCGCAGAGCCTGGATCAGGGTGAACTGCTGGTTGTTCATCCCGGCGATCAGGAGGGGCTCGGTCCGGTGTGCGGCGATGTCGTCGACGATCTGGGCGACAGCCGCGCCGAGTTCCGCCTCGCGGGCCCCGGACGCGGCCTCGAAGGAGCTGATCTCCTGCGGCGTGGCGGTGCCTTCCGCCATGCGGCGGCGCAGCAGGGCGCTGCTCATCAGCTCGGACACCCGCATCGGGTCCTCGGTCAGCAGCCGGGTCTCACCGGGCCGGACGAAGACGTCCGCGTGCCAGCGGTAGCCGTCGATGGAGCGCATCGGCCCGCTCGCCGGTGCGAGGAGGTAGCCGCGGCGGGTCTGCTCGGGCGGCAGCGGGTCGGGCCAGCAGGTGAGGTTCTCCAGGATGTCGTGGAGGAAACTCAGGTCGCTGGTATCGCAGTTGAGGAAGGAGACCTTCCCCGAGGTGCCGCTGGTGATGTAGGGGCGGTGGCCGGCGGCGGTGATGCGGTCGGTCCATTCGTCGATGTCCTGGACGCCCTCGACGTCGACGTCACCCGGCTCGACCGCGGAGACCGTCGTGTACCAGCGCAGCAGCCGGTCCCATCGGCCGCCGGTGATGAGGGAGAGCGGGTAGGACTTGTAGCTGGTGTGGGAGAACAGCAGGGGTACGAGGTCGTCCGCGCTCTCGATCCCGTGGACACCGCTCTCCTGTGCCCGAGTACGCAGCAGCGGGATGCGCTCACGGTGGGCGACGAATGCCTCCCGTGCCGCTTCGAACTGCAACTCCCTTATGTAGCGGGCGGGTTGGTCGAAGGTCTCGCCGGACCGGACGAGGGCCCGGATCTGTTCACGTGCGCTGGGCACGGCAACCACCTCAATCAGTCAGTCATGACGTCGGGTTGTTCGCGAGGTAGGAGGATTCGATGGCGTCGAGGTCCCCGCGCAGTTCCTTCGGGGTGCCGGTCATGACGACGCGGCCTCGGCGCAGTACGTAGACGCGGTCGGCGATGTCGAGGACCTTGCGTACGTGCTGTTCGACCAGCAGTGCGCCGAGGCCCTGGTCGGCCGCCTCACGGACGGCCCGCAGGAGACGGTCGACGACCAACGGGGCGAGCCCCAGGGAGAGTTCGTCGGCCAGCAGGAGCCGGGGAGTACGGCACAGGGCACGCGCCAGCGACAGCATCTGCTGCTCGCCGCCGGACAGCATGCCCGCGCCGGTCCTCAGGCGTTTCTCCAGTTCGGGGAAGAGCGCCACGGCCCGGTCGGGCGGTACCCGTCCCACCCGTAGGTTGTCGGTGGTGTCGAGGCGGGTGAAGACGGCCCGTTCACCGACGTAGGCGAGGCCCTCGCGGGCGCGCCGGTGCAGCGGCGCGTGGCCGGGGGTGCCCAGCCACCGGACCTCGCCGCTCATCGGGGTCAGGTCGCCGGACAGCGCCCTGAGGGTGGTGGTCTTGCCCGCGCCGTTGGGGCCGAGCAGGGCGACGACCTCGCCCGGCCGGACCTCCAGGTCGAGCTCGCTCACGACGGGCCGGGTGCCGTATCCGGCGGACAGGGCGCGGGTCGCTATCAGGGGCACATCTGTGTCGTGCACGGGGTCTCTCCTCAACCGGAGTCGGCCGGAGTCAGGCGGACCGACGGGGACGTGGCCGCGCCGAAGCGGGCTCAGCCGTGCGACGCGGCCGTCAGCACCTTGCGGACGTCGACGAAGGTCGACCCGGCCTTGGCCCACTCGATCTTCCCGTCGCGGATGACGAGTTCGGTGGCGGTCGTGTTGTGGATGCGGTCGAGTCCCTTGATCGGCAGGGCGGTCGACGCCTTCCAGTTCAGGGGCGGGGTCAGGCCTCCGGTGTCGATGCCGGAGGTGGTGTTCAGCTCCTTCACCAGCGCCTCGGCCGAGATCGTCGGCAGCTTCTTGGCGGCCTCGGTGAAGACCTTGAAGGCCACCCAGGTCGTCGCGTTGGCGCCGTTGGTGGTGTCGATGTCCTTGCCCTTGGCCGCCGTGACGAAGTCCTTCCAGACGGCGTCGGAGGTCGGCGGGTAGTAGCCGGTGATCGCGGCGCCCTCCAGCGGGCTGCTGCTTCCGCCGGTGCTCGCGGCCAGTTGGGGGGTGAGGTTGCCGACGACGCTGGCGAGCTTGGTCTTGTCGCCGGACTGGACGTACGACTTGACGAACAGGTCCGAGGCGGTGCCCAGGATGACGCTCACACAGTCGCTGCCCTTGGTCGCGGCGACCTGTGGGGCGAGGTCGGTGGCGGTGAGCGGCACCTTGAGGTCCTTGGGCGCCGCCCCTCCGGCGGAGACCGCGCCCAGGGTGAGGAACTGCGAGACCACGGCCGCGGCGGCCACGTCGTACCGCACGCCGGTGATCTTCTTGCAGCCCTGTTCCACCAGTTGGCGGCCGTGGGCGGCGAACACCACCGGGGTGCCGCCGTTGACCGGGAAGGACAGCGGGTTGGAGAACTCCGCCGCGGAGACGCCGGTCCCGCCGATGTAGGGGATGCCGGCCTTCTGGAGGATGGGCATGTAGCGGTCGCCGGAGAGGCTGTAGGAGCCGACGACCGCGGTCACCTTGTCGGCGACGGCCTGCTGGGCGCACTTCTCGGCCTCGTCGGGGTCGCCCTTCTCGTTGCAGAACTCGACCTTGAGGGGTCCGCCCTTGATCCCGCCGTTGGCGTTGATCCACTTCTCGTAGGCCGTGGCGGTGAGGTGGATTCCGGGCTGGGCGCTGCCCTGGGTGTTCTCCGGTGCCCAGACCATCACCTTCACCGGGGTGCCCTTCAGCGAGGAGGTCTCGGCCGAGCTGCTTGCCGCCTCTCCCCCGCACCCTGCCACGAGCAGGGCTCCGGTCACCGCGAGACAGCTGGCCGCGACGCTTCTGCGTCGGCGTGAGTCGTTCATGGTCCCTCCGCGGGGCTCGCGCCCAAAGTGGGCGACGTCGAGATGCCGAACAGCATGGGGTGCATTTTTGGGTTAGTGAAGTACTCTCGGCACAATTATTTAAATGAATGCACTGTCTCGTCCCGCGTCTGGGAGGTTCCTCCGATGGACGACGTCCTGCGCTTCGCGCTGCTCGGCCTGGGGCTCGGCGCCCTCTACGCGCTCACCGCGCACGGCATCGTGCTGGTCTACCGGGGCTCCGGTGTCCTGAACTTCGCGCACGGCGCGATCGGGATGGCCGGCGCCTACGTCCAGTGGGAACTCGCCGTCAACCACGGTGTGCCGTACTGGCCGGCCACCGCGTGCGGCGTGCTCACCTCCGCGCTGCTGGGCCTGCTCACCCACCTGCTGGTGATCCGTCCGCTGCGCAGGGCGTCCACGCTCGCCCGGCTGGTCGGCACCCTCGCGGTGTTCATCGTCCTCACCGCGATCGCCGTCAAGCGCTACGGCGACAGCCTGCAACTGGTGCCGGGCAAGCTGCCCACCCGGCTGCTGACGATCGCCGGGGCGACGGTCTCCGAGGACCGCGTCTGGCTGCTCGGGATCGCGATCGCCGTGACCGCGGTGCTCCATCTCCTGTACCGGCGCGCCCTGTTCGGCCTGGGCACCACCGCCGTCGCCGAGAACGAGGCGGCCGCCGCCGCGCTCGGCTGGTCCCCCGACCTGATCGCCGCCGGCAACTGGGCCCTGGGCTCCGCGCTCGCGGGACTCACCGCCATCCTGATCGTGCCGGTGATCGGCCTGTCGGTGACCGGGCTGACCACGCTGCTGCTGAGCGCGCTGGCCGCCGCCCTGGTCGGCAGGTTCTCGTCGTTCCCGGTCACTCTCGCGGGCGGTCTGGTCATCGGTGTCGCGCAGTCCGAGCTGACGCGCTTCGGCTCCGGCGTCACCGGACTCGCCTCCTCGGTGCCGTTCCTCTTCATCGCCCTGGTCCTGGTCGCCCGCGGCCGGGCACTGCCGCTGCGGGGCACGTTCCTCGACCGGCTCCCGGCACTGGGCACCGGCAAGGTCCACCCCGTCCCCCTCGTGCTGGCCGTCGTCCTCGGGCTGGTGCTGGTGAGCCTGTCGACACCGCTGTGGGCGGACGCGATCACCAGCACCCTGGTGCTCTCCCTGATCATCCTGTCCGTCATCGTGGTCACCGGCTACGCGGGACAGGTGTCGCTCGCGGCCTACGCCCTCGCCGGGACCGGCGCCTTCATCGCCGGGCACGCCGCCGCGGACTGGGGCTGGCCCTTCGAACTCGCCCTGCTGGCAGGCGTGTTGGGGACCGTGCCGATCGGCCTGCTGTTCGCGCTGCCGGCCGTGCGCACACGCGGGGTCAATCTCGCGATCATCACGCTCGGCCTCGGCACCACCCTGGAGGCGATGGTCTTCCAGAACACCGACCTGTCGACGACACCCGGCAGCGACGGCATCGCGGTGGGCAAGCAGACGCTCTTCGGCATCAGCATCTCCGGGGTCGACCATCCGCAGCGCTACGCCGCCGTGGTCCTCGTCCTGTTCGTCGCCGCCACGCTCGTCGTCGCCAACGTCCGGCGCGGCAGGACCGGGCGCCGGCTGATCGCCGTACGGGCCAACGAGCGGGCCGCTGCCGCCCTGGGCATCGACGTCCGGGCCACCAAGCTCTACGCCTTCGGTCTGTCCTCGGCCATCGCCGCGCTCGCCGGAGTGCTCACCGGCTTCCGCTCGACCTCGGTGGTGTTCTCCGACTTCGCGAGCTTCGACTCCGTCACCGCGCTCGGGCTCGCCGTCATCGGCGGTGTCGGCTTCCTCGTCGGCCCGCTGTTCGGCGCCACCTTCGCCGCGGGCACGGTCGGCGCCCGCTTCGGGGACCTGGTGCTGCCCGGACTGAGCGAGTGGATGCCACTGATCGGCGGGATCGTCCTGGTGCTGACCCTGGTGGGCAACCAGGACGGCATCGGCAAGGAACTGGGCAAGCAGGCCAAGGGACTTGAGCGAAAACTCCGCCCGCAGCGCGCCACCGTCACACCCGAGGAGGAGCCGGGCCCCCTCCCGGACGTACCGCGCGCCGCACCGCTCCCCCTGCATGTGCGGGACCTCACGGTCCGCTACGGCGGTGTCGTCGCCGTCGACGGACTCTCCCTGGACGTCGAACCGGGCCAAGTGGTGGGCCTCATCGGTCCCAACGGCGCCGGCAAGACCTCCGCGATCGATGCCGTCACCGGCTTCACCCGGGCCGCGTCCGGCAGCGTGCGCCTGGGTGAGCGGGACGTGACCCGGGTGCCGGTGCACCGCCGGGCCGGGGCCGGGCTGAGCCGGTCCTTCCAGTCACTGGAGCTGTTCGAGGACATGACGGTCCTGGACAACCTCTACGCCGCCTGCGAGCGACCGGGCCGCTGGACCTGGCTCACCGACCTGGTCCGCCCCGGGAGCCGCCCGCTGCCCGCCCATGTGCTCGTCGCCGTACGGGAGTTCGGGCTGCGGGACAGTCTGGACCGGCCGGTGGGCGATCTGTCGTACGGCGAGCGGCGGCTGCTGGCGATCGCGCGCGCGGTGGCCGCGTCACCGTCCGTGCTGCTGCTGGACGAACCGGCGGCGGGCCTGTCGGACGAGGAGACAAGGGAGTTGGCCCACCTGGTGCGGCGGCTCGCCGAGGACTGGGGCATGGGTGTGCTGCTCGTCGAGCACGACGTCGACATGGTGATGAGCGTCTGCGACCAGGTCGTGGTGCTGGACTTCGGCCGCCGGATCTGCGCCGGCACCCCGGACGAGGTGCGCCGCGACCCGGCGGTCCGGGCGGCCTACCTGGGCGATCTGGAACCGGAGACGACGGCCTGAGAGCGGACGGCGTCGGGGCCGGGGCGCTGACCTGCGTCGCGCGCTCCGACAGTACGGCGGGCACGACACGACCGGCCCGCGGCGGGATACGCCGCGGGCCGGTCGAACGCGACCCTGACTACGTCACGCCTCGCGCAGGTCCGCCACGTACGGCTGGTGGGAGAGGAGTCCGCCGTCCACCCGCAGGGTGTGTCCGGTGATGAAGGCGGACTCGTCGGAGGCGAGGAAGACGACCGCCGAAGCGACGTCCTCCGGCTGCCCCAGGCGCGGGGTGAGGTGATGGCGGAGCATCTTCTCCCGGATCGCCCCGTGCGCCGAACCGGCGCTCGCCGATGTGACGATGAACCCCGGGGCGATGGCGTTGCAGCGCACGCCCTGCTTGCCGTACTGCGTGGCGACGTACTGCGTGAGGTTGATGAGGGCGGCCTTGGAGGCGCCGTACGCGGGGTTGCGCAGGTCGCCCGCGAGGCCGGAGCCGGACGAGGTGTTGATGATCGAGCCGGCGCCGCGCGCGATCATGTGCGGCACGGCGGCCTGGATCGCGACCATGGTGCCGCGCAGGTTGATCCGCATGGTGTCGTCCCAGACCGCGGGGTCCGCTTCCAGGACGGCGAGGTCCTTGCGGGCGGCCAGGTGAGTGGCCGCCGCGTTGTTGTGCAGGACGTCGAGGCCGCCGTAGGTGTCGACTGCCGTGGCCACCATGGCCCGTACGGAGTCGATGTCGCCCAGGTCGACGGGGACCGCCGTGGCGGATCCGCCGGCGGCCCGGATCTCCTCCGTGACCGCCTTGGCGCCGTCGAGGTTCAGATCCGCCACGACCGTGTGGGCGCCCTCGGCCGCCAGGCGGCGGGCGGTGGCGGCGCCGATGCCGGACGCGGCCCCGGTCACGATCGCGATCTTGCCGTCGAGTCGTCCCATGACTCAACCACCTTTCTCAGTCGGTGAGTTCGCTGCCTACGACCGACACGAACGAGACGCACTCGCCGGGTCCGCCGCCGAGGTTGTGGGTCAGGGCGAGGGTGCGGCCCTCGGCCACGGACCCGACCGTCCGCTCGGGCGGTGCCTCACCGCGCAGTTGGAGCCAGGCCTCGAACATCATCCGCAGCCCGGAGGCGCCGATGGGGTGGCCGAAGGCCTTCAGGCCGCCGTCCGGGTTGACCGGCAACGCGCCGTCGAGGTCGAACGCGCCGCTGGTGACGTCCTTCCAAGCCTGTCCGCGCGCGGAGAAGCCCAGGTCCTCCATGAGCACCAACTCCGTTGGTGTGAAGCAGTCGTGGACCTCGGCGAGGGCGAGTTCGGCGCGCGGGTCGGTGATGCCCGCCTGCCGGTAGGCCTCCTGGGCGGAGACGACGACTTCGGGGAAGGTGGTGAAGTCGTAGTCCGGGTCGAGGAGTCCGTCCGCCGGGCCCGCGACGAAGGACAGCGCCTTCACGAAGATCGGCTTGTCGGTGTACCGGTAGGCGTCCTCGGCGCGTACGACGATCGCCGCCGCCGATCCGTCGGAGACCCCCGAGCAGTCGAACACGCCGAGCATGCCCGCGACGATCGGCGCCGACCGGATACGCTCCAGCGGCACCTCCTTGCGGAACTGGGCGCGGGGGTTGCGGGCGCCGTTGACGTGGTTCTTCCAGGCGATGCGGGTGATGACATCCTTCAACTCGTCCTGTTCCAGGCCGTACTTGGCGGCGTAGGCGGGGGCGAGCAGGGAGAAGTTCGCCGGGGCGGTGATCTCGCCTCGGCTGTCGTCGCCCGCACCCGGCATCGAGGTGCCCGAGAGCCCGGACATGCCGGAGTCCTTGAGCTTCTCCACACCGACGGCCATCGCCACGTCGTACGCGCCGGACGCCACCGCGTAACAGGCGTTGCGCAGCGCCTCCGAGCCGGTCGCGCACATGTTCTCCAGGCGGGTGACCGGCTTGTACGGCAGGTGCAGGGGGCGGCTGAGGGTCAGTCCGGAGACTCCGGACGCCTGGGTGCCGAGCCAGAACGCGTCGATGTCGTCGAGGGTGATGCCGGCCGAGGTGACCGCCTCGCCCACGGCGTCGACCAGCAGGTCGTCGGCCGAGCGTGTCCAGTGCTCACCGAAGGGCGTGCAGCCCATGCCGACGATCGCGACCCGGTCCCGGATTCCGTGCGAGCTCATACGGCTGTCCCCTCGGTCTCGCCCGTGCGCAGCGGCCGGGCCTTCCAGAAGTAGTTGTGGACGCCCGCGGCGGTGACCGTGCGCCGGAAGGTCATCTCGACCCGGGCGCCGATGACGGCGTCGGCCTCGGTGGCGTCGGTGAGCTGGCAGCGGAAACGGCCGCCTCCGTCGTAGTCGACGACCACGACGAGCATCGGCGGGCTCGGTGTGTGGGCCAGCCGGTCCACCGTGAAGGTGGCGACGGTGCCCGGCACGTGTTCCATCGGCTCGGCGGTCATCGCGTCGACGCTCCGGCAGGACACGCACACCCGGTCCGGTGGCAGATGCCGGGTCCCGCACTTCTCGCAACGGGAGGCGACGAAGCCGTACTTCCAGCTGTTGCGGCGGTGCGCGGGCGGGGCGTAGGGCGGCTCGGGGTCCGGCCTGCGGGGCGGTTCACGGTCGAGGAGACCGCGCCACGAGAGATACGTGGCATACGGCATGGGGGCGCTGCCCGCGGCGATCTGCGCGGCGACCGAACGGGCGGCGCGGTGTGCGGGGAGCGCGTCGGTGGTGCGCAGCAGCAGGACTCCGGCACCGTCGCCGAGCACGACGAGGGCGATGATCCGGCCGGGTTCGGCGCGGTCGAGGACGTCGGCGAGGAGCAGTCCGGGCTGGGCGGTACCGGCGTTGCCGATCTGCGCGGTGAGGTCGGCGGTCGCGGCCTCGGGACGTACGCCCGTGGTACGACGGACCGTCGCGCACGCGCGCGCGTGCAGGCCGGAGACGATGAGGTGGTCCACGGCGCCGCGGTCCAGGCCCGCCTGGTCGAGGGCGGCGGTCAGCGCCTTGTCGGCGAGGGACACGTAGATCTCCTCGGCGAAGCGCTCCTCCCAGACGCGGGAGGCGGACGCGCCGGGCAGTCGCCAGCGGTCGAGGATCTCGTCGCTGACCGTGTCGTGGGCGAGCAGCTCCGCGAGCACGGGCGCTCCGTTGCGGTGGCCGCCGAAGGCGAACGCCGCCGCGCCGTCGCCGCCCGCGCTCTCCTCGCCGCCGCCGGGCAGGCCGGTGCGCAGGTCGGACAGGACGGCGAGGGTCGGGACCGGGGAGCGGGCGGCGGTGACCAGTGCGCCGAGGCCGGAGCGGACGGAGCCCGCCATGTCGGCGGCGAGGACGTGCGGGTCGAGGCCGAGCGCGGCGTGCACGGCGGTCGCGTTCGTCTTGTCCAGGTAGGCGGGCGCGGCGGTGGCGAGGAACAACTGGCCGATGCGGGTGCGCAGTCCGTCCCTGGCCAGGGCCGACCGGGCCGCCTCGACGGCCATCGAGGTGGTGTCCTCGTCGTATCCGGCCACCGAGCGCGTGCCCCGGGCCGCGCCGGTCCCGAGGGTGGCGGCGATGTCGGCCCGGGCGAGGCGGTGGTACGGCACGTAGGCGCCGTATGCGATCAGTCCGGGCATCAGCGTCCTCCATTGGCGTCGGTTGCGGGGGTCCGTTCGAAGACGGCGGCGAGGCCCTGGCCGCCGCCGAGGCACATGGTCTCCAGGCCGAACCGGGCCTGGCGGCGGTCGAGTTCGCGGAGCAGGGTGGCGAGGATGCGACCACCGGTGGCGCCGACGGGGTGGCCGAGCGAGATCCCGGAGCCGTTGACGTTGAACCGCTCGAAGTCGGCCTCGGTCAGGGCCCATTCGCGGGTGCAGGCGAGCACCTGCGCGGCGAAGGCCTCGTTGAGTTCGATCAGGTCGATGTCGGCGAGCTTGAGCCCCGCGCGGTCAAGTGCCTTGGCCGTGGCGGGTACCGGGCCGATGCCCATCGTCTCCGGGGGCACGCCCACGACGGCCCAGGAGACGAGGCGGGCCAGGGGGCGCAGGCCGAGTTCGGCGGCGCGCTCGGGGTGGGTGACGACGCACAGGGCGGCGCCGTCGTTCTGTCCGCTGGCGTTGCCCGCGGTGACGGTCGCGTCGGGATCCTGCCGTCCGAGTACGGGACGCAGGCTCGCGAGTTTCTCCAACGTCGAGTCGGGGCGCGGGTGTTCGTCGATGTCGACGACGGTCTCGCCCTTCCGGGTCCGTACGGTGACGGGCACGATCTCGTCGGTGAAGCGGCCCTCCCGTTGGGCGGCGATCGCCTTCTCGTGGGAGCGCAGGGCGAGTCGGTCCTGCTCCTCGCGGGGGATCGCGTACTCGCGTCGCAGGTTCTCGGCGGTCTCCAACATGCCGCCGGGAACAGGGTGGTTGACGCCTCCGGAGGTGACCCGACCGCGGGCCAGCCGGTCGTGCAGGGTGGTGCCCGCGCCGCGCACGCCGAAGCGGACGCCCGTGGTGTAGAACTCGGCCTGGCTCATGGACTCGACGCCCCCGGCCAGCACGAGATCGCTCGCGCCGGTCTGCACCTGCATCGCGGCCGTGATGATCGCCTGGAGTCCCGAGCCGCAGCGGCGGTCGATCTGCAGTCCCGGCACCTCCACCGGCAGACCGGCGTCCAGCGCGGCGACGCGGCCGATGGCCGGCGCCTCGCCGTTGGGGTAGCACTGGCCGAGGAGGACGTCGTCGACGGCGGCGGGCGGGATGCCGGTGCGGTCCAGTACGGCGCGTACGACGGCGGCGGCGAGTTCGGTCGCGGGTACGTCGCGGAAGACGCCTCCGTAGCCGCCGACGGGGGTACGCACGGGTTCGCAGATCACCGCGTCACGCAGGAGGGCGGGCATCAGCCATGCCTTTCTCGAGGGTCACATGTACCGGCCGCCGGTCACTTCCAGGACGGCTCCGGTGACGTAGCTCGCCATGTCGGAGGCGAGGAAGAGGACGGTCTGGGCGACCTCGGCGGGCTCGCCCGCGCGGCCCAGGGGGATCTCGGCGAGCTTGGCGTCCCAGGCGGCGGGCGGCATCGCCTCGGTCATGGCGGTGCGGATCAGGCCCGGCTGTACGGCGTTGACGCGGATGCCCGCCCTGGCGAGTTCCTTGGAGGAGGCCTTGGTGAGGCCGACGAGTCCGGCCTTGGCGGCGCTGTAGTTCGTCTGGCCGAAGTTGCCGACCTTGCCGGCGATGGAGGAGATGTTGACGATGCTGCCGCCGAGTCCGTGCGCGCGCATCGCCTCGGCGGCGTACCGGGTGCCGTTCCAGGCGCCGGTCAGGTGGACGTCGACGACCGCGCGGAAGTCGGACAGGGCCATCTTGCGCAGGGTCGCGTCCCGGGTGATCCCGGCGTTGTTGACCATGACGCCGACCGGGCCGAAGGTGGTGGTGCAGTGGGCGACCAGGGCGGCGACCTCGTCCTCGTCGGTGACGTCGCAGCGCAGCGAGGTGGCGGCGACCCCGTTCTTGGCGAGGCGCTCGGCGGCTTCCGCGGCGGCGACCTCGTTGATGTCACCGAGGACGACGGACGCGCCCGCGGCGCCGAGCACACCGGCGATCTCGAAGCCGATGCCCTGTGCGCCGCCGGTGATCACGGCGTTCCGGCCGTCCAGCAGTCCCATGTCAGCACGCTCCCGCCTCGACGCTATTCCTCTCAAATAGATAACCTATTATGCTGAAACAATCAATACAGCGATCGGCTGGGCGAGCGAGGCCGGGCGAGGAGAGCACACGGGTGGACATCAGCTATCCCGCGGAGACCGAGACGTTCCGCACCGAGGTCAAGGGGTTCCTCGCCGAGGCACTGCCCGCGGACTGGAAGGGCATCGGCGCCCTCGACGAGGAGGCCGCCTGGGCCTTCGCCCGGGACTGGCGGCGCCTGCTCGCCGAGCACCGCTATCTCTCCCTCACCTGGCCGGAGCAGTACGGCGGGCGGGGCCTGTCCAAGCTCCACCAGGTGGTCCTGATGGAGGAACTGGCCCTGGCCGGCGTCCCGTTCGGGCTGCCGCAGGACACCTTCGGCGTGAAGATGCTGGCGAACACGCTGCTGCGCTGGGGCACGGACGAGCAGCGGAGTCACTTCCTGCCGCGCATCCTCAGCGGCGAGGACACCTGGTGCCAGGGTTACTCGGAGCCCGACGCGGGCTCGGACCTCGCCTCGCTGACGACGCGCGCGGTCCGTGAGGGCGAGGAGTGGGTGATCGACGGCCAGAAGGTGTGGACGTCCGGCGCCCACCACAGCGACTGGATCTTCGTGCTGGCCCGGACGAACCGCGAGGCCTCCAAGCACCGCGGTATCTCCTTCCTCCTCGTCCCGCTGGACCAACCCGGCGTCGAGGTCCGCCCGTTCCGCATGATGAGCGGCCAACTCCACTTCAACGAGGTCTTCTTCAACGGCGCCAGGACCCGCGCCGATCTCGTCGTCGGCGGCGTCGACAACGGCTGGACGGTCGCCCAGAGCCTGCTGGGCGTGGAGCGCGGGGAGGAGGCGGCCACCAACCCCATCCTGTTCCGGGCCGAGGTGGAACGCCTGGTGGAACTGGCCCGCCTGTACGGCAGGGACCAGGACCCGGTCATCCGGCAGCGGATCGCCTGGTGCTGGTCCAAGGTCGAGATCATGCGCTATCTCGGCTACCGCGTTCTCACCGGCTGGCTCAAGGGCGCGGAGCCGGGCCCCGAGTCGTCGATCGCCAAGCTCTACTGGAGCGAGTACCACACCAAGGTCACCGACCTCGCGATGGACATCATGGGCCTGCACGCTCAAGTGCCGGTGGGCCGACCGCCGTTGCGCACCTACCGCACGGACGACCCCGGCGCCGCGAACTCCTCCGCGTCCTGGTCCACGACGTACCTGATCGCCCGCTCCGGCACCATCTACGCGGGCACCTCCCAGGTACAGCGGAACATCCTCGCGGAGAAGGTACTGGGACTGCCACGCGAGCCGAGGACGACGGCCGGGTAGGGCCGGTTCGGCGGCGGCCCGGGACGCGGTGCGTCAGGCTGCCGCCGTGTCGGCCGACTCCGCTCCCTGCGGGCCGCGTCACGAGATCGATGACGCCGATGCCGTGGAGCGGTCCGCGCCGCGAACCTTGTCGTCGGGTCGGGCATCCACTGGCCGAGGGCAACGCTCTCGCGACGACCCGATGCAGCCGAACGTGCCGTGGACCGGCCCCCCCCCCGAGGGAGACGAGCCCGGCCGGGCGGATTCCGTATCCACGCGGTCGACGTCGACTGCCCCGGCCCCGCAGTCGACGCTCAGCCCCGTGGACTCACTCCCCTGTCTCGAACGTCCCGAGTCCGAGGACCGGACAGCGAGACGGGCCAGGCCGGACAGAGTCCGCATCGTCACGGTCCACCCCGACCCCGCCCTCACGTGCCCGACCCTCAACCCCGCGGGCCCACTCCCGCATCTCGAAGATCCCAAGCCCAGAATCCGGACAGCGAGACGATCCGGCCGGGCGGATTCCGCATCCGCGCAGTCCGTCCCGGCCCCGCCCTCACGCGCCCAACCCTCACCCCCTCCGACTCACTCGCGTGTCTCGAACGTCCCCAGTTCGGGGACCGGGCGCGGTCCGGTCCCAGGGTTCCAGCCCGCGTCGAGTTTGCGCAGGCCCACGCCGTCCGGTGCCCAGATGTGGCAGCTGTTCAGCACGCCGGCCGTGGCGCGTGGGCCGTTCGCGGGTTCGCCCGCGTCACGGCGTCGTGCGTTGGCCGACATGGCCGCCTGAACCACCGCGGGGCCGAGGACCCGGGTCAGTTCGTAGAGGTGGGAGCAGCCGGAGACACCGCGGAAGCGCTCCTGGATCGCCCGGTTGTATCCGGCGGCGACGCCGAGGCCGATCAGGCCGTCGAAGACCGGGGTGATGAAGGGGCACTCGGCGTGCGGGAACGTCAGCATGTCCGCGCCGGCGGCCACGACGGTCATGTCCGCGAGGCGGACGCGCACCGCCAGCACCATCCGGTGGACGTCGGCCGCCGTCGGCTCGGCCCACGGCCGCTCGTCGCGCAGCTCCGCCTCGACCGAGATCTCGTCGCCGCCCGGCTCCTGGTAGGCCGTCACGGTGATCGTGCGTCGGTGCAGCGGGAGTTGGGCGCGGCTCACGACGAGGCCTCCGCCGGTTCCGGCGCGTTCTCCCCCAGCCCGGCGAACTCCGGCGTCCGGCGTTCGATGAAGCTGCGCACACCCTCGCGGTAGTCCGGCGCGCGTTTCGCCGTGGCCAGCAGCGCCGCCGCGCTGTCACGGCTCTCGGTGAAGCTCCTCGCCTGGTCGTCAACGAGCTGCCGTTTGATGAGAGACATCGCGTACGGGCTGGCCGAGCGGGCCAGTTCCGTGGCGTAGGCGAGCGCCGCCGGGAGCAGTTCCTCGGGCTCGGCCAGACGGTTGACCAGGCCCATCGCCCGCGCCTCCGTTCCGGTGATCCGGCGGGAGGACAGCAGCAGGTCGCTCGCGTTGCCGTAGCCGACGAGCCGGGGCAGGAGCCACGAGACACCGTCCTCGGCCACCAGGCCGCGCGCGCTGAAGGCGGCGGCGAACTTGGCGCCCGGCACGGCGAACCGCACGTCGCACATGAGCGCCTGGTTGAAGCCGATGCCGGCGCAGGCGCCGTTGACGGCCGCCACCAGCGGCTTGGGGAACGACATGGGCCGGGTGCGCGGCGGCAGCCGGTCGGTGGGCCACGGGCGCGCGCCCGAGGAGGCGTCGTCCAGCACACCGATGTCCATGCCCGGGCAGAAGCTGCGGCCCGCGCCGGTGAGCACCACGGCGCGTACCGCCGGATCCGCCTCGGCACGGTCGAACAGCTCGTTGTAGAGCAGCTCCATCTCCAGCGTCCAGGCGTTGTGGCGCTCGGGCCGGTTCAGGGTGAGCAGCATGACCCCGTCGTCGGTCAGCTCGCTGAGGATCACCGGGGTCGCCTGCTCGGTCATCGCGGTCACTCCCAGAGCCAGTTGGCTTTATAGCTAGACGAATCATCTATATACCCAACAGCATCCCGGGCGCCAGATCAGGTCCCGTCAGGAGAAGATCACCCAACCCTTGACCTGGTACCCTCGATGCACTAAGACGATTCATTTTGCTATATGAGGAGCCCACCGTGGCCGAGGCAGCCCGCGCAGAAACGCCGATCGTGCCCGTCCCCTCGCGCGCCCGCGTGGGCCGCCAGGTGCGCGTCCCGAAGACCGCCGAGCTGGTCGCCGCCCATCTGCGCCGCCAGATCGTACGGGGCGAGCTGAAGCCCGACGACGCCCTGCCGCCGGAGTCGGGGCTGATGGAGCAGTTCGGCATCTCCCGGCCGACGCTGCGCGAGGCGTTCCGCGTCCTGGAGTCGGAGTCGCTGATCACGGTGCGCCGCGGTGCGCACGGCGGCGCCCGCGTGAGCGCCCCGGACTCCGATGTGGCCGCCCGCTTCGCCGGTCTGATCCTGGAGTACCGCGGCGCCACCCTGGGCGACGTCTACCGCGCCGCGGCCCTCATCGAGCCGCCGTGCGTGCGCCAACTGGCCGCCAAGCACACGGCGGACGACATCAAGCGGCTGCGCGACGCGGTGGCGGCCGAGAAGACCGTACTGGAGGACCCGCTGGGCCTGGTCGAGGCCCAGGACACCTTCCACGCCCTGCTCGTCGAACTCACCGGCAACCAGACGCTGATCCTCCTGTGCGGCATGCTGCGCAACATCATCGACCGGGCCAACGCCTCGTACACCGCGGCCGCCACCGACGCCGAGACCCAGAAGGCGCAGGCTCTCAAGGGGCACCGGGCCCATGTGCGGCTGGTCGGTCTGATCGAGTCCGGCAAGGCGGACGAGGCCGAGAAGCTGTGGCAGCGCCACATCAGCGGCGCGGACGACGTGGTGAACGGCGCCGGCCCGAAGACGGTGCTCGAACTCATCGACTGACCGGACCGCCGGCGGTTCGCCGAGCCGTTCTCACCTTCACCCCTTGCGTCTCTGAAATAGTTAGATAATTATAGGAGGCGTACTGAATAGATCTGGGGTCCGGAGGCGACGGCCATGGCCGAACAGCGCAAGCGAATCTTCGACTGCGACCAGCACATGTACGAGGAGCGGGACTCCTTCACCCGCTACCTCCCGAAGGAGTTCCTCGGCCAGGCGGTCGCCCCGGTGACACTCCCGGACGGCCGCGAGGTCATTCTCGCCGGCGACCGGATCGTGGTCTGCCTGGAGCCGGAGTTCGGGCAGGTCTACCGGCCCGGCTCGCTCAAGGAGATGCTCAAGGCGATGGCCTCGGGCAACCCCGACGAGACGTACCAGTTCGAGCCGATGCACGAGTCGTACCAGAACCGCGAGGCCCGGCTGCGCGTCATGGACGAGCAGGGCCTGGACCAGACGATCATCTACCCCGGCGGGTGGGCACTGGTCGCCGAGGAGTACGTACAGGGCGTCGAGCCGCTCTACGCCAACTACCACTCGTTCAACCGCTATATGAACGAGGTGTGGGGCTTCAACCACCAGGACCGCATCTACTCCCCCGCGCTGCTGTCCCTCCGCGACCTGGACAGCGCGGTCAAGGAGTTGGAGTACGTCCTGGAGCGGGGCGCCCGGTTCATCATGCTGCCGACCGGTCCTCAGTACGGCCGCTCACCGGGCGACCCCTACTTCGACCCGTTCTGGAAACTGGTCAACGAGGCCAAGGCCAGCGTGTGTTACCACATCAGCGAGTTCTACTACAACTCGCATGTCGCCCCGGCCTGGGGCCACGACGCGAGCCCGATCCACTTCCGGATGTCCGCGTGGCAGTGGATGAACACCTACGGCCAGCGCCCCATCGAGGAGACGCTGTCCGCGCTGATCTTCGACAACCTCTTCGAGCGCTTCCCCGACATCAACGTCCTGGTCTCCGAGTTCGGCGCCGAGTGGGTGCCGCACTTCGTCCGGCACATGGACAAGAGCCGTGGCATGGGCCGCAACGGCCCCTGGATCGGCGGGCAGTTGGCGGAGCGCCCCAGTCAGGTGTTCCGCAAGCACATCCGTGTGGTGCCCTATCCGGAGGACGACATCCCGAGCCTGGTCAAGCGTCTCGGCTATCACGAGTCGATCGTGATGGGCTCGGACTTCCCGCACGCGGAGGGCATCGCGAACCCCGCCGACTACCGCAAGCTCCTCGCGGAACTCGACGAGTCGGTCCAGGACGACATCATGTACAACAACGCGCAGCAGCTGATCAGCCGTTGACTGCGTGACGCTCCGACAGGGCGGGCCCGGTACCGTTTTCGGTACCGGGCCCGTTCCCTTTCGGCCGGTGGGTCAGACGAGGTCCGCCGCCAGGTTCGCGATATTCGTGAGCAGCGCCGTGCCCCGCCGGGAGTGGTCGTAGCCGGAGAGCGGATAGCCGTTGCTCAGGCAGGCGAAGGACAGGCCGGACTCCGGGTCCATGAAGCCGAGTTGGTAGGCGGCTCCCGCGCTGCCGAAGAGTGACGGCGAGCCGGTGGACGGCAGTTGGCTGCCGGCGTCCGGACCGGCCACCGTCACGAACAGGCCCATGCTGGTACGTCGGCTGCCGCCGCCCCCGTAGATCTGCTCCCCGTACGGGAGTTGGGTGAAGCGGATCCGCGTGCCCTCCGCCACCGCCTCCGGCTTCCACAGGCCCGAGTGCTCCAGTGCCTGGAAGTACAGGGCGACATCGGCGGCCGTGGCGACCAGGGCGTGGCTGGGCTCGCCGGCCGCCAGGACGCGGGGGTCGGAGAGGTACCAGGGTCCCCAGGGGTCGGGTTCCTGGGCGTCGTCGGTGCGGTCGGTGGCGATCATCGGTGCGACGGTGCCCTGTTGGCGCTCGACGGGGACGCCGAGTTCGATCGAGGACAGGCCCAGCGGCCGGGTGATCCGCTCGTGGAGGTGGTCGGCGAAGGACAGCCCCGTGCGCCGCTCGACGATCTCGGCGATCAGCCAGGCGGCGGCGGTGAGATGGAACTGGAAGCGGGTGCCGGGCGGGGTGTCGAGCCGCCAGCGGCCGAAGGCGGCGAGCCGCTGCTCGCGGTCCAGCATCTTCGGATACCCGAGGGGTGCGAAGGGGAAGCCGGCAGTGTGCGTGAGCACCTGCTCGACCGTCACCGTCTCCTTCCCGTTCGGTGCGAACTCCGGGATGATCGCGGCGACTTGCTCGTCCAGACGCAGCAGACCCTCGCCGAGCAGCTTCCACACGACGCCGGCGACGATCGACCGCCCGACGGACTGGAGGACGTATCGCGTGTCCGGGCCCGCGTCCCCCCAGGTCTCGAACGCCACCAGGTGACCGCCCCGGGCGACGGCGACCTGCGCGGACGGCAGCGGCCCGTGCTCGACCTCCAGCCGGATCCGGCGCAGCAGGACGTCCAGCCGGTGCGGGTCCACGCCCACGCTCTCCGGGGCGACGACCGGGTGGTCAGTCATGTGCTCCTCCTTGGCCGGGCTCGCGCAGCAGACGCCGTACGACCTTGCCGTTGGCGTTGCGCGGCAGGTCGTCCACGACCCACCAGCGGACGGGGACCTTGAATCCGGACAGCCGGCCGCGCACGTGTGCCCTGAGCGAGGCCGGATCCGGTGGGGCGTCGGGGTCGGCCGGCACGACGAAGGCGACCACGGTCTGGCCGAGCCGTTCGTCGGGGGCGCCCGTGACCGCCACGTCCGCGACGCCGAGGTGTGCGGCCAGGACGGTCTCGACCTCCAGCGGGTGGACGTTCTCGCCACCGCGGATGATCATGTCGCTGCCGCGGCCGTACAGGTAGAGATAGCCGTCCGGTGCCACCCGGCCCAGGTCGCCGCTGTGCAGCCAGCCCTCGGTGTCGATCCGGAAGAAGTGGTCGGCGCGGGCGTGGATCTCGCCGATGCCGTCGGGTCCCGCGTCCCGCACCCGCAGTTCGACCCCGGGGGCGGGCCGTCCCACGGACCGCAGCAGTTCGGAGCGTCCGGCGACCGCTTCCCGGTGCTCCTCGGGGGTGAGCACGCTGATGGGCGAGCCCTCGGTCTGCCCGAACATGTTGAGCATGCGGACGCCGGGCATCGCCTCGTACGTCCGCCGCAGGGTGCCGGGGCGGATCGGGGCGCCACCGTACTGGAGGACCCGCAGTGTCCCGTGGTGTGCCTGGCCGGCCGCCAGCAGGGTCTCCAGCATCGCCGGGACCATGCTGGTGTGGGTGGCGCCGAGTTCGCGCAACTGGGCCCAGCCCTCGACGGTGAAGCGGGGCAGGCCGGTGATCAGCGCGCCCGCGGCGAGGGCGACGGCGAGGTTGCCGAGGCCCGCGATGTGGTGGAAGGGGGCGCTGCCCCCGTAGAAGCTGTCGGGATCGAGCGTGCACAGACGGCCGTTGACGCGGGCGCGGGCGGCCAGGCGGCGTTGGGTCATGCGGACCGGTTTGGGGAGGCCTGTCGTGCCGGAGGTGTGCAGGACGGCGGCGAGGTCGTCCGGTTCGGCGGTCAACTGCCTTTCGCTCGGGCGCAGTTCGGGGACGACGACGGCCCGGCGGCCGGACAGCCGGGCGACCTCTTCGCCGAGTCGGGCGAACTCCGGCTGTACGACGAGGAGTTGGGCCCCGGTCGCCTCGACCACGGCAGCGGTCTCGTACGGGGTCATCCGGACGCCGAGCGGGGCGAGCGGGTGGCCGGACCCGGCGCCGCCGATCACCAGCGCGAGGGCGTCGGCGGAGGTGGCGGCCAGGGCGGGTACCGGGGCGCCGGGTTCGAGGCCGAGGGTGTCGAGCCAGTCGGCGGCGCCGGCCGCCCGGTCGAGGAGTTCGCGTCCGGTCCAGGTGAGGTCCCCGAAGCGGACGGCGGGACGGGAGTGGTCGTAGGCGGCGACCACCGTCGCCGTCCAGGTGAACTCCGCCTCGGCGCCCACCGGTTCAGGGCTCCAGCAGGGCCGAAGCGGTGCCGGTGACCACCTCGGCGCCGTCCTGGGTGACGGTCCGCAGCGAGAAGTGGGCGACCGGTCCGTCCAGCGTGTCCTCGACGGACTCGACGGTCGCCGTCGCGGTCAGGGTGTCACCGGGCCACACCTGGGCCTTGAAGCGCACCCCGAAGGTCAGCAGCGACTCGACGCCGACCCAGTCGGTCAGGACCCGTCCGGTCATGCCCATCGTGAGCATGCCGTGGGCGAAGACGCCGGGGTAGCCCGCGACCTCGGTGGCGAACCGCTCGTCGGTGTGCAGCGGGTTGAAGTCGCCGGACGCGCCCGCGTACTGGACGATCCGGGTGCGCTTGAGGTCGTCGACCAGCACGCTCTCGCGTGTCTCGCCGACCTTGACGTCGTCCGCGTTCAGGCTCATCGGGCGTCCTTACGGGTTGCGGGGCCCTCGGGCACGACGGCCACGGTGCGGGCGCTGACGACGGGTTCACCGGCGGCGTCCCGGTACTCGGTGATCCGCTCGCTGAAGAGCAGTCGGCCGCTACGGCCCTCCTTCTCCCAGCTGCGGCCGGTGACGGTGGTCGCGTACAGGGTCTCGCCCGCGCGCACCGGCCGGTGGTACTCGAAGTGCTGCTCGGCGTGCAGACCGCCACCGCCTTCGGGCATCACGCCGGGCCCGGCACCGGACCCGAACCACTCCTCGCCCGGCTTGGGCCGCAGCCGGTAGTCGGGGTCGTGCTGGGCGCTCGCCATGGTGAAGGTGGGCGGCGCGAGCGCGCTCCCGCCGGCGTAGGCCGGGTTCTCGTCGCCGATGGCCCGGGCGAACATCAGGATGTGCCCGGCCTCGACCGGGAAGGGCTGCCCTGTCATCTTCCAACTCCTCGGTCAGTACGGCAGGAACGCGTCGCGGGTGGCCTCGTCCGGGTCGAAGTCCGGGGGCAGCCCCTCGAACTTGGGCTCCCGTTTCTCCACGAAGCTGGCCACTCCTTCGCGGAAGTCCGGCGAGCCCGCGAAGAACTCCATCGCGGAGTACGAGCGGGCGAGCGCCTCGGTGAACGGCCGGTCGAGGTCGCCATACACCTGATGGCGTACGACGGCCATGGCGCGCGGTGAACAGTTGCGGGCGATGTCGCGGGCGTAGGCGCGGGCCTCGTCGAGCAGGTCCTCCGGCTCCACGACCCGGCTGACGAGGCCGAGTTGCTTCGCCTCGTCGGCGTCGAAGACGCGGCCGGACAGGAGGAGGTCGAGGGCGTTCTCCAGGCCGATGACGCGCGGCAGCACGTAGGGGAGGTTGTACTCGCCGGCGAGCCCGCGGCGGGTGAAGGCGGTGGTGAAGCGCGCGCCGCGGGCGGCGAAGCGGACGTCGCAGATCAGTGCCTGGACCAGTCCGATGCCCGCGCACGCGCCGTTGACGGCCGCGATGAGCGGCTTCGGGATGCTTCGCCTGCTGTACATCGGCACGCGGGCCTGGAGGTTGAGGGACTGGCCGGGCTGCGCGTTCTGCTCCAGGCGCTGGACGTCCATGCCGGGGCAGAACGCCCGGCCGGCACCGGTGACGATCACGACGCGGACGGCGGGGTCGGCGGCGGCCTCGTCCAGGAGGGCGAAGAAGCGGCGCTCCATGGGGAGGCTCCACGCGTTCTTGCGCTCGGGCCGGTTGAGGGTGACGGTGGCGACGCCGTCCTCGTCGACCTCGTACAGCACCAGGTCCCGGTCGGGTTCGTCGGACATCGCGTCACTCCTCGGTCAGCGGTTCGATGGCGTCGATGGGGTTGATGGGTTCGCCGACACCCGGGCGCTCGCCGGAGATGGTCACCACGACCTGTCCCCGGGCGCAGACGACCCCGTCGGTCATCACGTCGACGTCGGCGAAGTGCAGCCTGCGACCCCGGCGGACGCAGCGCGCGTACGCGACGGCCTCCGAGCCCCGGGCGGGTGCGAGGTACTGCACCGACATCGAGACGGTGCTGAGCAGACTCCCCTTCTGGAAGTCGTGCCCGGCGATCACGGCTCCCGCGCCCGCGGTGTCGATCAGCGCGGAGAGCACTCCGCCGTGGAAGACGCCTTCGTGGGCGGTGAGTTGCTCGGCGTAGGGAAGGACGACCTCGACGCCGTCGGGGTCCCAGCGGACCATTCGCAGCCGACAGAGGCGGTTGAACGCGACGCCGCGCTCCCAGCGGGCCCGGAACCACTCGCGGCGTTCGCGCTGTTCCTGGTCGGTGAGGGGTCTCGCCGCGACGGTCATCCGCACGCCCTCCGGTCTCGGCCGGTCAGCCGATCCATATAGTTACATGAATTGGATAGTTGAAGCAATCATCCGAGGCGCAGCCGGCACGCCAGATGTATTATTTATATAACTCATTCGATGCCTGTGAACAGAGGGAGACCCCGATGCCGTCGACCGCCCTGGCCGGGATCCGCGTCCTCGACCTGTCCCGCATCCTCGCGGCACCGCTGGCCACCCAGATGCTGGCCGACCTCGGCGCGGAGGTCATCAAGGTCGAGCGGCCCGGCGTCGGCGACGACTCACGGACGTACGGTCCGCCCTTCGCCCCCGGAACGGATGCCGCGGCCTTCTACCTCTCCTGCAACCGCAACAAGCAGTCCGTGACCGTCAACCACGCGACCGCCGAGGGGCAGGAGCTGATCCGCGCCCTCGCCGCCCGCTCGGACGTCCTGGTGGAGAACTTCCGCGCGGGGACGCTGGCGAAGTACGGCCTCGACCACGAGAGTCTGCTGGCGCTCAACCCGCGTCTGGTCTACCTGTCGGTCACCGGCTTCGGCCAGACCGGCCCGTACGCCCAGCGCCCCGGCTACGACGGCATCTTCCAGGCCATGTCCGGGATGATGAGCGTCTCCGGCCACCCCGACGAGCCGATGAAGGTCGGCGTCAGCATGGTCGACATCCTCACCGGCCTGTACGCCTCGACGGCCGTCCTGGCGGCGCTGCGGCACCGGGACGCCACCGGCGAGGGCCAGTTCGTCGACCTCTCCCTGCTGGACTGCGGGCTGGCCTCGCTGTCGCACTTCGCGATGAACTACCTGGTCTCCGGGGAGGTTCCGCGCCGCCGCGGCAACGGCGGCTACGGCGGGATCCCGTCCCAGGCCTTCCAGTGCGCGGACAGGCCGCTCTTCCTCGTCGCGGGCAACGACAAGCAGTTCGCCGCGTTCTGCGCGGCGGCCGACCGCACCGACCTGCTCCAGGACCCGCGCTTCGCCACGACCTCCGCCCGGATCACCCACCGGGAGGAGATCCTGCCGGTGCTCGAAGGCATCATGCGGACCCGGACCCGGGACGAGTGGCTCGCCCTTCTGGACGAACACGACGTGCCGGCGGGCCCGTTCAACGAAATGCCCGAGGTCTTCGCCGACCCCCAGATCCGACACCGGGAGATGCTGGTCGAGATCGACGACCCGGTGTCGGGCCGACTGCCGCTGCTCGCGAATCCGATACGGCTGTCGGCGACCCCAGTGGAGGGTTACGCCCCGCCGCCCGCGCTGGGCGAACACACGGCCGAAGTCCTGGGCAGGCTGGCGGAGGTGACGGAGGATCAGCTCGCTGGACTGCGCGCGCGGGGCGTCGTGTAGCGACGTCACCCGATGAGGGTGCGGCCGCCCTCCAACATCAGTGTCGCGCCGGTCAGATACGCCATGTCGTCGCTGACCAGCGCGGCCACCGCCCGGCCGATGTCCGCCTCCGGGTCACCGAGCCGGCCGAGCGGGATCTCCCGCGCCAGTTCCTCCGCCTTCCGCGGATGCGCGGCCAGATAGTCCTCCGCCGCCGGACTGAGCGCGGCCGGGCAGACGACGTTCACCCGGATCCCGTACGGCCCCCACTCCCGCGCGGCGACCCGACTCAGACCGCGGATCGCCTCCTTGGCCATGGCGTACGCCGCGAAGGTCGCCTCGCCCTGCACCGCCGCCGAGGAACCGAGGTTGACCACACTGCCCCGGCTCTCCCGCAGGTGGGGCAGGGCGGCCTGCATCGCGTGGAAGACGGCCAACGGCCCGCTGCGGTAGGTGAGTTCGACATCGTCGTACGACGTCTTCTCCAGCGGTCGCTGCACCGACGACTGGGCGTTGTTGACGAGCACGTCGAGGCCGCCGAACTCCCGTACCGTCTCGGCCACCATCCGGTCGATGTCGTCCCGCTCCCCCACGTCCCCGACCACGGTGTACGCCCGCCCGCCGCGCTCGGCGATCTCCCCTGCGGTGTCCTTCAGCTTGCTCTCGGTGCGGCCGGTGATGACCACGGCCGCGCCCTCGCCCGCGAGCGCCAGGGCGATGCCACGGCCCACACCCTGGCCTCCACCGGTGACCAATGCCGTCCTGCTCGACAACCGTGCCATCACGTCTCCTTCCAGAAGGGCGTCCAGGTGGGGAAGGCGTCCGGCAGTGCCGGTTCTCCCGCGCCCTCCCAGCCGTTGAATCCGACCGCCTGCGGGCGGTCGGTCACGTCGGCCGCGTACCAGTGCTGTTCGCGGCGCCGGGAGAAGTACCAGTCGCCGTCCACGCGCGCGTACTCGTCGAAGTAGCAGATCGCCATCACGATCCAGCGGTCCCCCACCTCGTGCTCGGCGCGGCAGTAGACCGCGCCGGTCGCGGTGTCGCGGCCGGTGAACTCGATGCGGTGGCCGCAGATTTGATGTATCGAACGGTGAAAGCCGCGCACCAGCGGCTCGATGTGCTGCCGCAGGACCTGCCGTCCCCGGCCGTGGCGTCCCATGTCGACGTCGGGGCGGAAGCAGCCGACCCAGGCGTCGAGGTCGCGGGAGTCGACGGCCAGGGCGTAGCGGATGGGCAGTTGCTGGATGGCCTGGTGCGACTCGACGCGGTCGAGGCGGTCCTCGATCGAGGTCATGGGCGCGGCTCCTTGGGCAGACCTAGGAGCTGTTCGCCGATGATGTTGCGCTGGATCTCGCTCGAACCGCCGTAGATCGTCTCCGCGAGGGAGAGCAGGAACGAGCGCTGCCGGGTGTCGAGTTCGTAGTCCTCGCCGACGATCTGTCCGGCGGGTCCGGCCAACTCCATGGCCAGGTGGCCGAGTTGCTGGTGCCGTGTCGAGGCGTACAGCTTCGCCGTGGTGGCCTGCGCGCCGGGTGTGCGGCCGGCGGTCAGTTCGGCGAGGGTGCGCAGGTTGGTGGTGCGCATGATGCGTACGGAGATCCAGGCGTCCAGGATCCGGCGGCGCAGCATGGGGTCGTCCAACGCGCCCCGGGCGCGGGCCAGTTCGATCAGTGCCTCGGCCTCGCGCTCGAAGCCGAGTTGCTGGGGCAGCAGGGTGGTGCCGCGTTCGATGCCGAGGGTGGCCATCGCGGTGCGCCAGCCCTGGCCGACCTCGCCGACGGCCATGTCCGCGCCGGTGCGCGCGTCGGAGAGGAACACCTCGGCGAACTCGTCCTGGCCTGCGAGGTTGCGGATGGGACGGATCTCCACGCCGGGCTGGTCGGTCGGGACGAGGAGCAGGGTCAGGCCTTTGTGGCGCCGGGAGTCGGGGTCGGTGCGGGTGAGGACGTAGAGCCAGTCGGCGTGGATGCCGAACGAGGTCCACACCTTCTGCCCGTTGACCACCCACTGGTCGCCGTCGCGTTCGGCGCGGGTGCGGACGGACGCCAGGTCGGAGCCCGCGCCGGGTTCGCTGAAGCCCTGTCCCCAGAGTTCCTCGACGGCGAGGATCGGGGGCAGGAAGCGCTTCTTCTGGGCCTCGTCGCCCGTCGCGAGGAGCAGCGGGCCGAGCAGGTCGAGGGCGTTGACGGTGGCGCGGTAGGGGGCGTTCGCGCGGGCGTACTCGTACTCGAAGACGATCTCCTCGAGCAGTCCGAGGCCGCGTCCGCCGTACTCCTTCGGCCAGCCCACGCCCAGCCAGTTCCCGGCCGACAGCTCGCGGTCCCAGGCGAGGCGTACGTCCCAGGCGGCGCCGTCGGTGGGGCCGCCCACGCCCCGGTGCTCGGCGAACTCCCCCACGAGGTGGTCCGCGAACCAGTCCCGCAGTTCGTCGCGGAAGTCGCGTACGGCGGGCCCGAAGTCCACTTCCATGTCTGCTTCTCCTGGGGGTCAGATGCCGAGCCGGGCCGCGAGCAGCTCCCGGTGGTACGCGGGGGTGCCGAGCAGCACCTCGGAGCTCTTGGCGCGCTTGAGGTAGAGGTGTGCGGGGTGCTCCCAGGTGAAGCCGATGCCGCCGTGGACCTGGATGGTGTCGGCGGCGACCCTGGTGAACGTCTCCGCGCAGTAGGCCTGCGCGACGGCGGCGGTCACGGCGATCTCCGTGGCGTCACCGGCGTCCAGGGCCCACAGTCCGGCGTAGGCCGCCGAGCGGGCGGACTCGATCTCGACGAGCATGTCGGCGCACTTGTGCTTGATGCCCTGGAAGGAGCCGATGGGGCGGCCGTACTGCTCGCGGATCCTGGCGTACGCGACCGCCATGTCGAGAGCGGCTGCGGCTCCCCCGACCTGTTCGGCGGCCAGGAGGACGGAGGCCGTGGCGAGGGTGCGTTCGAGCACCGGCCAGGCCGTGCCGTCGGTGCCCAGCAGGCGGGCCGGGGTGTCCGTGAAGGTGATGCGCGCCTGTTTGCGGGTCTGGTCGAGGGTGGGGAGGTGCGTGCGGGTGAGGCCTGGGGCGTCGGCCGCCTCGACCGCGAAGAGGCTGATGCCGGCGGGGGTGCGGGCGGCGACCAGGATCAGGTCGGCGAGGTGTCCGTCGGGGACGTAGGTCTTGGCGCCCGTGAGCCGCCAACCGGTCGGTCCCTCAAGGGCGTTGAGGCGGATGCCCGGGGCGTCCCAGCGTCCTTCGTCCTCGGTGAGCGCGAGAGTGGCCAGCGTCCGGCCGGCGGCGATGCCGGGCAGCAGCTCGGCGCGGGCGGCCTCGTCGTCGCAGCGCAGCAGTGCCTCGGCGGCCAGGGCGACGGTGGCGAAGTACGGGGCACACAGCAGGGCGCGGCCCGCTTCCTCGAAGACGACGCCGAGGTCGACGTAGCCGAAGCCCGAGCCGCCGTACTCCTCCGGTACGGCGAGTCCTTGCAGTCCGATCTCCGTGGCCAGGCGGCGCCACACGACCACGTCGTAGCCGCGCGGGTCGGCGGCCAGGCGGCGCACGTCCGCCTCGGTGGCGTGCCGGGTGAGGAACGACCGTACGACCTTGCGCAGTTCGTCCTGTTCCTCGCTGAAGGTGAGATCCATGCCGAGCTTCCCGTCCTCGGTACGGCACGGGTACCGGCCGCTTGCCGCCCGCCCCTCGATACAGTTAGATAATTATAGTATCCGCACTGAATACACCAGGAGTGCGACGTGACCGATTCCTACGCCCCGTTCACGAGTCTGACCTTCGAGCGGCCCGCGCCCGGTGTGCTGCGCATCGTGCTCGACGCACCGAACCTCAACGCCGTAGATCCGCGCATGCACGGCGAGCTGGCGGATGTCTGGCCGGTCGTCGACCGGGACGAGCAGACCCGCGCGGTACTGGTCCAGGGAGCTGGCAAGGCCTTCTCGGCCGGCGGGACCTTCGACTCCATCGAGGCCATGACGGAGGACTACGCCGTGCGCGCCCGGACGATGCGGGAGGCACGGGACATGGTCTACGGGGTGATCAACTGCTCGAAGCCCGTGGTCTCCGCGATCCACGGACCGGCGGTCGGTGCGGGGCTGGTCGTCGGCATGCTCGCGGACATCTCGATCGCCGGACGCAAGGCGAAGATCGTCGACGGGCACACCCGGCTCGGGGTGGCGGCCGGCGATCACGCGGCCATCTGCTGGCCGCTGCTGTGCGGGATGGCCAAGGCCAAGTACTACCTGCTGACCTGCGAGGCGCTCACCGGCGAGGAGGCCGAGCGGATCGGCCTGGTGTCGAAGTGCGTCGACGACGAGGACGTGCACGCCGAGGGGCTGCGGGTCGCGTCCCTGCTGGCCGCCGGTCCGGCCAGCGCCATCAGCTGGACCAAGCGGTCCCTCAACCACTGGTACCGCACGGCCCAGCCGCTCTTCGAGGCCTCACTAGGGCTGGAGTTCTTCGGGTTCGGCGGGCACGAGGTCGTCGAGGGACTCGCCGCGCATCGCGAGAAGCGCGCCCCCGACTTCGAGGGCGTCGGCGACAAGCACCCGATCGATCTGTGACCGCCCGTACGCACGAGGAGCGCCCGATGACAGCAGAGCAGACCCGCACCGACATCCCGCCGCTGGTACGGGGGTTGACCTACGAGGAGATGCCGGTCGGACAGATCTTCCGGACCGCCCGCCGCACGGTCACCGAGACCGACCTGGTCAACTTCGTCACCTGGGGCGGCTTCAACGAGCCGCTCTTCTGGGACGCCTCGCACGCGGCCGACGGGGGCTACACGGGACGGCTGGTCCCGGGCGCGTTGACGTACTGCATCGCGGAAGGTCTCGTACTCCAGACGAACGTGCTGCACGGGACCGGGCTGGCGTTCCTGCACATGGAAATGACCGTGCAGGGCCCTGTCTATGTCGGCGACACGCTGTACGCCGTCGTCGAGACCACCGCCTCCCGGCCGTCCGGGAAACCCGGCCGGGGCGTGGTCACCAGCCGGATCACCGTACGCAACCAGCGGGACGAGGACGTGCTCGTCTACACGCCGGTGCGGCTGATCCGGGGCCGGGACTACGAGGCTCCGACCCGCTGATCCCCGGGGCCGGGCGGGACCAGGGTGAGCCCGGGCCCCGGGCCCGGTGCCTCGGGGCCGGCGAAGGCTCCGGCCCGCAGCCAGTCCGAGGGCATCGGCGGGCGCGGCGGCGGCTCGTGGTCGGGGACGGCCATCGCGTAGAGGCGGGTGTAGCGGAACTTCGCCTCCAGGTTGTCGAGCACCGACCAGTACTCGTAGCCGCAGACGTCCACGCCGCGCTCGATGACCCGGCCCAGCCAGGACAGCCTGGCGCGCAGCAGGGACCGGCGGCGGGCGTCGTCGCTGTAGCCGGCCTCGTCGACGAGGTCCAGATCGCCCATGCCGTTGTCGACGACGGACAGCGGCGGCAGCAGTTCGCCGTAGAGGTCGTGGAGGTCCGCGACCGCGTCGGCCAGGCCCTCGGGGAGGAGGGGCCAGCCGTACGCCGTCGTCTCCACGTCGTCGAAGGGGACGACCGCGAAGCCCAGGCCGACGAGGAGACGGTTGACCTCGTTGAGCCTGCTCTGGCATTTGTCGGCCGGCAGCGCGCGGGCGAGGTTCTCCGGTGCGGTGACGCGGAACGGGGTGTGCCAGGACAGGCCGAGAAGGTCCTGTGGGGTGGCGATGACGTCCAGGTCCCCGGGGCGCACACAGCCGGTGTCCTCGATCGGTGCGACGTCGTCCTCGGTCACCATGTGCTCGCCGAGCAGCAGGGGGTCGAGGAAGAGTCGGTTCGTCCAGCTCAGCAGGCGGTCCAGGGCGAGCCGGTCGAAGGGGTCCTCGGTGGCCGGGTAGCCGCCGACGAGGGTGACCGTGGTCCCGATCCGGCCGCCGGCACCGGCCGCGCGGAGAGCGCGGGTGGCGAGTCCGTTGGCGAGCAGGATGTGGTGGACCGCGGGCAGGCCCGCGCGTCCGATGCCTCGGCCCGGTGTGTACATCCCGGCCACATGGTCGGCGAGGGTGGGTCCGGCCAGGTCGGTGGAGGTGATCCAGCGGGTCACGCGGTCGCCGTAGCGGCGGCCCAGTTCAGCGGCGAAGGCGGCGAAGTGCTCGGCGGTGTCGCGCTCCAGCCAGCCTCCGGCGTCCTCCAGCCAGGGCGGCAGCGACCGGTCGAACAGGGTGAGACACGGGCGCAGGCCGAGGGCGAGCAGGGAGTCGAGCTCGCGGTCGCAGCGGTCCAGGGCCGCGCGGTCCCAGCTGTCGGGTCCGTCGGGCTGGAGGAGGGGCCAGCCGGCGACCATCCGGTGCGTGTCGGGTGTGACGCCGACCAGATGCCGGATGTCGTCGGTCCACTGCCGGAAGTGGCCCCCGCGCTCCGCCAGGGGCGGCGGCGGGGCCGCGATGGCGTCCGCGGTGGCGACTCCCCAGTCGACACCGTGGAAGGACTCATGCAGGAAACCATCGCTCATGGTCACCGTCCTGGAGCGGAATAGCTAACGCATTCAACTGAATGCCCGCCATCCGGACGCTAACACTTCAGGGAAACGACGACAATGTTTCAGACAGGTCTCATCGGTCTGCCAAAGTGTCGTGCCGGGGGCCGTCCCTTGTCCAGGGCGAGGTAGGGCGCCCACCTGGCCGCGGTCATGATCGACCCGTTGCGGTTGCCCGGGATCGCGATCGGCCGGTTTCGGCCACGATCCGGGCCGCGATCGGGCCGGTCCCTCAAAGGCCGGTCCCGAAGGAGGGACGCCCCTTCCAGAAGGCGACGGTGCGGAAGCCGGGGGCGGCAGTCCGTCCGCGGCGGGTCGCCGGAGAGCCGGCACTCGGCAGGGCCTGCCTCGGCGCGGACATGGTGGGCAACGAGCCTTCCATCCCTCGGAGTTCGGCCGACCACGGGCACGTTGCCCGGCCCCCGGTGACGCCTACTCCCCCAAGGGCCGGAACTCCTCCTCCTGCCACCAGGGGTAGACGGCCGGCAGGTCCTTGCTGACGCGGCCGGGGAACACGGGGGGCCGCTTGGCGAGGAACGACTCGACGCCCTCCACGGGGTCCGGGCCGCCGCCGATCTGGCTCATGATCCGCGAGTCGAGGCGGTGCGCGGCCATCGGGTGGGGCTCGCCGAGCATCCGCCACATCATCTGGCGGGAGAGGGCCACGGAGATCGCCGAAGTGTTCTCAGCGATCTCTCGGGCGAGTTCGTACGCCGCGGGCAGCAGTTCCTCGGGGGGATGCACGGAGCGGACGAGGCCCGCGGACAGTGCCTCGTCGGGGCCGAAGACACGGCCGGTGGCCACCCACTCCATGGCCCGCTGCATCCCCACGGCCCGCGGCAGGAACCAGCTCGCAGCGGACTCCGGCACGATGCCCCGGCGCGCGAAGACGAACCCGAACTTCGCCGAGGTCGAGGCCAGCCGGATGTCCATGGGGAGGGTCATGCTGGCCCCGACGCCCGCCGCCGGACCGTTGACCGCCGCGATGACCGGCTTGGTGCTGGAAAAGATCCGCAGCGCGACCCGGCCGCCGGTGTCCCGGTGCCAGGCGCCCGCCCTGCGGTGGTCGAAGGACGAACCGCCGGAGCTGACATCGGCGCCCGCGCAGAAGCCGCGACCGGCGCCGGTCACGACGATCACCCGTACCTCGTCGTCGGCGTCGGCCGCGTCCAGGACGTCGAGGAGATCGCTCATCATCTGTGGGTTGAAGGCGTTCAGCTTCTCGGGCCGGTCGAGCGTGACGGTGAGGATCCGGTCCGCCACCTCGGCCCGCACGGTCTCGTACTCCTGCTCCGGCATGCGTGTCCTCCGTCGTCCTCGTCACCCTGCGATCCGGTTCTCATAAAGCTCAATTAGTTATAGCATTCAACTCTACTGACCTGTTCCTGAACGGTGGCGGTGAAGATGACGGATCTGGTGGTGACGGCCCTCGGGCCGGTCCGGCTGATCGAGCTGAACCGGCCGGACCAGCTCAACGCGATGAGCGAGGAACTGCACTCGGGCCTCGCGTCGGTCTGGGACACGGTCGCCGACGACCCGCAGGCGCGGGTCGTCGTGCTCACCGGACGCGGCAGGGCGTTCAGCGCCGGCGGCAACTTCGACATCATGACCCGGGTCCAGCGCGACCCCGCCTTCCGGCAGCGGAACGTGGACGAGGCCCGGCGGATCATCACCGGTCTGGTCCGCTGCCCGCTGCCGGTGATCGCGGCGGTCAACGGGCCCGCCGTGGGCCTGGGTTGCAGCCTGGCCCTGCTGAGCGACCTGGTGCTGATCGCGGACGACGCCTATGTGGCCGACCCTCACGTCCAGGTCGGTCTCGTCGCCGGTGACGGCGGCGCCCTCGTCCTGCCGCTGCTCGTCGGCCTGCCCCGGGCGAAGGAACTCCTGTTCCTGGGCGAGCGGGTGAGCGCCGAGGAGGCGGTCCGGCTCGGCGTCGCCAACCGCGTCGTACCGAAGGACAAGCTCATGGACGAGGCCATGGACCTGGCCGGACGGCTGGCCGCGCTGCCCGCGCAGGCGCTGCGCGGCACCAAGCGGGCGGTGAACCTGCATCTGGAGCAGGCCATCGCCGCCGTACTGGAGCCCGCGCTGCTCGCCGAGCGGGACAGCATGCACGACCCGGACCACATCGCCGCGGTGGAGAAGATCATCGCTTCGCGCGGTCGTCGTCGCGCCGGTGCGGAGGGCTGAGCGCCATGGACTTCGCGTTCAGTGACGAGCAGGAACAACTGCGGCGCACGGTACGGGCGTTCCTCGCGGACACCTCCCCCGAGACCGAGACGCGACGGCTGATGGAGACGCCGGAGGGCTTCGACCGCGCGCTGTGGCGCCGGATGGGCACGGAACTCGGCCTTCAGGGGCTGGCCGTTCCCGAGGAGTACGGCGGTGCGGGGTGCGGCCCGGTCGAAGTGGGCGTGGTCATGGAGGAGTTGGGCCGGGCCCTGCTGTGCGCACCCTTCCTCTCCTCGGCCGTGCTGGTGACGACCGCGCTGCTGCGCTGCGACGACGTGGACGCCCGCAAGCGACTGCTGCCGGGGCTGGCCTCGGGCGAGTCGGTCGGGGCACTGGCCCTGACCGAGGACTCCGCCCGCTGGGACGCGACCGGCGTCCAGCTCAACGCCCGTGCGTCGGACGGGTGTTGGCTGCTGACCGGACACAAGACGTTCGTGCTGGACGGTGCTGCCGCCGATGTCGTCCTGACCGTCGCCCGCGCCGACGACGGCATCGGCGTCTTCTGCGTGGACGGCGACGCGCCGGGTCTCACCCGCGCCCCCCTGCCCACGATGGACCCCACCCGCCGACAGGCCCGCCTCGACTACGACGACGTACCGGCGACCCGGTTGCGTACGCACGGCGACGGCTGGGACCTCGTCTCCCAGGTGCTGGACCGGGGCGCGGTGGCACTCGCCGCCGAGCAGGTCGGAGTGGCCTCCCGCGCGCTGGACATGGCGGTCGAGTACGCCAAGGTGCGGCACCAGTTCGGGCGGCCGATCGGTTCCTTCCAGGCCGTGAAGCACCTTCTCGCCGATGTCCTGCTCGACGTGGAGTCGGCGCGGGCCGCGGCGCACTACGCGCTGCTCGCCGCCGCCGACGAGGACCCGGACCTGTCCGCGGTGGCGAGTCTGGCCAAGGCGTTTTGCTCCGACGCGTGCCTGTCCGCGACCGAGCAGAACATCCAGGTCCACGGCGGCATCGGCTTCACCTGGGAACACCCGGCCCACCTCTGTCTGAAGCGGGCCAAGACATCTCAACTCCTGTTCGGCGACCCGGCGTACCACCGCGAACTGCTCGCGGGGCGGATCGGGTTGGACGCGGTCACAGCAGAGGGAGCGGCATGAAGGTCGACGGCAAGCTCAGTGTGTGGGGCACCACGGAGGTCGTGGCGGAGGCGCGGCACCACGAGAAGGCCGGCTACGACGGTCTGTGGGCATCGGAGTCGCAACACGACCCGTTCCTGCCGCTGTTGCTCGCGGCCGAGCACACCGACCGGCTGGAGGTCGGCACGGCGATCGCGGTGGCGTTCGCCCGCTCGCCCATGCAACTCGCGTACACCGCACACGACTTGCAGGCCTACTCGGGGGGCCGTTTCTCGCTCGGTCTCGGCAGCCAGATCAAACCGCACATCGAACGGCGCTTCGCCATGCCGTGGAGCCGTCCGGCGGCCCGCATGCGGGAGTACGTGAGCGCGCTGCGTGCCATCTGGGCCGCCTGGAACGACGGCGAGAAGCTCGACTTCCGCGGCGACTTCTACACGCACACGCTCATGTCCCCGTTCTTCTCGCCCCCGCCCGCTCCCGGCGGCGCCCCGAAGGTCTTCGTGGCCGCGGTCGGCGAGGCCATGACCCGGGTGGCGGGCGAGGTCGCCGACGGGCTCCTGGCGCACGGCTTCACCACCGAGCGCTATCTGCGGGAAGTGACCCTCCCGACCGTCGAGTCGGGCCTCGAACGGTCCGGCCGCGCCCGGGGCGACTTCTCCGTCTCCCATCTGCTGCTCACCGCGACCGGCCGCACCGAGGAGGAACTGGCCCGCGCGATCGACGGCACCCGCCGCCAGATCGCCTTCTACGGCAGCACACCCGCCTATCGCGGCGTCCTGGAACTCCACGGCTGGGGCGAACTCGGCGACGAGCTGAACGCGCTGTCGAAGTCGTCCCGCGAGGACAAGTGGGAGGCGATGGGCGGCCTCGTCGACGACGAGGTCCTGCACACCTTCGCGGTCGTCGCGGAGCCGGAGCGGGTGGCGGACGAGATCAGGCGTCGCTACGGGGCTCTGGTGGACCGGGTGTCCTTCTACACCGCGTACGACATCGACGCCGAGGTGTGGGAGCCGATCGTGCGGGACCTGCGCGGCAGTTGACGGGTCGTCAGCCGAGCAGGTCCAGGACCGTCGTCATGGACCTGCTCCGCAGCAGGTAGTCCTCGGCCTCCTGGAGATGGAGGTGCCACAGCTCCTCGGCGGCCTCGGCCCGGCGCCCGGCGACCAGCTCGACGAGCGCGCCGTGGGCGCGGAAGCCCCGGCGGTTGGCCCGGATGTTCTCGGGGGTGCCGGCGTCGAGGTCGACATGGGACCAGTTCGCCTGGTCGATGATGTTCCTGACCATGCCGTTGAGGACGCTCAGCGTCTCGTTGCCGGCGAGTTCGACGACGAGGGCGTGGAACTCCATGTGGGCCCGGATGAAGGCCGAGGGGTCGTCCATGAGTCCCTCGGCCTCGGCGACGGAGGCCCGAAGCCGCTCCAGGTCCTGGTCGGTGCGGCGCTGGGCCAGCAGACGGGCGCAGGGCGCCTCGATGACCGTCCGGGCGTCGTAGACGTCCTTGAGGGTCGTACCGCGGTACTCGAGGACCACTCCCGCGTAGCGCGCGGCCACCGTGCCCTCCGGGATCTGCACCCGGGCCCCGCCCCGGGCACCCCGGCGCACACTGATCAGGGACTCCGACTCCAGTACCCGGAACGCCTCGCGCAGCGTCGGCCGGGAGACAGCGAACTCCGCCATCAGGGCCGTCTCGGCGGGCAGCGCCTCTCCCTCGGCCAGTTCCCCGCGCACGATCTTGCGGCGCAGCTGTGCCGCCACCAGCTCGGCCATCTTCGGGACCCGTACCGGCGTGTTGGTCACGGCATCCATCTCCTTCAATCGGCTGGGACCGGTACGAAGTACGGCAGCGTGATGTCGTCGGTGAGCGGCCGGAAGTCCACGCGTACGCGCAGGCCGATGACGACGTCGTCCGGGTCGCCGGCGTCGACGTGGGTGAGCAGGGTGGCGCCGTCGTCGAGGTCGATCACGGCGAGCGCGAAGGGCGTGTCGAAGCCGGGGCCGGGTGCGCGGTGCACGACGGTCACGGAGTAGACGGTGCCCCGGCCGGCGCTGGGCACGTACCGCCAGTCCGTCGACATGCAGCCGGGGCAGGCTGGTTCTGGCACGAAGAAGCGCAGCCCGCAGGCCGGGCAGTACGGGATCACCAGGTCACCGCGCCGGGCCGCGTCCCAGAACGGCCGGGACAGTTCGGTGGGCACGGGCACGGGGCGGCTCATCGTGTCCTCCCCAGGACGCTCATCTCGTAGTGCTGCGCGCCTGAACCCGCGTTGCCGACGACCGCCAGTTCCGCGCCCTCGACCTGGTGGACGGCCGTGCCGCGCAACTGCCGTACGGCCTCGACGACTTTGAGGGTCATCTGCTGGGTTCCGTTCCACGCGTACGCCAGGCAGCCGCCGTCGGGATTGACGGGGTGCTTGCCGCCGACGGCGATGGCACCACTGGCTGCCAGCGGCCCGCCTTCGCCCTCGCCGCACAGGCCGAGGATCTCCAACTGGCGGATGATCTCGAAGGAGTTGGGGTCGTAGAGGGAGAAGACGTCCACGTCCTGCGGGCCGACGCCTGCCATGGCGTACGCGCGAATGGCCGCGTCCCGCCCGAGTTGCCCGACCTCGCGGTACAGGGCGGGGTTGGCGTACGCGGCCTGGTGGTACTCCATGCCGCCGCCGAGCACGGCGACGGGCGGGTGGGGCAGGTCGCGGGCGCGTTCGGCGGTGGTCACCACGAGGGCGGCGCCGCCCTCGCCGACGATGCAGCAGTCCAGCAGGTGGAACGGTGTGGCCACCATGCGGGAGGCGAGCACGTCGTCCGCGGTGTACGGACCGCGGCCGTACATCATCGCCTCGGGGTTGGTGGTGCCGTTGTTGCGGACGGTGGCGGCGACCTCCGCGAGCTGGCGGGAGGTCGTGCCGTACTCGTGCATGTGCCGGGCCGCCACCAGGGCGAACTGAGCGACGACATAGCTGCCCCAGACGTCGGCGAACTCCAGCGGGACCCCGGCGCCGACGGGGCCCGCACCACGCGCGACCAACTTGCAGCCGCCGACGACGACGGTGTCGGCGAGCCCGGCCCGTACGGCCGCCGCCGCCTTCAGCAGGCCTCGGGAGCCCGCGTTGTCGAGCATCGAGTCGCTGGTCCAGCGCAGGTCCCGGCCGAGCATCCGGGCCCACGAGCTGCCCTCGCCGGGGACTCCGCCCGGACCCGGCCAGTCGACCTGGGCGCCGTCGACGTCCGACGGGGCCAGCCCGGCGTCCTCGATCGCGCCGCGCACCGCTTCGAGGGCGAGACCCATCGCGTCGCGGTGCGGGAGGGACAGGGCCTGTTCGGTGGCATGGACGCCGACGACGACGGGTTGGCGGTCGCTCACGGCGTCACCGCCCCGCGCCGAGTGTGTCGCCGCCGGGATAGCCGCCCCCGCCGAAGCGCTCGTCGAGCACCTCGTAGTCCTTGGCGAAGTCCTTGGTGCGCGGGAGCACGTCGACGAACTCGACCGTCTTCGGCTTCTTGTACGAGGCGATCCGCGCCCGGCAGTGCTCGATGACGTCCGCGGCCGTGACCGGTCCGGCGTCGGGGTGCAGGACGACGACCGCTTTGACGTCCTGGGCCCAGCGTTCGTTGGGCACGCCGATCACGGCGGCCTCCTTGACGGCCGGGTGCGACTCGATGCAGTTCTCCACCTCGGCCGGGAAGATGTTCTCCGCCGCCGACTTGAGCATGCGGGTCGTGGTGCCGAGGAAGCTGATCGTGCCGTCGCTCTCACGCCGGCCGAGGTCGGTGGTGTGCCACCAGCCGAAGCGGAAACGGTCCTCGTTGATCTCGGGGCGATTCCAGTAGCCGAGGTGCACCAGGTCGCCACGCACACAGATCTCGCCTGCCTGGCCGATCTCGCACTCCCCGCCTGCGCCGTCCAGTATGCGTACGGCCGTGAAGGGGCCGGGCCGTCCCGCGTTGCCGGTGCCGGCGCCGCCGTAGGCGCCGGTCACGGCGAAGCCGGTCACCTCGGTCTGGCCGTAGCCGCGGCCCTCGCCGCCGCCGTTGCGGGTGAAGCGGCTGGTGTCGGTGGGCACCGTGCCCTGCCAGAGGGGGGCGGCGACGCTGGCCCGCAGATGCGAGAGGTCGTGGCCCGCCTCCCGGTTGAGGGCGACGAGTTGGGCGATGGTCGGCGGCATCAGGTACGCGTGCGTGCACCGCTCCGCCGCCAGCAGCGGGAGCAGTTCCTCGGCGACGACGCGGCGGACGACGACGTTCTTGCCGCCGTGCACGAAGGCCGGGACGCCCCAGAACTGGTAGTTGCCGATGTGGAACATCGGTCCGGCGCCCAGGAAGGCGGTCTCGGTGCCGATGTCCCCCATCCAGGCGGCGCTCGCGCCCATGGCGAGGAGGTTGCGGTGCGAGAGCATCGAGCCGGACTGGCGTCCGGAGATGGCCGCGGTGTAGATGACCAGGAGCGCGGAGTCCGGGTCGACGTCGACGGCCGGGTCCGCATCCGTGCCGGAGGCCAGGAAGGACTCGTAGGAGCCGGGGCCCTCAGTGTCGTGGCGCAGCCACAACGCCCGGTGGTCGCTGCCGAGTTCGGCCCTGGCCTTGTCGACCGTGTCGCCGATCTCCTCGTCCTGCCAGACCACGACCTTGGGGTCGAAGTCCTCGACGGCGAACGCCATTTCGGGGGCGGCCCAGCGCCAGTAGCCGGGACAGACCATGGCGCCGATCTTCGCGGCGGCGCCGAGCAGTTCCCAGATGCGGAAGGAGTTCTGCCCCAGCCACAGGACGCGGTCGCCGGGGCCGACCCCGGCGGCCGCGAGGGCCTGGGCGAGGCGGTTGGTGCGCTCGTCCAACTGCGGCCAGGTCAGCCGGACTTCGCCGTCCACGAGGGCGACGCCGGCGGGAAAGGACCTGCGGTGCTCACGGATGATGTCGCCGAACGTCAGGCGGCGGGCGGAATGCATGCTCTTGGCTCCAAAGGCTTTCGGGAGATGGGGAGTCAGACGCGGCCGACGCCGACACCCTTGACGCTGACGAACTCGTCCAGACCGGCCTTGCCGCCCTCCCGGCCGAACCCGCTCATCCCGACGCCGCCGAACGGCGTGGCGGGCGAAGTGATGGGGTTCGGGCCCGGGTTGACGTAGACCGTCCCGGCTCTCAGACGGGGCACCAGGCGGTTGACACGTGCGATGTCACGGGACTGGATGTAGGCGGACAGGCCGTACTGGGTGTCGTTGGCGAGGGCGACGGCCTCGTCCTCCGTGTCGAAGGGGGTGATGGCGAGGACGGGACCGAAGATCTCCTGCTGGGCGAGGTCGCTCCGGTTGTCCACGTCGGCGAACACCGTCGGGGAAACGAAGTAGCCCTCGGTGTCGACGCGTTCACCGCCGAGCACGAGCCGCCCGGCGCCGGCCTCGACCGCCTTGTCGATCATGCTCTGGACGCGGTTGCGGGCGGCTTCGGTGATGAGCGGCCCGATGTATGTCGTGGGGTCGAGAGGATCGCCGACGGGCAGGTGGGCCACGACACCGGCGACGCGCGCGACGACCTCGTCGTAGACCGGCCGTTCGACGAGCAGTCGGGTGGGCAGTGCGCAGCCCTGGCCGGTGTTGCTCATGGCGAAGGCCGCGCAGTAGGGCACGACGGTGTCCAGGTCGGTGTCGGCGAAGAGCAGGTTGGCCGACTTGCCGCCGAGTTCGAAGAGGACGGGTTTGAGGCTCAGCGCGGCGTCGGCCATGATGCGGCGCGCGGTGGCGGGGCCGCCGGTGAAGGAGATCTTGTCCACGCCGGGGTGTGTGACCAGGGCCGATCCGGCGTCGCCGAGTCCGGTGACGACGTTGATGACTCCGTCGGGGATACCCGCCTCATGGGCCAGGTCGGCGAAGAGCAGCGCGGAGAACGGCGTGGACTCGGCCGGTTTGATGACCACGGTGTTGCCGGCGGCGAGCGCGGGCGGGACCTTCATCGCCAGGGACAGCGCGGGCGAGTTCCAGGTGATGATGTGGCCGATGACGCCGTAGGGCTCGGCGATGGTGTATTCGACGTTCTCGTGCGAGCTGTAGGCCGCGCCGACCATGCCCTCGATCTTGTCGGCCCAGCCGGCGTAGTACTCGGTCCACTCGGCGACGTGTGGACCGACGTTGTCCGCCCAGCCGCCTATGCAGACGCCGTTCTCCAGTGGGCAGATCGCCGCGAAGTCGGGGATGTGGTCGCGCAGCAGCCCGGCGAAACGGGTGAGCAGTCGGCGGCGCTCGGCGGGGCGCATGGCTCCCCACACCTCGAAGGCCTGGCGGGCGGCGGCCACGGCCCGGTCCACCTCGGAGGGGCCCGCGAGGGGGATGTGCGCCTGCACCAGTCCGGTCGCCGGGTTGCGGTGCTCGTAGAGGCCACCGCTCGCGTCGGCGATGTGCCTGCCGCCGATGACCAGCCTGGGCTGCGGCAGGTCGTTCTCCGCCCTGTCCTGGTGCAACTTCACATCGACGTCGACCACGGATGCCTCCTTCAGCCCGTCCGTTACCGTGCATCCATCAGGTTAAATAGCTAACCTATTTACCCAAGGTAGTCAATGCATGTATCAGCAGTCAGAGCCCCAGAGACCGCCCGATGATCTCCTGCATGATCTCCGAGGTCCCGCCGAAGACCCGCTGCACCCGGCTGTCGCGCCAGATCCGGGCGATCTCGTACTCGTTGACGTAGCCGTAGCCGCCGAAGAGCTGCATGCAGCGGTCGATGACCTGCCAGCCGGTCTCCGAGGTCCAGTACTTGGCCGCGGCGGCCTCCTCGGCCGTCAACTCGCCCTGGAACAGGGCCATGATGCAGCCGTCGAGGTAGACGCGGGCGGCACCCAGCCGGGCCTTGATGTCGGCGAGGGCGAACCGGTTCGCCTGGAACTCGCCGATCGGCTGCCCGAACGCGGTGCGGGTCTTCGCGTAGTCCAGCGCCAGTTCGAAGGCGCGCTCGGCGGCCGCCAGCGAGGAGACGGCGATGGCGAGGCGCTCGGTGGGGAGGTTGCCCATCATGTGGTAGAAACCGCGCCCCTCCTGCCCGATGAGGTTCTCGGCGGGGACCCGGACCTCGTGGAAGAAGAGTTCGGCGGTGTCCTGTGCCTTCATGCCGACCTTGTCGAGCTTGCGCCCGCGCTCGAAGCCCTCGGCGCCGCGTTCGACGACGATCAGGCTGATGCCCTTGTGTCCGGCGTCGGGGTCGGTCTTGCAGGCGACGATGACCAGGTCGGCCAGGATGCCGTTGGTGATGAACGTCTTGGACCCGTCGATCACCCACTCGTCGCCGTCCCGGCGGGCGGTGGTGCGGATGGCCTTGAGGTCGGATCCGGCGGCCGGCTCGGACAGCGCGAGTGCGCAGATCGTCTCGCCGCTGGTCACTCCGGGCAGCCAACGCGCCTTCTGCTCAGGGGTGGTGAGGCGTGCCAGATAGGGCGGGATCACATCGTTCTGGAGCCCGAGCCCGATGCCGACCGAGCTGGTGGCCGCCATCTCCTCGGCCATGATGGCGTTGTAGCGGAAGTCCCAGATCCCCTGGCCGCCGTACTCCTCGGGGAACTGCCAGCCGATGAGCCCGGCCTTGCCCGCGGCCGCCCACGCGGCCCGGCTCACCTGTCCGTCCCGCTCCCACTGCTCGCCGTACGGGGCGCATTCCCGCAGGTAGTAGGAGCGGGCGGTGTCCCGGAACAGCTCGTGCTCCTCGGTGAAGATCGTACGGCGCATGCTCGACTCCGCTCAGGCATCTCGCTTATTCAGCTGAAGTAGTTATACAATAGCGCGGTATCGACAGCCGGGCGAGGGAGGCCGCGTGAGCGTACGGGACAAGGTGGCACTCGTCACCGGAGCGGGCCGTGGCATCGGTGAAGCGATCGCCGACCGGCTCGCCGCCCAGGGAGCCGCGGTCGCCGTCTGCGACCTCGACGCGGAGGCGGCCGGCAAGGTCGCGGGCCTCCTCACCGAGCGGTACGGCGTGCGCGCCACGGGAGTCGGCGCGGACATCTCCGACAGCACGGCCGTCCGCACGGCCGTGGAGCGCGTGACCGCCGAACTCGGCCCGGTGGACATCCTGGTCAACAACGCGGCCGTCGATGTCATCGGCCGGTTCGTCGACAGCGCCGAGGAGACCTGGGACCGGATCATCGCCGTCAATCTGCGCGGCACGATCACGGTGACCCGGGCCGTCCTCGACCCGATGATCGAGCGCGGCGGCGGCCGGATCGTCCACATCGCCTCGGACGCGGGCCGGGTCGGCTCCTCCGGTGAGGTCGTGTACTCCGCGACGAAGGGCGGTGTCATCGCCTTCGGCAAGGCACTCGCCCGCGAGGTGGCCCGGCACGGCATCACCGTGAACAGCGTCTGCCCGGGGCCGACCGACACCGCGCTGCTCGGGCAGGTCGCCGAGTACAGCCAGAAGATGTACGACGCGACCGTGCGGGCGATCCCGCTGCGCCGCGTCGCCCAGCCCGCCGACATCGCCGGCACGGTGGCCTTCCTCGCCTCCGACGACGCCGCCTACCTGACCGGGCAGACGCTCTCGGTCAGCGGCGGCCTGACGATGGTCTGAGGTGGGCACCGTGCTGCGTGTCGAACTCCGGGACCACATCGCCGTGTTGACCCTCGACCGGCCGGATCGGCTCAACGCGATCGGGTCCGAAACCGTGGACCGGCTCACCCTCGCGCTGAACGAACTGCGCGACAACGACGACGTACGCGCCCTGGTCGTGGCCGGGGCGGGCCGGGCGTTCTCGGCCGGGGCCGACATCGGTGAGATCGAGTCGTTCACGGCGCCACGGCAGTTCCACTCCTTCGTGCGGCGACTGACCGACGCGTACGCGCTGTTGGAGGACTTCCCCAAGCCCTCGGTCGCGGCCGTCCACGGGTTCGCCTTCGGCGGCGGTCTCGAGCTCGCGCTCGCCTGCGACCTGCGGGTGGCGGAACGGGGCACCCGGCTGGGCCTGCCCGAGATGAAGCTCGGCGTACTGCCGGGCGCGGGCGGCACCCAGCGGCTGCCGCGGCTGATCCCGCCCGCGATCGCCAAGCAGATGATCCTCACCGGCGAACCGATCGACGCGGAGCGGGCGCACGCCCTCGGGCTGGTCAACGAACTCGCGGGGCCCGGCGAGGCGTTGGGCACCGCCGAGGCACTCGCCGCCGCGCTGACGGCCGGGGCCCCACTGGCCCTGGCGGCGGGCAAGCGGCTGGTCGACTACGGCCTCGGGATGGACCTGGAGGCGGCGATCTCGTACGAGCGCGAGACCGTCTCGGTGCTGTTCTCCACCGAGGACCGGGTCGAGGGACTCAAGGCTTTCCGGGAGCGCCGTCCCGGCGACTTCCAGGGCAAGTAGCGGGCGGACCGACAGACAGGGAGGTGGGTCGTGCGGCCACTGGAGGGCATTTCGGTCGTCGAGCTGGGCATGTGGGTGGCGGCGCCGGCCGCTGCCACGATGCTCGCGGACTGGGGCGCGGACGTGGTGAAGGTGGAGGCGCCGACCGGCGATCCCAACCGCTACACGCTCCGGCACGTCGGCCAGGACATCGACAGCGCGCCCCCGTTCGAGACCGACAACCGCGGCAAGCGCGGGATCGTCCTCGACCTGCGCTCGGAGGACGGGAAGGCCGTACTGGAACGGCTGTTGGAGCGTGCCGACGTCTTCGTCACCAACCTCCGGCCCGGCGCGCTGGAAAGGCTGGGCCTGGCCCCGGACGAACTGCGCGTGCGTCATCCCCGCCTGGTCGTCGGCACGTTGACCGGTTACGGCTGGGCAGGCGCGGAGCGCGACCGTGCCGGGTACGACGTCTCCGCCTTCTGGGCCCGGCCCGGCATCGCCGCCATGCTCAACCCGGCCGGCGAGCCACCGCCCGGGATCCGGCCGGGACTTGGTGACCGTACGGCCGCGTCGAACCTGGTGGCGGGCGTGCTCGCCGCGCTCCTGCGCCGTGAACGCACCGGCGAGGGCGGCGTGGTGGACGTGTCGCTGCTGCGGTCCGGCACCTACGCCAACGGGAACGACCTCGCCCTGCAGAACTTCTTCGGCAGGCGCGGCCGCACCCGGCACCGCACCGAACACGAGTCCCCGCTCTACAACTCCTACCGGGCCGCCGACGACCGCTGGTTCTGGCTGGTCGGTCTGGAGGGCAACCGGCACTGGCCCGGCGTCGTCAAGGCGCTCGGCCGCGCGGACCTGGAGACGGACGAACGGTTCGCCACCGGCAAGGCGCGACGTGGCCATGTACGCGAACTGATCGCCGAGTTCGACGCGGAGTTCGCGAGGCGACCGCTCGACGAGTGGGCGGAGCGGTTCGACGCCGAAGGCGTGTGGTGGGCGCCGGTGCAGACGCTGGCGGAGGTCGCGGCCGATCCGCAGGCCGAAGCCGTGGGGGCGTTCGTCGAGCAGCCCGGCATGGGTGACGCGCCACCGCTGCGGACGGTGGCAACACCCGTCAGTTTCTGGGGTGTTGACGACAAGCCGCGCGGTGGCGCGCCGACGCTCGGCGAGCACACCGACGACGTACTCCGCGAACTCGACTCAACCGGGAGGTAGCAGGTGGGCATCCTCGACGACAAGGTCGCCATCGTGACGGGCGGCGGCAGGGGGCTGGGCCGGGCGCACTGTCTGGCGCTCGCCGAGGCCGGCGCGACCGTGGTGGTGAACGACCTCGGCGCCGGCGTGCACGGGGAACAGACCGGCGACTCCCCCGCCGACGAGGTCGTCGCCGAGATCACCAAGCTCGGCGGACAGGCGGTCGCCAACCACTCCTCGGTGACGGACTGGTCGGCCACCGAGACCATGGTCGCGGACACCGTCGCGGAGTTCGGACGCCTCGACATCGTCGTGAACAACGCGGGGATCGTGCGCGACCGCATGCTGTTCTCGATGACCGAGGCCGAGTTCGACACCGTGATCGCGGTCCATCTCAAGGGCACGTTCGCGCTCACCCGGCACGCGTGCGCGTACTGGCGCGAGGCGTCGAAGCGCGGTGAGCGCGTCACCGGCCGCGTGATCAACACGACGTCGGGAACCGGTCTGTTCGGCAATCAGGGGCAGTCCAACTACGGTGCCGCGAAGGCCGGAATCGCCGGTCTCACGGTCCTGACCGCTCTGGAGATGCGCAAGTACGGCGTCACCGCGAACGCCATCTCGCCGATCGCGGCGACCCGGATGACGGACGGACTGGACGTCGGCGCCTCCCTCCAGGCCGTGGAGGGCTTCGACCCGCGTGACCCCGCCAACGCCTCGGGGGTCGTCGTCTACCTGGCCTCCGACAGCGCGGCCTGGCTCACCGGCCAGGTCCTGCGCATCGAGGGCGACCGGCTGAACCGGCTCCAGGGCTGGACCGTCGCCGCGGTCCATCCCAGCCGGTCGGGAGGGGCCCTCACGTACGACGAACTCGTGGACGCCGTCCCGCAGTTGTACGGTGCCGTCCCCGCCGGACGGGCCACAGGGGTCGGCCAGTGAAGGAGCGGGGCCACGACATCGCCGCGCTCGTCCTGCGCGCGACGCTCGGCCCGATGCTCTTCGCGCACGGCTGGAACAAGGTCGCCGGGCCGGGCGGACTGAAGGGCACGGCGGGCTGGTTCGAGGCGCTCGGTCTGCGGCCCGCCGAGGTGCACGCACGGATGGCGGCCGGGACCGAGATGGCGGCCGGCGTGGGGATCGCGCTCGGCGCGGCCGGCCCCCTCCCGGCGGCGGCCGCCGTCGGGCTGATGACCGTGGCGGCCCGCACCGACCATCGCGGCAAGGGCTTCTTCGTCTTCAAGGGCGGCTGGGAGTACGTCGGTGTCGTGGGCGGCGCGGCTGTGGCCCTCGCGGCACTGGGCCCCGGCAGGTACTCGCTGGACGGAGTGCTGCGCCGCCAACGGGCGGGCGCGGGGCCCGCGTTGCTGGCCGTGGGCATCGGCACGGCGAGCGCCGCGGCGCTGCTGGCCGCGTGCTACCGGCCGGAGCGCAAGCCGGACGAGACAGAAACAGATAACCAAGGGCAATAAGGGAGTCGACATGGACGCTGCTGACTTCAGCGCGGTGCTGTCCGAGGTCCGGCGCTTCGTGCGCGAGCGCGTCGTGCCGGTCGAGGCGGAGATCGACGAGAAGGACGAGATGCCCGCGGAGATCCGCGAGGCGGCCAAGAAGATGGGCCTGTTCGGGTTCGCGCTGCCCGAGGAGTACGGCGGGCTGGGCCTGTCGATGTACGAGGAGGCCCAGTTGATGTTCGAGCTGGGATACACCACCCCGTCCCTGCGCTCGATGTTCGGGACCAACAACGGCATCGCCGGGCACGTCCTGATGGTCGGGGGCACGGAGGAACAGAAGGCGGAGTGGCTGCCGAGGATCGCCTCGGGCGACGTCCTGGCGTCGTTCGCGCTCACCGAGGCGGAGGCGGGTTCCGATCCCTCGACCCTGACCACGAGGGCACACCTGGACGGCGAGGACTGGGTGATCAACGGTGCCAAGCGGTACATCACCAACGCCCCGCTCGCCGATGTCTTCATGGTCTTCGCCCGCACCGACCCCGACGCCCCGCGCACCCGTGGCATCTCGACGTTCCTGGTCCCGGCCGGCACCCCGGGCCTCACCGTGGCTCCCAAGGACCACAAGATGGGCCAGTTCGGCGCCTGGACGGCGGACGTGTACTTCGACGACGTCCGCGTGCCGGCGTCCGCGCTCGTCGGCGGCGAGGCCGGTCTGAACCGGGGCTTCGGCACGGCGATGGGCTGTATCGCGCACGGCCGGGTGCACATCTCGTCCCTGTGCGTGGGCATGGCCGAGCGGCTGGTCGACGAGTCCGTGGAGTACGCCCGCACCCGCCGCCAGTCCGGGAAGCTCATCGGCTCCTTCCAACTCGTCCAGGGGCTGATCGCCGACTCCATGACCGACTACTACGCCGGACGCGCCACGGTCCTGGAGGCGGCCCGCGCGTTCGACGCCGGAACGGACACCAAGATCGGCCCGTCCTGCACGAAGTACTTCGCCAGCGAGATGGTGTGGCGGGTCGCGGACCGCGCGGTCCAGGTCCATGGCGGGGCGGGCTACATGCGCGGGGTCGCCGTCGAACGCTTCTACCGCGACGCCCGGCTCTTCCGCATCTACGAGGGCACGAGCCAGATCCAGCAGGTCATCATCGCGAAGGCGCTGCTGGGCGAGGCCGCCCGGGGCTGACCGGCAGCGACGACGAAGGCCCCGGGGACAGCCCCGGGGCCTTCGTCGTCGTGCCCTTCCCGGCTCAGATCCCGAGCCGGTCCAGCAGCCGCTCGTGGTAGACCGCAGGACCGCCGAAGAGCAGTTGCGAGGACTTGGCCCGCCGGAAGTAGAGATGGGCAGGGTGTTCCCAGGTGAAGCCGATGCCGCCGTGGACCTGGATGTTCTCCATCGCCGCGAACATGTACGCCCGTGAGCAGCAGGCGTGTGCCACGGCCGCGGCGACGGGGAACTCCGCGGAGCCCTCGTCGGCCAGTCGCGCCGCCTCCCTGGACGCGGCCTCGGCCAGCTCCACCTGGACGAGCATGTCCGCGCACTTGTGCTTGACCGCCTGGAAGGAGCCGATCGGCCGGCCGAACTGGTGCCGGGTGCGGGCGTGTTCGGCGCTCGCCTCCAGACACCGGCGGGCCCCGCCCGACTGCTCGGCGGCGAGTGCGATCGACGCGATGTCGAGGACCTTGGCCATGGTGAGCCCGGCTCGTCCGTCCGCGCCGACGAGCGTCGCGGGCACCGCGTCGAAGGTCAGGCGTGCCATCGCCCGGGTCGCGTCGAGGGTCTCCATCGGTTCGGCCGCGAGGCCGGGGGCGTCCCGGTCGACGGCGAAGAGCGAGGGACCGGCGACGGTACGGGCGACGACCAGGACCAGATCGGCGGTGGTGCCGTCGATGACGAAGGACTTACGTCCGCTGAGCTTCCAGCCGCCCTCCCCGTCCGGCACCGCGCGCGCGGAGATGAGGGCGGGGTCCCAGGACCCGCTGTCCTCGGACACCGCGAGTGCGGCCGTCGTCGTGCCGGCCGCGATGCCGGGGAGGTGATGTGCGCAGGCATCGCGGTCACCGGAGGCGAGCAGTGCCTGGGCCGCGAGGACGACCGTCGCGAAGAAGGGTGCGCACAGCAGGGCGCGGCCCATCTCCTCCAGTACGACGCCGAGTTCGACCAGTCCGAAGCCGTCACCGCCGTACTCCTCCGGGATCACCAGGCCCGGCAGCCGCAGTTGTTCGGAGGCCTGCGCCCACACGGCCGGGTCGAAGCGCGGCTCGCTCTCCATGAGCTTGCGCACGGCTTCCTCGGGTGACTTGGCGTCGAGGAACTCTCGTACGGATGCCCGCAGTTCGCGGAGTTCACTGTCGTCGGCGGTCATGACCGCACCTCCTTGGGCAGTCCGAGCACGCGTTCCGCGAGGATGTTCTTCATGATCTCCTCGGTGCCGCCGAGAATGCGCAACGCCGGGGTGGCCAGGAGGAGTTCGGACCAGGCGTACGTTCCCCACTGCCCGGTGTCGGCGATGATCCGGGGTCCGAGCGCATCGGAGACGAAGTGTGCGGCGCGGGTGAGGTTCTGGGCGTACATCAGCTTCGAGACGGACCTCTCGGGACCCGGTGTGCCGCCGGCACGCAGACCGCGCAGGGCACGGGAGTTGAGATGCCCGGTCGCCAGGACGTCCACCAGGAGTTCCGCGAGCCGGGCGCGCAGGGCGCGGTCGTCCCAGGTCCAGGTGGCGCGCATCAGGGCAGAGAGATGGTCGGGGGAAAGGGCGGCGGCGACCGGTCCCGCGCCCTCGCTGCCGACGGTGGCGCGCTCGTTCATCAGGGTGGTCAGGGCGACGCTCCAGCCGCCGTCGACCTCGCCGAGCCGGTGGTCGTCGGGGATGCGGACGTCGGTGAGGAAGACCTCGTTGAAGTCCGCGCCGCCGGTCATCTGCCGCAGCGGCCGGACCTCGACGCCCGGGGCGTCCATCGGGACCAGGAAGGCCGTGATCCCGCGGTGCTTGGGCGCGTCCGGGTTCGTGCGGGTGAGGGCGAGCCCGATCTGGCTGTGCTGGGCGACCGAGGTCCACACCTTCTGGCCGTTGAGCACCCAGTGGTCGCCCTCGCGCACCGCCTTGGTGGCCACGCTCGCCAGGTCGGAGCCCGCGCCGGGTTCGCTGAACAGCTGGCAGGCGATGGCGTCCCCGCGGTACATCGCGGGCAACCACCGCTCCTTGATGTGCGGTTGGGCGTGGGCGAGGATCGTCGGTCCGATCATGCCGAGGCCGATGACGCTGAGCACTCCGGTGTCGGCGACGTCGTACTCGGACTCGACGGCGTCGTAGAGCAGGTCGTGGACCGGGGTCAGGCCCCGGCCGCCGTACTCGACCGGGCCGGTGATCCAGCCGAAGCCGTTCTCGTGGCGGACGCGCTGCCAGTCGCGCGCCTTTTGCACGTGCTCGCGTTCCGCCTCGGGCGGGAGGCTGCTGAAGTACGCCATCGAGTCGTCGCCCTCGCCCCAGACGGGGGCGGTGCGGTCGGGGGCCTTCGGCGCGTGGGCGTCGAGGAAGGCGCGTGCCTCGGCCGCGAGGTCCTGCATGTCGTCTGCCATGTCCGCTCTGCCCTCAGGTGCTCAGGATGGTGACCGCCGAGACGCCCGGCGCGCCGTACAGGTGGGTGTAGCCGACGCGGGGTGTGCCGGGGATCTGCCGGTCGCCGGCCGTGCCACGGAGCTGGTGGACGATCTCGTGGATCTGGCGCAGTCCGGACGCGCCGATCGGTTCGCCGTTGCCGAGCAGTCCGCCGTCGGTGTTGACCGGGAGCCGGCCGCCGATCTCGGTGGTGCCCTCGGCGATGAGGCGTTCCTGCTCGCCGTCCTTGCAGAGGCCGTTCTCCGCCATGTGGATGATCTCCGATCCGGCGTCGGTGTCCTGGAGTTGGGCGACGTCGACGTCCTCGGGACCGATGCCCGCGCGTTCGTAGGCCTCCCGCGAGGCGTCCACGGTCGGGCTCACGACGATCTCCCCGACCGGGAAGGACGGGCTCTGCACCTCGAAGGCACCGAGCCGACGGCTGCGCAGGGCGGTGGACCGGATCCGTACGGGCTGCCCGGTGTACTTGTGGGCCTGGTCGGCCCGGCACAGCACGAGGGCCGCGGCACCCTCGTCCGGGCCGCAGTACATGAACTGGCGGAGGGGATAGTTGAGGACCGGCGAGGCGAGGATCTCCGCCACGGACAACGGAGTTCGGCGCCAGGCTTTCTCGTTCCGGGCCGCGTTGCCGAAGTTCTTGGCCGCCACGCGCGCCAGCGTCTCGTGCGAGATGCCGTGGTCGTGCATATAGCGGTTGATCTTCATGCCGAAGAAGTGGGTGGTGAGGAAGAGGCCGGTCTGTCCGTACCAGGAGGGGATGCCGGCCACGGACGGGTCGGCGGCGAACGCGCCGCGTGGGTGCTTGTCGAGGCCGATCGCGATGGCCAGGTCGTGCTCGCCGGTCTCGATGGCGCGGGCCGCCAGTGCCACCGCCGTACCGGCCGTGGCACATCCGTTGAACACCCCGCGCAGGGGTACGCCGGTCAGGCCGAGCCGGGAGACGATCGCGTCGGGGTTGGCGACCTCGTAGCTGCCGATGTAACCACCCTGTATGTGCGGCCAGTTGACGCCCGCGTCGGCGAGCGCGAGCCGTACCGCGTCCGCACCCATGTCCAGTGCGGACTTCCCGGGGAACCGGCCGAAGGGGTGGAGCCCCGCGCCGATGATGACGGCCTCGGTCACGGTGTCTCCTCCTCGACGGGGGCGAACGCGAACGTCATGACCTCGGTGCCGTCGTCCTGGACGGTGTAGGGCACGAGGGTCAGCCGCATGTCCTGCCCGAGCCTGAGCTTGTCCGGGTCGGGTTCGGTGAGCCGGGCCTCGACGAGCAGTTCACCGGGGAGTTCGATGTACCCGACCGCGTACGGCTCGAAGGCCTCGGGGCCGTCGTAGGGCGGGGAGGGCGGGCGGAAGTCCTGGGTGGTGTACGTCCAGAGCGTCCCGCGCTCCGACAGCAGCCGTTCCTTGGAGTCCGTGCTCGCGCAGCGGACGCAGTCCGGGGCGGCCGGGAAGCTCACCAGGCCGCAGGCCGCGCACTCGGAGCCGATGAGGCGGAGGGGGGTGCTCTCGTCGGGCGGCCAGGTGAACAGGCCCTCCGCCACGGGTATTTGAGTGCTCGTCATGTTCCTCACGCCCCGTTCCTGTTGCCGAGTGCGTCGGCGTTCGGAGCCGCCTTGGCCACCAGGTTCGGGACGACCGAGGTCAGTTCCTCGGGTGTCCAGCGCGACTCCGCGCTCGCGCCGGGTCCGTTGACCCAGCCCTCCAGGACCGTGACGCGGTTGCCGACCACGCCGAAGACCCGGCCGGTGACCTCGCGCGAGGCGGCCGAGCCGAGCCACACCACGAGCGGCGAGATGGCTTCGGGGGTGAGGTCCTGGGCCTCGGCCGCCCGTTTCATCATCTCGATGTCCTCGGTCAGCCGGGTGAGAGCGGTGGGCGCGATGGCGTTCACCGTCACGCCGTAGCGGGCGAGTTCGGCGGCGGCGATGACGGTGAGGCTCGCGATGGCGGCCTTGGCCGAGCCGTAGTTCGACTGGCCGGGGTTGCCGAAGATGCCGGACGGGGAGGTCGTGTTGATGATCCGGGCGTCGTTGTCGTGGCCGGACTTGGCACGCTCGCGCCAGTACGCGGCGGCGTGGTGCAGGGTGGCGAAGCTGCCCTTGAGGTGGACGGCGATCACGCTGTCCCAGTCCCGCTCGGTCATCGACACGATCATCCGGTCCCGCAGGATGCCGGCGTTGTTGACCAGGACGTCCAGACCTCCGTAGGTGTCCACGGCCTGCCGGACGAGCCGGCCGGCGCCGTCCCAGGCGGAGATGTCGTCCGTGTTGGCCACCGCCTCGCCGCCCGCCGCGACGATCTCGTCGACCACGGCCTGGGCGGGCCCGGCCGAGGCGCCGCCTCCGTCGCGCCCGCCGCCCAGGTCGTTGACCACGACCTTCGCCCCGTGCGCGGCGAACGCCAGGGCATGGGCCCGGCCGATGCCGTTCCCGGCACCGGTGACGACCACGACCCGGCCGTCGACCACTCCTGCGGACATTCTCAACTCCTCGCTGACAGTGACTGGTTGGCCTCGGCGAACAGGACCCGTGGGTCCTCGCTGCCACAGGCGCAGCGGCCGGTGAGCACGTCTCCGGCGATGCCGAGCGGGGTCTCCGGCAGCGGTGAGACGCGCTCCTCCCCCGCCGCCACGGACAGCTGTCCGTCCCGCACGCCGACCCGCCACTCGGCCGCGTTGACATGCGCGCCGCCGCGCTCGGGGCACTCCAGGGCGAGGGCCGGTCCCACGGTCGCGATCACCGAGGCGGTCACGCCCACCCCGCGCAGCACCGGTACGGCGGCGGGCCGGGCCAGCACGAGCGGCGTCGTCCGGAACATCTCCCCGAGGTCGGCCGCGCCGGCGAGTCCCTCCAGGGTCTCCGCCGAGAGGCCGATGACCGCGTGCGGGGCGAGTTCGCGATGGAAGACCGCGGTCCGCCGGTGGTCCCAGCCCATCGCCTCCGCGATGCCGTACGGCACCTTCAGCGCGCGCAGGGCGCCGATCACGGCGTGGCCCCAGAAACCCTCGAAGCCGGAGGTGGTCAGCAACGCCCGTTGTCCTGCGGTCAGTCCGTGCTCCCGGAGGCGGGCGGTGACCCAGGCGGTGTCGCGGGCGAGTTCCGCCCAGGTCAGTTCCATGTCCCGGCTGCCGTCGGGGGTGGGGAAGCGCACGAGGTAGGCGAGTGGGGGCCGGTCCAGGGTCCGGGCGCGGGCGAGGGTGTCGGCGCGGGCCATCAACTCTTCACCACCCGGGGGAACTTGGCGACGCTGGTCATGGTCTTCAACAGGTCCTCCTCGGTGCGCATGTCGAGCACCGGCTTGACGCCGGTCCGCTCCCGCACGGCCTCGCTCAGGCGTCCGGCCAGGGCGTCGACGTCCCCGGTGAGACGGGGGTCGTAGCCGACGCGCAGTCGTAGTTCGTCGACCTCGCGGCGGTCGCGGACGATCTGGAAGACGCCGGCGACGGTCTCCGGCTGGTCCTCGACCGCCTGCCAGATGTCACGCAGGACCACGGAACGTCCGTGGACCAGCGTCTCGTCGCCGCGCCTCCCGGCGACCCACATCCGGGCGTGGGTGCGTCCGCAGCCGCAGCGGTCGCGGGACAGCCGGACGAGGTCCTCGCTGCGGTAACGGATCAGTGGCGCGGCCCGGTTGTCCAGGTCGGTGGCGACGAGTTCGCCCAGGTCGCCCTCGGCCGCGTCGCGCCAGCCGTGCTCGTCGACCTCGACGCACTCGGCGAAGACGGTGTCCTCCCAGAGGTGGAAGCCGTCGTGTTCGCGGCACTCCCACGCGGTGCCGGTGTCGGCGGCGCTGGTGTACTCGTAGACGTCGATGCCCCAGTCGTCGCGGATCCGCTCGCGCATCTTGCGGCTGAGCGGCTGCCCGGCGCAGGAGGCTCCCTTGAGGGAGGAGAAGGCCTCCTTGAGGTCGGTCGTGGCGGCCAGGTGCTCCAGCTCGACCATCTGCGGATACATCATCTGGAGGTAGGCCGGGCGGTAGGTGCGCAGGGCCTCGATCACCTCGTCCATCCTGCCGAGCCAGGTGTCCACCTCGATGACGACCGCGCCGAGCGCCTGGTAGCCGGGGTCCATCAGGTTGCGGAAGGTGCCGGGCGGGCTCAACACCCGGTCTCCGGGCCTGAGGCCGAGTTCCCACAGGTCACGCACCTGTGCGGTGACCAGGGGCGGCGCGCCCTCCCAGATCTCCGCGAAGAACTCCGGGTCACCGGTGGTGCCCGAGCTGGAGGAGACGGAGGTCAGCTCCTCGGTCGGGACGCAGAGCAGCCCGCCGAAGGGGTCGCCGGTGCGGGCCCGGTAAGCGCGCACCATGTCCTTCGTGATGAACGGGATCCGCGCCCGGAAGTCGTCCAGCGAGCGGACCTCGCGCGGGTGGACCCCGTGCTCGTCCCAGAGCTGCCGGTAGAAGGCGGAGTGGGCGTAGGCGTACTCGACGAGTTCCACCACCCGCTCTTCCTGTCCGGCCCGCAGCCGGTCCCGGGCCATGGTCTCCACCTGTGGCTCGAAGTACCTGTCCCCGGTGTCCGTGTGCCCGGCCATGGCGCCTCCTCGCGGCTCAGCTGCCCAGATCTTCCAGCTATCAGCGCAATCAGTCAACCAATTCGACGGATTAGCGGGGAAGTCTCGCGCTTGCTCGATCTATATAGTTAACTATTAGCACTCATTAGACCTCGGAGGGCATCGTGGACATCCTCGGGAGAGCATCGTGAAGATCGTTGTCTGTGTGAAGCACGTGCCCGACGCCACGGCGGACCGCACCTTCACCGAGGACGGCACCACCGACCGCGCGTCGGTCGACTCGCTGCTGTCCGAACTCGACGAGTACGCCGTCGAACAGGCCCTGCGGATCGCCGAGTCGGGATCCGATGTCCAGGTCTCCTACCTCACCGTCGGTCCCGACGACGCGAAGGACGCCCTGCGCAAGGCCCTCGCCATGGGCGGGGACTCGGCGCTCCACGTGGCCGACGAGGACATCGAGGGCAGCGACGTGTTCGCCACCTCGCTCGTCCTGGCCCGGGCGATCGAGCGCCACGGTTTTGATCTCGTGCTGTGCGGGATGGCTTCGACGGACGGCGGCTCGGCGGTCGTCCCGGCGCTGCTGGCGGAGCGGCTCGGCGTCCCGGCCGTCACTCACATCGAGGAACTGACCGTCGAGGACGGCACGGTGACCGGCCGCCGTGAAGGCGACTCCGCGACCGAGCGCGTCCAGGGCACCCTGCCGGCCGTCGTGTCGGTGACCGACCGTTCCGGCGACGCCCGGTACCCCTCCTTCAAGGGGATCATGGCCGCCAAGAAGAAGCCCCTGGAGACCCTCGGCCTCGCCGACCTCGGCATCGACGCCGGACAGGTCGGCCGCACGGCCGCGAGGTCGGCGGTGGACACCGCCACCAGGCGTCCGCCGCGCACCAAGGGAGAACTCGTCTCCGACGACGGGACGGGCGGCGTCGGGCTGGCCGCGTTCCTCACCGCCAAGAAGTTCGCCTGACCCACCCAAGGGAGCACAGCACCGTGGCCGAGATCCTCGTACTCGTCGATCACACCGCCGGCGTCGTCCGCAAGCCGACCCTCGAACTCCTCACCCTGGCACGCCGGTTGGGCGAGCCGACGGCCGTCCTCCTCGGCCCGGGCGCGGACACCGCGACCGAGGTCCTGGGCCGGTTCGGCGCGCACAAGGTGTACCTCGTCGACGCGCCGGAGGTCGAGGAGTTCCTCGTCACCCCGGCCGTCGACGCCCTCGCCCAGATCGCCGAAGGCACCGCCCCGGCGGCGATCCTGCTGCCCTCGGGACCGGACGGCAAGGAGATCGCCGCACGACTCGCGCTCCGGCTCGGGTCGGGGCTGGTCACGGACGCCGTGGACATCACGGTGGGCGCGGACGGCCGCCCGGTCACCGAGCAGTCCGCGTTCGCGGCGACCTACCGGGTGACGGCCCAGATCACCCGGGGCACCCCGGTGATCACGGTGAAGCCGAACGCCGTCGCACCCGAACCCTCTCCCGTCACACCGGAGTTGGAGAAGCGGGACATCACCTTCGGCCCCGTCTCCACCGCCGTCAGGGTCCTGTCCCGCACGCCCCGCGAGCGCGGGGACCGTCCCGAGCTGACCGAGGCGGACATCGTCGTCTCCGGCGGCCGGGGTGTGAACGGCGCCGAGAACTTCGCGCTCATCGAGCGCGTCGCCGACACCCTGGGCGCGGCCGTCGGGGCGTCCCGGGCCGCCGTCGACGCGGGCTGGTACCCGCACAGCCACCAGGTCGGCCAGACCGGCACCCAGGTCTCCCCGCAGCTCTACCTCGCCGCCGGGATCTCCGGGGCGATCCAGCACCGCGCGGGCATGCAGACCTCCAAGACCATCGTCGCCGTCAACAAGGACGCGGACGCCCCGATCTTCGAACTCGCCGACTACGGCGTCGTAGGGGATCTCTTCCAGGTGCTTCCGCAGCTGGCGGAGGAGATCGAGCGGCGTCGGAGCTGATCTCCACCCCGCCCGGCCTTCCAACCGGCAACCGATACCACTAAACTCGCTAACTGATTGCATCTATTGACCCGAAGGAGCGTCATGACGAAGATCTGGGTCAACTCCGGGGACTCCCATGTGATGGAACCCGACGATCTGTGGGTCCAGGCGCTGCCGCCGCGCCTCGCCGACCGGGCGCCGCGCAGTGAGCGCGGTGACAAGTACGAGGTGCTGTACATCGACGGCGAGCGCATCGACCGCCAGCTCAACGACTTCATGGACGCCATGCGACCGCCGGGCGCCCGTGACCTCCACGTCCGGCTGAAGGACCTGGACCAGGAGGGCGTCTGGGGTCAACTGGCCTTCCCCTCCATGGGGTTCTGGCTGGTGTCGATCACCGACCGGGAACTCGCCCGGGAGACCGTGCGGGCCTGGAACGACTGGGCGCACTCCGAGGTCCTCGGGAAGCAGAAGCGCATCATCACTCCCGCCTGTGTGTCGACCGCCGACGTCGAGGACGCGGTCGCCGAGGTCGAGCGGGTGGCGGAGATGGGCTTCCAGTCGGTGTTCCTGCCGTGCCAGACCCGGCCGGGCGAGGAGTACGCCCTGGACCGCTGGGAACCGCTGTGGACGGCGGCCGAACGGGCCGGACTGGTGCTGGGCTTCCACATCGGCACGGGCGGCGAGAACGTCGTCTTCCGCGGGCCCGGCGGCGCGGTCGTCAACTACATGGAGACCACCTATCCGGGCATGCGCGTCGTGTCCCACATGGTCGCGGGCGGTGCCCTGGACCGCCACCCCGACCTGAAGATCCTCATCGCGGAGGGCGGCGCGGGCTGGGTGCCGGCCATCGGCGACCGGATGGACGAGGCCTACCGGCAGCACGGCATGTTCGTGCGCCCCAAGCTCAGCCGGCTGCCCAGCGAGATCATCAGGCAGCAGGTGTACGCCTCCTTCCAGCACGACAAGAGCTCGGTGGAGATCGTCGAGTCGACCGGCTACCGCAACGTGATGTGGGGCGACGACTACCCCCACCTCGAGGGCACCTACGGCCACACCCAGTCCACCCTGCACGAGCTGTTCGACGGCGTGCCCGCCGACATCCGCGAGCGCGTAACCCGCGGCACCTTCGACGAACTGTTCCACCTGCCCGAGCAGAGTCCTCAGGAGGCGGCCGTCTGAGCGGCGACACCCCGATGAGCAGTCCGCCGTATCCCGAGGATCTGGAACGACCGGGCCTCGTGCGCACCGGCCGGTCGACCTTCGTCCGGCCCGTGCGGCCGGAGGACGCCGACCGCCTGGTCGCGTTCGTCGGCGGCCTGTCCCGGGCGACCCTGGCCTATCGCTCGCTCGGTCCGGTGGTCCGCGCCCGCGACGACGTGATCCGGCGCGGCGCGCACGTGGACTACCTCAACGAACTGGCGCTGGTCGCGCTGGCCGGTGACGAGATCGCCGGTCTGGTGCGCTATGTCCGCGATCCCGAGGAGCCGGAACACGCGGAGGTCACCTTCACCATCCGCGACGACCACCAGAGCGAGGGATTCGGCAGGCTGCTCCTGGAGCACATCGCCGCTGCCGCCCGGGCCCGGGGCATCCGGGTCCTGGAGGCCGACGTCCTCGCCGACAACACCCGCATGATCAACGTGTTCCTCGGCTCCGGCTACCGCGTCGAGTCCGGGCCGCCGGGCCAGATCGTCCACTTCGAGATCGCCGTCGACCCGCAGGCCCAGGCCGTCGCCCGCGCCGAACGTCGCGAGCACACGGCCGTACGGCGCTCCCTGCGACCGCTCCTCGAACCCGGCTCGGTCGCGGTGGTCGGCGCCAATCGCAGCCCCCTGACGATCGGCCACGAGATCGTGGCCAACCTGCTGCGGGGCGGTTTCCGCGGCACGGTGTTCCCCGTCAATCCGCGAGCGGACCAGGTCGCCGGGGTCCGCGCGTACCCGAGCGTCCGCGAGCTGCCCGAGGTACCGGACCTGGCGCTGGTCGCCGTACGGGCCGAGGCGGTCCCCGATGTCGTACGGGAGTGTGCGACGGCCGGCGTCAAGGCCGTGGTCGTGGTCTCAACCGGCTTCGGGGAGACGGGAGTCGAAGGCCGGGCGACCGAGCTGGAGCTGGCCCGCTTCGCCCGCGCCTCCGGGATGCGGCTGGTGGGCCCGAACTGCATGGGCGTGGTCAACACGACGCCCGCGGCCCGGCTGGCCGCGACCTTCTCCCCCGCACTGCCGACGCCGGGCCGGGTCGCGATGTCCAGCCAGTCCGGACCGCTCGGACTCGCGGTGCTCGACTTCGCCCGGAGACTGCGGCTGGGCTTCTCCGGGTTCGTGTCGGTGGGCCACGCCGTGGACGTCTCGACCAACGACCTGCTCCAGTGGTGGGAGGAGGATCCCGAGACCTCGGTGATCCTGCTGCACGTCGAGACCTTCGGCAACCCGCGCCGGTTCGCCCGCGTCGCCCGCCGGGTCGCCCCGCGCAAGCCGATCGTCGCGGTGCACCCGGGCCACGCGGACGCGGCCGTCGGTTCGCTCTTCGCCCAGTCCGGCGTCATCCGTACCCGCAGCCTCCAGGAACTCTTCGACGTCGCGCTCCTGCTCGCGCATCAGCCACCCCCGCCGGGCAACCGCGTCGCCGTGATCACCAACGCGGGCGGTCCCGCCGCCCTGACCGTCGGCGCGTGCGACGCGAGCGGACTGCGGGTGCCCCAACTCGCCCCGCACACAAGGGAGTCACTCCGTACGGCCCTCTCGCCCCGTGCGGACGTCACCAACCCGGTGGACCTCACCCCCATGGCCACCGCCGCGCACTACCGGCAGGCGCTGGACGCCGTACTGGCCGACGACGACATCGACGCGGCCGTGGTCCTCTTCATGCCCCCGCTCGCCGACAAGCCCGACGAGGTGGCCGCGGCGATCCTCGACGCGGCCGAGGCCGCACCCTCGAAGACGGTGGTCGCGAGTTTCCTGGGCGGCGCGGGCGTCGCCGATCTCCTGCACCGGGGCCAACTCGTCGTACCGACCTACGCGTTCCCCGAGTCCGCGGCCACCTCGCTCGGTCACGCCGCCGCCTACCAGACCTGGCGCGGCACCCCGGCGGGCGTCATACCGGACCTCGCGGGCGTCGACACCGAACGGGCCCGCGCACTGGTCGCCGACCGCGCTCCCGGACCCGTGCCGGCCCGGATCGCCGCCGAGTTGCTGGACGCGTACGGCATCTCCGTGCAGGACGCGGACTCCCGGGGCCCGGACGCGTTCCTCTCCGTGGGCGCGGACCCGGTGTTCGGCCCGGTGATCGCGTTCGGTCTCACGGGCGACTACGCCGACCTGATGGCGGACGTCGCCCACCGCGTCACCCCGCTCAGCGACCGCGACGCCCGGGAGATGGTCCGCTCGCTGCGGGCCGCTCCGCTCCTCGACGGCCGGGTGGGCGGCCCCGGGGTGGACCTGAGAGCCCTCGAAGACACCGTGCTGCGGATCTCCGCGATGGTCGAGGACCTGCCCGAGATCGAGTCGATGGATCTGCGTCCGGTACGGCTGCTGCCGCCCGGGGACGGCGTCGCCGTCGCCCGCGCGACGATCCGACTCGCCGACGACACAAGGAGAGGTGGCCCCTCATGAAGGTCGGCATCTATTTCGACATGCGCAACCCCCCGCCCTGGCAACAGAGTTGGGCCCGCGTCTACGGTTTCACCCTGGAGATGTGCGAGGAGGCGGACCGGCTCGGCATCGACTCGGTCTGGTTCTCCGAACACCACGGCTTCGAGGACGGATACCTCCCGCAGCCGCTCACCATGGCCGCCGCCGTCGCGGCCCGCACCCGCCGGATCCGGCTGGGCACCGCGGTCATCCCCGCGCCCCTGCACGCGGCCCCCGAGATCGCCGAACAGGCCGCGATCGTCGACATCATCAGCGACGGCCGCCTGGACCTCGGGCTCGGCACCGGCTACCGCGTACCCGAATACCGCCTCTACGGCGGCGACCTGGCCAAGCGGTACTCCACGACGGACCAGCGGGTGCGGGAGATCCGGGGCCTGTGGTCCGAGTCCCTGGTCACCCCCGGCCCGGTCCAGGACCCGTTGCCGATCTGGCTCGGCTACCAGGGCCCGCAGGGAGCGCGCCGGGCCGGACGGCTGGGCACGGGACTGCTGTCCCTCAACCCCGCGCTGCTGGCGCCGTACCGGGACGGGCTCGCCGAGAGCGGCTACGACGTGTCGGCGGCGCGGATGCAGGGCTCGTTCACCACGTTCGTCACCGAGGACCCCGACGGCGACTGGCCGGTGGTCCGCAAGCACCTGAGCTACCAGTGGGACAGCTATCGCCGGTACATGGTCGAGGGGACCGACCAGCCGGCCCCCCGCCCCATCGACCCCGAGAAGTGGCGGGAGACGGGACTGCGGGCGACCGGTGTCGGTCAGTTCCTGTACGGCACCCCGCAGGACATCGCCGAGGCCATCAGGGCGTACGTGGCGGGGTTGCCGGTGGAAGGGGTGTTCCTGTGGGCCTCGCTGGCCGGGATGCCCGAGGAGATGGTGGCACGCCAAGTCCAGCTGATCGCCGGAAAGTTGCGCCCGCTGCTCGCCGATGTCTGACCCGCATGCCTGATGCATGCGTCTGATCCATGCGTCTGATCCGAGGAGAAGCAGCGTGACGAGTACGACTGGTGGGGCGAGGACGCCGACGGGGCCCTGGGCGGGTGCGGACTTCCAGGAGCCGCCCCGCACCCCGGGCGGTGTGGCGCTGTGCGGTGCGTGCCGCGTCGCGGGTTCCTGCCGACTGGGTGTCGAGGGCGAACGACTCGACGCCGACGGCGTGGCGGTGTTCGAACTCGCCTGCCCCCGCGACCAGGAGGGTGGCCCGAATGTGGCGCACGGCGGTTGGACGGCGGCCGTACTGGACGACTGCCTGGGTCATCTCCCGCTGCTGCACCGGGTGTTGAGCGTCACGGCGGAACTGAGCGTGAGCTTCGTCAAGCCCGTACCGGTGCAACGGCCGCTGGAGGTCCGGGCGTGGGTCGAGCGGCGGGAGGGCCGGCGTTGGTACATCGCCGGCGAGATGGTGCTGCTGCCGACCCGGGCCGTGCTGGCCCGGGTCTCCGGGATCTGGGTGACCCGCGACCAGGGCCACTTCGCGCGGCACGAGGCGTGGCTGGCGGAGCAAGAGACTCCGGGTGGGGGTCAGTAGGACCGCAGCCCCATGCTCCGCGCGATCCCGTTGCGCTGGATCTGGCTGGTTCCGCCGGAGATCGTGGCCACGATCGACTCCCGGTAGCGGAAGCTCATCACGCTCTCGGTCGAGAAGCCGTGCCCGGCGCAGACCTGCATCCCGAGCCGGGCGGCCGCCACATATGTCTCGGACCCCTTGAGCTTGGCCATCGAGCCCTCCCGTGTGCACGGTCTGCCCTGCGCGAGCAGCCAGGCCGCGCGGTACGCGAGCAGTCGGGCGGAGTCGATCTCGGTCTGCAGGTCGGCCATGGCGTGGGCGAGGGCCTGGAAGTTGCCGATCGGACGGCCGAAGGCGTGCCGGGTGCGGGAGTACTCCAGCATCTCGTCCAGGGTGGCCTGCGCGGCGCCCAGATATCCCCCGGTGATGATCACCTTCTCCAGTTCGATGTTGGAGAGCATGACCTTCCAGCCCTCGTCGCGCGGGCCGACGAGGTTCTCCTTCGGGATCAGGGCGTCGTTGAAGAAGACCTCGTTGGTGCCGAGGATGTGCCGGGCCAGCGTCGGCGTCCGGCGCACCTCGACGCCCTCCGTGGCGGGATCGACGAGCAACAGGCTGATGCCGCCGTGCTTGGGCTCGCGAGGGCCGGTACGCACGTAGGTCGCGATGGTCGTGTCGGGCAGTCCGCCGCCGGTGCACCACGCCTTCTGGCCCCGGACGAGGAACTGGTCCCCATGCTCCTCGGCGGTGGTGCGCAGGGCGGCGGCGTCGGATCCGCTGTCCGGCTCGCTGAGGCCGACGGCGAGCCGGTGGCGCCCGGTCATCACCTGCTCGCGGATGAAGTCGCGCTGTGCCTCGTCGCCCCACCGGAAGACGGTGATCCCCGGGATGAGCACCCCGATGTAGCACATGGCGACGTCGAAACTGGACCGCCCCAACTCCTCGGCGATCAGGATGAGTTCGAGCGGACTGCCGCCGTCACCGCCCTCCTCCTCACTGAACGGGAGGGAGAACCACCCCAGATCGGCCATGCCACGGAACAGTTCGGGCGGTACGACGCCCTCCTCGTCCCACCACTTGGCCTTCTCGGCCGGACACACGTCGGCGACGAACTGCCGTGCCGTCGCGCGCAACAGGTCCTGCTCGTCGGTCAGCCCGAAGTCCACGGCCACTCCTCGACAGCACTAGGCTATTCATCTAGCTAATTATTCTATGTTAGCGGATAGAGCGGCCCGGCTGGAATACGGCTGACGCCCCCACGGCCGGTCCTCGGGGCCCGGAAGGCGGCGCCCGCCTGAGGGGAACATGAGAATTTGTGTGATCCCCGCTCGTCCGGGCAGACGACGCGGTTATGAGCACCCTCCAACGGAGCACGGCAGAAGAGGCCACGGAGCAGCGCCCTGAAGTTGATGCGGCGCCGCCGCACGTCCCCTTGTCCGCGGGGCGGGGCAGAGGCGCCGGACGGGGCTTCGCGTCGGCCCTGCGCGGTGGTGGCCGGGTGGGGGGACTGGACGGCCTGCGGGCGATCGCGGTGGTGCTGGTGATCGTCTACCACGTGGAGCCGGACCTGGTGCCCGGCGGCTCGGTGGGCGTGGACGTGTTCTTCACGATCAGCGGTTTCGTCATCACGCGGCTGCTGGTGCGCGAGTACGCCCGTACCGGCGGCATCGGCCTGTGGTCGTTCTACCGGCGGCGGTGGCTGCGGCTGATGCCGGCCCTGCTGGTGATGTGCGCGGTCACCGCCCTGCTGTCCGTGGTGTTCGCGCTGCCGCTGTTCCGCGGGGCGTGGATGGCGGCGGCGCTGGCCGCGGGGTCGGTGGTGAATCTCGTCCGGGCCGGGGACTCCGGCACGTACTCGGATCTCACCGCGCCGCTCAGCCACACCTGGTCCCTGGGGGTGGAGGAGCAGTTCTATCTCGCCTGGCCGCTCCTGCTGCTCGCCCTGCTGCGGTACGCGAGGACGCGCGCGGTGCTGGCCTGTGTCGCGGTGCTGTGCGTCCTGCCGGTGATCTGGCGGACGGTGCTCTGGGATCCCTCGGCCGCGCACCGCATCTACAACGGCCCCGACACCCGCGCCGACCAGCTCCTCATCGGCGCGCTGCTGGCCCTCGTCCTGGCCCGGCTGCGCGCCGACGACCCCCGGCTGGCGTCAATGCGCCGCTGGGCCGGACGACTCTGCCCGCCCGCGCTCGCACTGCTGGGGCTGATCGCCTGGCAGATCCCGATCACCGAGGTCAGCGGGTGGAACCCGGTCTGGTACACGGTCGGATTCCTGATCGCCGCCGTACTGACGGCCTGCGTGGTGGCCGCCCTCGAACTGTGCCCCGAGTCCTGGCCCTCGCGTCTGCTGTCACTGTCCACGCCGGTCTGGATCGGACGCAACCTCAGCTACGGCATGTACTTGTGGCACTACCCGGTCATCCGGCTGCTGCACGATCTCGGTGTGCGGGGCGACCTGTTGCTCCCCGCCGGCCTCGCGGCCACGCTCGCCGCGGCCCTCGCCTCGTACGCCCTCGTCGAACGGCCCCTGGCCCGCCGCGCCCGGCACCGAGTGCGCCGACTGGAGCCGGTCGTCGTGCCGGAACGCGCACGGGCTCTCTGAGCCATCCCCAACGGGACGCGGGTCACGCCATGTTCGCCCCGTTGTCCGGTGCCGCGCTCGCGCGACACCGGACAACATTCCTGCGTAAGGCGTCAGTTGCCACGCTGCTCGCTCACGAAACTGTGCTCACCCGGGCCGAGGCCCGACACGGTGACCGTGCCGTCGACCACACTCACGTCCCGGGTCGCCGCGCGACGCCCGTCCCAGAGCGTCCGCTTGCCGACGCTCACGCGTTGCCCGCGCGCGTCGCCGGGGAAGGCGACCGAACCTTGAGTGTGCCCGGGCACATGGACGGTGAGGCGGAAGACGCGGTCGCCGTTCTCCCACTCGACACCCAAGGGGCCGTGCGGGGTGGGAAGTTGGCCCGTGGCCCAGTCGACACCGGCGGGCTGCGGACGCACCTCCCACGTGGCGTATCCGGGCGAAGTCGGCCGGGCTCCCAGCAGGTTATGGGTGAGGGCCGGCAGGACACCGGTGGACCAGCCATGGGCCATGCTGGTGTAGGCACCCTCGTAAAGAGAACCGCCCGGGCCGATGCCTTCCCAGTTGGTGATGCCGGGGTCGTTCTGGTCCATCCAGCCGTATGTACGGCGGATCTGGTCCAGAGCCGACTCGGCCCGACCGGCCAGGAAGCGGGCCTCGATCTCCGGGTAGGAGGTGAAGGCGTAGACCCGCTGGGAGGCCTGGTCGAAGATGGTGTCGTTGTCCATGAAGGCGTTCCCGTACGGCCGTTTCGTGGTCGCGTCGAGATGGGCGAGCGCCGATGCGGCGCGGTCCGCGTCGGCGATGCCGGTGACGACGGCCAGCGCGTTGCCGTCCTGCGCGTGCCGTACCGCGCCCGTCGAGGAGTCCAGGAAGGCGCCCGAACCGGCGTCCCACAGAAGTGAGTTGACGGCCTGCGCGACCGTGTCGGCGCGCGTGTTCCACCGCGTGGCGTCGGCCTGCTGCCCCAGCAGGCGGGCCAACTGGGCGGCGTTCTGGAGGGCTTGGACGTAGAGCGCGTTGTAGTAGGTGACGCGTCCGGTGCGGCCGAGGAAGGCGTAGTCGCCGTATCCGCCGGTGCCGTTGAGGCCCTTGCTGACCAGGCCCGCGTCGTCCGTGACGCTCGGGTACCAGGTGTCCAGGACCTTCAGCAGGGTGGGGTAGTAGCGCGTCGCGTACGCGCGGTCCCCGGTGTAGAGGACGTAGTCCCAGCTGCAAGTGACCCAGTACAGCGGATAGTCGAAGAGAGGCAGGGTGTAGTTGCCGATGGAGGCGGGCGGTATCCAGCCGTCGGCGCGCTGGTGGTCGGCGAGGTCGGCCAGGACGTTGCGGGCCGCCGCGGCGGCGTCGTCGTGGGTCAGGTAGAGGGTGCGCGCCGAGACGGCGAGGTCGCCGACGTACGGGTCGCGGTCGCGCTTGGCACCGTCCTGGAGGATAAACTTCCCCTCCAGCGTGGCGCTCCACGCGTTGCGGGGGTCGACGTCGTCCTGACGGAAGGTGTCGGTGACGAGTTCGTTGGTGTACGCGGCGCCGTACCAGTAACGATTCAACTCGTCGTCGGAGCACAGGAACCAGCCGCGGTAGGTGCTCGGTGTGCCCACGTACGCGGTGAACTGAAGCGCCACGGAGTCGATTTCCACCGTCCCCCAGGGCTGCGCGGCGGGGCTGTCCGAGGCGAGCGCGTCGAGGCTGATCTTGAGGTAGCGGAATCCGTGCAGGCCGTCCGCGAAGACCTTGTCACCGGCCTGGAAGCCTTTGTGGTCGGTCCAGTTGGCGCCCTTCGCGGGGACGGCGAACTGGTCCGTGCCCCCTCCGGCGCCGCCCGCCTGGTCGGCGCGGGTGAAGTCCGAGCGGTCGGTGAGGAATTGACGGGTCTCGGAGAACGCGACGCGTACGCCCGGGGAGTTGGCGGAGGCGGAGGTGAACCGGATCTGCGGATATCCGACCACGACCTTGCCGAAGTCCACGGTGACACTCGGTACCGGGATCGGCTCGACCGGCGCGGGCCAGACCTCGTTGACCCGGGTGAAGTTCCCGTGCGAGGTGTCCTGCGCGTTCGTCACGGTGATCCGTACGCGATCGGTGTCGGCCTTGTCCGCGAACGGAACGGCCTTCTGCACCGCGCTGTTGCCCGCGACCGTGGCGGCGGTGTGCCAGTCGCCGTCGCGCCACACGTCGACGGTGTAGTCGGTCGGCACGCCGTCGCTGTTGGAGATCATGGTGATGCCCGACAAGGACGTGACCTGCGGCAGCGTGACGGTGAGGACGTCGGGGAACACGCCCAGCGTGTCGTCGTTCCAGAAGGTGTCCGGGTCGCCGTCGATCGCGTTGGAGGCGTCGTAGGTGCGCGGCTGTCCGTCGTTGCCGTTGTTGCCCGCGTGGGACGAGGAGGCCTCGGCGGTGGTGCCGGCGGGCCAGGTCGGTGCCGCCACGGGCTGCGGGCGCCGCAGGACGGATCTGGTTCCGCCGGGCCTGAGCAGCGCGTCGGGGTTCTTCACGTCCCCGCTCGACGAGGTGATCCACACCGGGCGGACCGTACGCGAGGACGGGCCCTGGACGTAGCGGTGCCAGCCGCCGGGACGACGGGTCGGGCTGCCGGAAAGGGAGGCGGAGGCCTGCTCGGCGGGGACCGCGGCCGCCGAGGGGAGTGCGGTGGAGAGGGACATCGCGGTGAGTCCGACGGTGCTCGCGGCGGCCAGAGCTGTGCGACGGGAAATGCCTTTGTCCGGTGTGCTGTTCGAGGCCATGCTGTCCCCTTGCGCGGCAGTGGATTGAATCGTTTCAGTCGGCAGCTGCGTGGTGACGGTATCTCGAACACCGGATGCCCGTACAGCGTCGGGACAGAAGTTGTCGGGGCGTCGTCCGCCGATCGGGCCTGCGGCAGGAGGGCACGGAAGTGGTGACACGAGTGACTGTTCCCGGCCGTCGCGACGGCCGGGAAGCGACTGCCGTCGTGGTGGTCAGGACGTTGACGGATCGCTGACCGGTCGCTGACAGAATCTTCATACGGGGACGGCACGTTGAGGCCATGTCATCCTCCATCCCTCCCCTCCGCCACGGCGTCGTGGGCCCCCTGCTGACCGTCGCGGCCTCGGGTGCGACCCTCGTCCTGCTCGCCGCCTGCGATGGCGCGGGCGGCACCCGCGACGAAGGTGTGGCCTCCATCGCCAGTCCCTCCGCGAGCGTCGCCCGCACGACGGCCGCCCCGGACGCCGGGCACGTACGGATCCGTCTCGACGACGATCAGGACGACGTCAACAGGCTCTGGGACGCCTGGACACACTGCCTGACCGAGCATGGACTGCCCAAGGGCCAGAAGGCCGTGGACAGCAACCCCGCGGTCAAGGCGTGCGTGTCGAAGTACCCGCTCCAGCCGGTGGAAATGGACCCGGCGAGGAATCCGCGCTACAGCGACGGGGTGCGGGCGATGGTCAAGTGCATGAACGCCCACGGGATCAAGAGTGTTGTCTCCGAAGGGAATTGGGCCATGGCCAGCGGCGACAGCATGAACCTGCCCGACTACGACAAGTACAAGGTCGAGTGCCAGGTCAAGTCCTTCGAGAACGACGCCTGACCGGCACGGAAACAGCACGTGGGCGAGCCCGCGCCCCGCACGGCCCGTACGACTTTGGTCGCACGTGGACGAGACGAACGGATGCTGTGCGCGCGGACCATGGTGCATACCGTGGCCGCGTGAACGCGAAGACGATGGCCCTCGGCGTCCGGAACCGACTGAGCACGGTACGCATGTGGTCCCGAAGGCAGATCGTCGGCGAGTCGGTGCTGGCCGTCGTCCTGGCCCTGGGCATGGCAGCGAGCCAGACGGCCGAGGGCCCCCTGTGGATGACCGTCGCGGCACTGGCGGCCGCGGTGCTCTCTCCACTGCGACGGATCTTCCCGGCGGGCGTCCTGGTCGCCACCGGCGCGATCGGCGGTCTGCTCAGCGGTTTCGGGATCGCACTGCTGGTGATGAGCTGGTCGGCGGGGGCGAGGAACGGGCCCGGCTGGTCGGCGGCATGGTGAACGCGGGGTCCGTGGCGGACGGCGGGTTCCGCGTCGCGGGCGTGCTGCCGTACGGTCCGCGGTCGCCGCGCGCCGCGGAGAGCGGAGGCGCTCAGCACGCGGGAACTCGACGTGCTCGCGCTGCTCGGCGAGGGCTTGTCGAACGCCGACGCGGGCGAGCGGATCCATGTGAGCGAGGCGACGGTGAAGACGTACGTCAGCCGGATCCTGACGAAGCTCAGGTGCGAGAACCGGGTGCAGGCGGCGCTGTTGGCGCGGGACGCGGGGCTGGGGCCGGGCTGCGGGGTGTGATCGACGAAGTCGTCGGTGAGCGACGAGACGATCTTCGCGAAGTTCCAACTGTGGCCCACCGCCTGCCGTTTCGGGCGCGGTCACCGCATCCGTGTACGAAGGGATGTCCCGGAGAACCATTCCGGGCGTCCCTTACGACCTCAGGCGGATGTGGCGCAAGCGGTCGGCGGCTTCAATGGCGCACATGCCCAGCGAAGTCGAATGCCCCCGGTGTCATCACACCTTCGACTCCGGCGAGGTCCGCCCGGTCGATCCCGGTGTGGTGCGCTGGTTGACCGAGGAGCTGACCTGGTCCGGCCAGGAGCCCACCGAGCGCATGTACGCGAGCTGTCCGTACTCGGCCGGCGACACTCCCGTCTCCCGGCAACGCTTCATCCAGGACCTGGCCCACCGGGGCGTGCCGGAGACACGGGACGCCGACGCGATCTGCTTCCTGGTCAGAAAGTGACGGCGGGACGGAGACGGCCGATGCCCGAACTGCAGCGCCTGCGCGCCGACCACGCCCCGGCCGTCCTGGCTTTCGAACTCGCGAACCGCGCCTGGTTCGCCGCCTCGATCTCCGACCGCGGCGACGACTACTTCGAGGAGTTCGCCGCACGCCACGAAGCCTTGCTCGCCGAACAGGAGGCCGGTGTCTGTGCCTTCTACGTCCTCGTGGCCGACGACGGCTCGGTCCTCGGCCGATTCAACCTGTTCGACCTCACCGAGGATCACTCGGCGGACCTCGGCTACCGGGTCGCCCAGCACGTGGCCGGCCAGGGCGTGGCCACCGCGACCGTCGGGGAACTGTGCCGACTGGCGGCCGAACGGCACGGCCTGCGCACGCTCAGAGCGGCCACCTCCCACACGAACATCGCGTCCCAAAAGGTGCTGACCAAGGCCGGCTTCACTCCGGTCGGCCCCGCCCACCCCTCCGACCTGGGCGGCAAGCAAGGCACTTGGTACGAGCGCGACCTCCAGACCCTCGCGTTCACCCCAGCAGGGCAAGAAGCGGCGCCGGAGGCAGCGGATACCGAGTGTGCCCGTACGGACCAGTCACAACGGTCGCCGTCAGCAACGCATTGAGCACCGCCTCCTCCACGGCGTCCAGCACAGCGCCGAAGAGAAGATCGAGCCCGGCATCGGGCACCACCGCGGGCCCGGCGGGTGTGCCCAAGGGTCGGGTGCCGAACGCGAGGCCGTAGTCGCCGCTGCCGTGCCCGTAGCCGGCGCCGACCCGGGCCAACGCGTAGACCGAGCGGCGGGCCAGCCGGGTCAACTGGCGGGCGTCGAGAGGCGCGTCGGTCGCGGTCACGATCATGCACGAGCCGATCTCCGGGCCGGATGCGGATGCCTCGGCGGGGACACCCACATCGGCGGGAGCGACCGTACGGCCCGACACCCGCAGCGTGCCGGCGAAGTTGGCCTGCACCAGTACGCCGAGCGTCACCTCGCGGCCCTCGACCGGCACCCGGCGCGAGGAGGTGCCGATGCCGGCCTTGAAGCCGAGCGCGGTCATCCCGGTGCCCGCGCCCACCGAGCCCTCGGCGACCGGCCCGGCGGACGCCGAGTCGAGTGCGGCGCGGACGTGTTCCTCCTGGACCGGGCGCGCGCGGATGTCGGACAGGAGTCCGTCGTTGCACTCCCCCACCACCGGATTCACGCTGCGCGCGGCTGCGCCCTCGGGCCGTTCCAGGATCCAGCCGACCAGGGCGTCCGCGACCCGGAAGGCGGACAGGGTCGAGGTGAGCAGCACGGGGGTTTCCAGCGCGCCGAGTTCGGCGATCTGGGTGGTGCCGAGGAGCTTGCCGTAGCCGTTGCCCGCGAACACCCCGGCGGGCAACGGGCTGTCGGGGCCCACGCCTTCGGGCACGATCGCGGTGACGCCGCTGTGCACGCGCGGCGGGCGGATCAGTGTCGTGTGTCCGACGCGGATGCCGGGCACGTCCGTGAGCGCGTTGTGTGGCCCGGTTGGCAAGTGACCGACGCCGAGCCCGAGTTGACGGGCTCGGCGCGGTTCGGTGGGCGGAAGCGGATCGGGGCTCGGCAACGTCGGCATGGCCGGACAGTACGGCACCCCACGTCCCGGTGACGTCCCGCGGTTCCGAGCCCCGTGCGCTCGATCAGCCCGCGGCGAGGAGTTCGAGTGTGTCGATCACCCGGTTGGAGAAGCCCCACTCGTTGTCGTACCAGGCGACGACCTTCACATGGCGGCCGTCGACGCGGGTGAGGGCGGAGTCGAAGATCGACGAGGCCGGGTTGCCGGTGATGTCGGAGGAGACGAGCGCGTCCTCGGAGTACTCGAGGACACCCGCGAGGGGGCCCTCGGCCGCCGTGCGGTAGGCCGCCAGCACGTCCTCGCGGGTCACGTCGCGGGAGACGGTGGTGTTGAGTTCGACGATCGAGCCCACCGGTACGGGGACCCGGATCGAGTCGCCCGAGAGCTTGCCGTCGAGGTTCGGCAGGACATGACCGATCGCCTTGGCGGCGCCGGTCGTGGTCGGCACGATATTGACGGCGGCGGCACGGGCGCGACGGGGGTCGCGGTGCGGGCCGTCCTGGAGGTTCTGCTCCTGCGTGTAGGCGTGCACCGTGGTCATGAAGCCGTGCTCGATACCGGCGAGTTCGTCGAGCACCGCGGCGAGCGGTGCCAGCGCGTTGGTGGTGCAGGAGGCGTTCGAGACGATCGTGTGCGTGGCCGGGTCGTAGGCGTCGTTGTTGACCCCGAAAGCGAGCGTGACGTCGGCGCCGTCCGAGGGCGCGCTGACGAGTACCTTCCGGGCGCCCGCGTCGAGGTGGGCGCGGGCGGCCTTGGCGGAGGTGAAACGGCCGGTGGCCTCGAGGACGAGGTCGACCTCCAGCGCGGCCCAGGGCAGGTCAGCCGGTTCGCGCTCGGCGAGCACCTTGATGCGCCGGCCGTCCACGACAAGGGTGTCCCCGTCGACGGTCACGGGGCGGCCGAGCCGGCCGGACGTCGTGTCGAAGGCGAGCAGGCGCGCCAGCGTCGCGGGCTCCGTCAGGTCGTTGACGGCGACGACCTCGAGGTCGGTGTCGCGTTCGAGCAGGGCGCGCAGCACATTGCGTCCGATGCGGCCGAATCCGTTGATGGCAATGCGAGTCATGAGTTGAGTCCCTTCGGTTCTCCACCAGGCTCGCGCGCGGGGGCCGTCGGGGACAGTGGCGTGATCGCCATGGTTCAAAAGGATTTCGCCACACCGTGAGAAACGGCGGAGCCACGTGGGAAAGGGCGGAGCTACTCGCCCTGGGCGAAGGTGCGCCGGTACTCGCTCGGGGTCGTACCGAGGAGGCGGTGGAAGTGCAGCCGGAGATTCGCGCCGGTGCCGAGACCGACGTCGACGGCGATCTGCTCGACACCGCGCTCGGACCGTTCGAGGAGTTCGCGGGCCATGTCGATACGGGCGCGCATGACCCACTGCATCGGGGTGTAGCCGGTCTCTTCGACGAAACGGCGCGAGAACGTGCGCGGTGAGACGGCGGCCTGCCGGGCCAGCGTCTCCAGGGTGAGGGGCTCGCCGAGCCGGTGCAGCGCCCACTCGCGCGTGGCGGCGAACCGTTCACCGAGCGGCTCGGGCACGGTGCGCGGCACGTACTGTGCCTGACCGCCGCTGCGGTAGGGGGCCGCGACCAGGCGCCGGGCCGCGTGGTTGGACGCGGCCACTCCGAGGTCGCCGCGCAGGATGTGCAGGCACAGGTCGATACCGGAGGCGGCGCCCGCCGAGGTCAGCACGCTGCCCTCGTCGACGAACAGGACGTTCTCGTCAACTTTGACGAGTGGGTACTTCGCCGCGAGCGCCCGTGTGTAGTGCCAGTGCGTCGTGGCGCGCCTGTCGTCGAGCAGCCCCGTGGCGGCGAGCGCGAAGGCGCCGGTCGAGATCGCGGCGAGCCTCGCGCCCCGCTCGTGCGCGGCGATCAGCGCGTCGAGGACCGCCTGCGGCGGGTCCTCCCGGTCCGGGAACCGATAGCCGGGCAGAAACACGATGTCGGCCCAGTTCATCGCGTCGAGACCGTCGGCGACGTGGTACGACAGCCCGTCGCCGCCGGTCACCAGCCCGGGCGCCGCACCGCACAGCCGCACCTCGTACGGCATGCTCGCCCGGGTCGTGAACACCTGCGCGGGGATTCCGACATCGAGCGGCTTGGCGCCTTCGAGCACGAGGACGGCGACGCGACGCAGACGGGCGGTGGACACGGGGACAGCCTACGCAGGGCCACGGCCGCGCGGTCACCGGCGCCGTACGGTCCCGCGCAGGTCAGACCTTCCAGGACCGCAGCTGGTCGGCGACGGCGAGGACACCGACACGTGTGTCGCGGATCTTGCGGACGAGGTCGGAGAGGGCGCCGTAGGGCGGGTCGATGCCTTCGCCGGACTGGCCCATGTACTGGGCGGCGACGAACGCGGCGTAGAGGCTGTTGCGGTGCGGCAGCGGCTCCAGGCGCACGATCGTGTGCATGAGCGCGGCGGCCCGCCAGGCGGCGTCCGGGTCGGCAACGGCGAGCGTCGGCAGCTTGGTCTTGTGCCGGGACACGGCGGCCACGAGCGCGGAGTAGTCGGAGATCGACATGTCCTCGTGGCCGAGGGCGGCCTCCTGGACGTCGAGCAGCCAGGAGACGTCGATGTACAGGTGCATCAGGCGGCCGCGACCCCGTCACGCTCGGCGGGCGGCACCTCGTCGGGGAAGGCGTCGTCGAACTCGCCGCGCAACCGCTCGGCCCACGCGGACGCGCCGGCGACGAACAGTCCGCGCTGCATCTCGCGGACGCCGAGGTCGTGCAGGTACTGCTTGAGGCTCTTCCCCTCGGCCGCGGCGGCGGCCCGGACTCCCTCTAGTTCCTCTTCGGTGAAGGACACATTCAGCGATGGCATACAGCGATGGTACCTACTTGGTGCCGCCGGTGCGAGGGGCCCGTCCTCGGAACCGGATCCGGGTAGCCCCTAGGGTGCGGGAATGATCTCTCGCGACTATCTCTCCGAACTGTTCTCTCTGGACGGCCGGGTCGCCGTCGTGACGGGCGGCAGCTCCGGCATCGGCCGGGCCGTCGCCGGAGCCCTCGCACGGGCGGGGGCCGCGGTGGTCGTAGTGGCCCGCAAGGAGCGGGAACTGGCCGCCACGGTCGACGAGTTGACGGCGGCGGGCTGCCGGGCGGCCTGGGTGCGCGGCGATCTGGGGACCCGGGACGGGGTGCGGACGGCGGCGGAGGCCGCGGCCGAGGTGTTCGGGGAGCCGGACATTCTCGTGAACAGCGCCGGCATCAACCTGCGGCCGCCGATGGGCGAGTTGAGCGAGGAGGTGTGGGACACCACGATGGCGCTGAACCTGGAGGCGCCCTACCTCCTGGGCCGCCGCTTCGGCCCCGGCATGGCCGAACGGGGCTTCGGCCGCATCATCCACATCACCTCCCAACAGGCACACCGAGCGTTCGTGCAGAGCGGCGCCTACGGCGTCTCCAAGGGCGCACTGGAGTCCCTGGCCCGCTCCCAGGCAGAGGCCTGGTCGCCGCACGGTGTCACCTGCAACACCCTGGTCCCGGGCTTCGTCATGACACCGCTCAACGAACGCCTGTCATCGGACCCGGAAAAGGTGGCGGCACTGGCCGCACGCACCATGGTCGGCCGCAACGGCCTCGCCGAGGACTTCGCGGGCGCGGCGGTGTTCCTGGCGAGCGGCGCCTCCGCCTATGTCACCGGGCAGTCGGTGTTCGTGGACGGTGGGTTCTCCGTGCACTAGCCCAACACCGGCTGCGCCTGGGCCAGTTGCAGACACGAGTCACCCGCGGCTACGACGTCCCCCTCCCCCGCCGCAGAAACCGGATCACCGGATGTCCGGGCTCATGGCCGACCTCCGCGTGGACGCCGTAGACGTCCTTGATGAGGGCGGGGGTGAGGACGTCGGTCGGGGTGCCCTCGGACACCGTGCGGCCGATGTTCAGGACGAGCAGGCGGTCGCAGTACATCGCGGCGAGGTTGAGGTCGTGCAGGGCGATCACGGTGGTGACCGGGAGGTCGGCGATCAGGTCGAGCAGGTCCAACTGGTGCTGGATGTCGAGGTGGTTGGTCGGCTCGTCGAGGAGGAGTTCGCGGGGTTCCTGGGCCAACGCCCGGGCGATCTGGGCGCGTTGGCGTTCGCCGCCGGAGAGGGTGTGCCAGGACTGGGCGGCGCGGTCGGTCAGCCCGGTGCGTTCCAACGCCTCGTCGACGGCACGGGAGTCGGCGGCCGTCGCCGGTGACCAGGCGCGCCGGTGCGGGATGCGGCCGAGGGCGACGACCTCGCGGACGGTCAACTCGGTCTGGGTGTGGGTGTGTTGCTCGACGCCGGCGATACGGCGGGCGGTGGTGCGGCGTCCGAGTTCGGGCAACGGCCGTCCGTCGAGCGTCACTACGCCGGTGGAGGCGGGGAGTACTCCGGCGAGCAGGCGCAACAGCGTTGACTTTCCTGAGCCGTTGGGGCCGAGGAGGCCGACGGTCTCGCCGGGGCGCAGAGTGAGGGTGACGCCGTCGACGATGAGGCGGCCGTCGGTGCGGCGGGAGACACGGTCGGCGTGGAGGCCGGTGTCCGGTGCGGGGGTGCTCATGTCGCCGTCTGCGGGTGTGTTCATGCCTTCCTCCGGCCCCGGTGCAGCACGACCACGAACGCGGGCACGCCGATCAGCGACGTCACCACCCCCACCGGTACCTCCTGGGGATCGACGACGGTACGGGCGAGGGTGTCCACCCACACCAGGAAGACGGCTCCGGTCAGCGCGGTGACCGGCAGCAGGCGTACATGCCCGGAACCTGTGAGTGCCCGCGTGACATGCGGCAGGACCAGCCCCACGAAGCCGATCGCGCCGGCGCAACTGACCAGGACCGCCGTGAGCAGCGCCGTCGCGCACAGCAGGATCAGACGGGCGCGGGCCAGGTTCACGCCGAGGCCGGCCGCCGCCTCCTCGCCGAAGGCGAACGCGTCCAGGGTGGTGGCATGGCCGAGGCACACGACCAGGACGACGGCCAACGCGCCCGCGCACAGCAGCACTTGCCCCCAGTCCGCACCGGAGAGCGAGCCGAGCAGCCAGAACAGCACGCCCTTGGTGGTCTCGGCGTCCGCCGAGGTCAGCACCGTGAACGAGGTCAGCGCGGAGAAGAGTTGCATGGCGGCCACGCCGGACAGCACCACCCGGTCCATGCTCGCGCCGAGGCTGTGGCTGAGCAGCATCACCAGCCCGAAGGAGAGCAGGGCCCCGACGAAGGCGCCCGCCGACAGCGACACGGCTCCGCCGCCCACGCCGAGCACCACGACCGCCACCGCCCCGGTGGAGACACCGAGCACGAACGGATCCGCCAGCGGATTGCGCAACAGCGACTGCATGACCGCGCCGCACAGCCCGAGCCCGGCCCCGCACACGGCGGCGAGCAGCGTACGGGGCATACGCAGGTCCCAGACGATGCCGTCCCGCAGCGGAGCGAGCGTGCTCCGGCCGCCGCCGAGGTGGGACGCGACGGACGCCCACACGTCGGCCGTGGAGATGTCGGCGGGTCCGACGGTCACCGCGAAGGCCACGGAAACCAGCAGCGCGATAAGCCCGCCACCCGTCAACAGCAGGGTGCGGACGGTCACTTGGCGAGTCCGAAGTCGCGCAGGCCGGCGGCGACCTGCTCGATCCCTTCGACGGTACGGATGGACGGGTTCATCGCCTGACCGCTGAGCAGGATGTACCGCTTCTTCTTGACGGCGGTGAGGTTGCGGGTGGCCGCGTTGGTCTCCAGGAAGTGGATCTTCGCCTCGGCGGTCTCGGCGGTCTGTGACTTACGGGTCAGATCGCCGAGGACGATGACGTCGGGATCGCGGTCGGCGACGGTCTCCCAGTTGATCTGGGGCCACTCGTCATGGGTGTCGGAGAAGGCGTTCTCGGCGCCGACGGTACGGGTGATGGCGCCGGGGGCGCCGCAGCAGCCGGCCAGGTAGGGCGACTGGGAGTTGGCGAACCAGTACATGAGGGAGGTGCCGGAGGCGTCGAGCCCGGCCGTCGCTTTGCGCACTCGCTCCTTGAGTTGCGCCACGAGCTTGTCGCCGCGCGCCTCGACGCCCATCACACGCGACAGGTCCCGTATCTCGCCGTAGACGGTGTCGAGCGTGAGCGGTGTGCTGCGCGAACCGTCGCCGCCGCTGTCGTTGTCCTTGCCCGCGCAGTCGGCCGGCGAGACGTATGTCGGCACGCCCAGCTTCTCGAACTGTTCGCGGGTGGCGACGCCGCCTTTGCCGAGCGTCGAGACGAACGAGGCGGTGACGAAGTCGGGTTCGGCGTCGAGGACCCTCTCGAAGGAGGGGGCGTTGTCGGCGAGGCGCGGCACGGTCGCGTTCGCCTTCTCCAGGCCCTTGAGCACCGGGTCGGTCCAGGTGGCGGTGCCGGCCAGGCGGTCGGCGAGGCCGAGGGAGAGCAGGATCTCGGTGGTGCCCTGGTTGAGGGAGACGACCCGCTCGGGCGCGGACTTCAAGGTGACCTTGTTCCCGCAGTCGGTGAGGGTGAGCGGGAAGCCGGCGGCGGACTTCTCCGTCTCGCCGTCGGCACTGTCGCCGTCGGATCCGCCGCACGCGGTGAGCAGCAGGGCGGGCGCGATGAGGAGGGCCGCGGTACGGCGGCGCAGCGGGACGGGGGCGGTACGGATCACGGGCATGCCTTGCCTGTCGGGGCTCGAACGCGGAGCCTGGCCTGTGAACTCCCCCTCGCCGAGGGCGAGAAGGCGCCAGCAGGTCTTCGGACTCGGGTTCGTCCGGACGGAGCGCCTTCCCGGCACATCGCACACCGGCTCCTTCGGCCGGCCCGTGTCGCCCCAGTGGCATCAGTGCCCCGCCCGTCCCCCTCACCGCTGCGCGTCAGTTCCGGATTTCCACCGGATTCCCTGGCCTCGGTTGTGGCACGACTGGCCCGCACAACGTATCAAGATCGACGAACGGCTCCTGGCACGGGGGGAGCGGCACGGAGGCACCGGCACAGCCGTGACCGCGACACTCGCGGGCTTGAACTCACCTCGCGACACAGGCCGTTGGGCGCCCCGGGCGCAGAACAAGGCGACACCGGCCGGATCCCGTTGTACGTCGGAGTCGCACGCAGACCGTGAGGCGGGCGGAAAAGCACCGAGCGCGGTGATCGCATCGGTCACCGCGCTCGTCGTAGAAAAGGCCCGTCAGGCCGGGACGGGGTCCGGTTCCTGGGAGGGTGCGGGGGCGTCCGGGCGCGTGGGGTTGAGGAGGCGTTCGGCGAGGGGGGCGAAGATCAGGCCGAGGGCCGTCCAGAGGATGAGCTGCGCGGCGACGGAGTAGAAGCGGAAGGTGAAGAGCACGTCGGCGGGGAAGCCCGGGTAGACGATATTGCCCTTGGTGTCCTTCAGCGGCAGCGGTGTCTCGGTGGCCTGGTTGCCGAAGTTGGCCTTGTTGTACGAGAGATGGCCGAGCTGCGGCAGAAGCAGCATGACGATCCCGATCGCCACGACGAACGCGGCGCCGGCGAGGAGGGTGGCGTTCCAGTTGCCGAAGCGTGCCTGGAGGTGCTTTCCGAGATAGACCGCTCCGGCGAGGAAGGCGACGGAGCACACGATCATGATCAGGTACAGGGCGCTGCGCTGCTGGATCGTCTCTTCGTGACCGATCGCGGGCGGGTTGGCCGGGTACTTCAGGAACGGCACCAGGTACATGCCGAGGAATCCGCCGCCGGCGACGAGAAGCGCCAGGTTGCGCGGCCGCAGCCCGCCGGTGCGGCCCAGGCAGACGGCGTAGGCGACGGCGAACAGGGCGCCCATCGCCATGCCGAAGAGGATCATGCCGGCGCCGATGCCCACGTTGGCCTGGATGGTGCGGCTGAAGAGTTCGTGTTCGTGGCCCTCGACGGGCAGGCCGGCCGCCTTGTCCAGGGCGTTCTGGGCGGCGTCACGGCCGCTCTCGTAGTCGATGGCCTTGGCGATCTGTGGCTCGGCGAAGATGCGCGCGAACACGAAGGCGAGCAGGCCCGCGACTGCGCCGGCGAGTACGCCGCGCAGTATGAGCTTCTTTTCCATGTCGAGTTGTCCGTACGTCCAGGTGCCGGCGGAGGGTCAGTGGCAGGGGAAGCCGAGGAAGTGGCGGGCGTCGTGGACGAACTCGTGGACGTGCATGTCGTTGCCGAACACCGACACGGCGCCCTGGTCGACACCGATGAAGTAGTAGACCGCCAGCGCGATCAGCGCGGTGCCGACCAGCCAGACGATCGACTTCGAGACGGGCAGGACAACCGGCGTGGACACCGGACGGGATGTGGAAACGCTGCTCAAGGTGAGCCCTCCTTCGGGATCGTGCGTCCCTTGCGTGTACGGGCGAGTGAAGGTTCAGTGTCTGACTCGCCCTCCACCTTCCGGCGGCGGGCTCACAGTGGCGCGACCGTGCTGGAATTCCACCAGCTTCCTTATGCCATCACTACAGGGGGAGAGTACGGCGCGTCTCTCCGGGCCGTCAATCAGGCCCGTTCGCCGTACAGCTCCTGACAGAGCGACCGAACGGATGAGCGGGCGGGTCTCGCGGAGGCGTCCGGCAGGTGGGCCGGGGTCACACGGGTGGCGTATTCGCGTGGCGTGGTGGCGGGCGGGGACCTAGTAATGGACGGGATCAGCTTGTTCATCGCGCTTCGGGGGGCGATAGCAGCATCACCCTCTTCATGGAGAGCCGAGCATGACCACCCGCTCTTTCTCGCCCAGCCCGGACCGACCCGATATACCTCACGGCACCGCCGTCGACCCGCTCGCGCCCTCCGACGGAGGGCCGGCCGACGGATCGCCGCCGACGTCACGTCCGTCGCAAGAGGGTCCCGCCCGCACCGGCCACGAGGGCGAGAACTCCGATCCGATGCACCGCCTGGTGCAGGCCGCCGTCGCCGACCGGCCGCTCGACGAGGTCCTCCAGCTCATCACGTTGCTGGAGCAGTCGCCGAAGTACGCCCAGGCCACCGTCGACGCCCTGCGGGCGGTCGGTGTCGACCGGTCCGTGGAGGACGTGACGCGCCTGGTGACCCTGCTGACCCGGCCGCCGCGCCATCCCGACTGCGCCGACGAGGCGATCCGCGCCGCCGCCGAGAGCCGGCCTGTGGAGGACGTCACGCGGCTGATGGCCCTGCTGCAGCAGGCGCCGCTGGAACCGCACTGCGGTGAGGAGGCGGTACGGGCCGCGGCGGGCAGGCCCGTCGAGGAACTCGTCCAGTTGATCGGCCGGTTGGCCGAGGAGCAGGACGTATCCGCTCGTGGCTCGGAACGTGCGGCGGACCAGAACACCCCGAGGTCCACCGCTCCGGGACAGGACGCGCACGACGCGCCCGATCCGGAAAGTACGGACGGCCACCGTCCGGCTGTTCGTCAACACCGGCCACGACGTGTGCGTACGGCGACCCGGCGGGCCGCTCCCCCGCTCTGGCCGAGGCTGATCGCGGCGGCGGCGCTCGTGCTGTGCGGGCTGTTGTACTTCCCGCTGCACCGTGCGGGAGCCTCAGGCACCGCCTTCGGATGCGTGCTGGGTGTCTCGATCCTGTGCGTCCTGCTGGCGCCTGCGGTGATCCTGCACGGCGGCCTGTCCGTGCTCGCCGTGTCCATGGTGGTGCCGGCCGCGCTGGCCGCCCTCCAGTTGTTCGACGGGCGGTTCCACTCCACACGCCTCTCCGATGCGCTGCGGATCACTGCGGCACCGTCGTGGTTCGCGGGGCTGATGGCCGTACTCGCCGCGCTGGCGGCGCTCACGGCGTTGCTCGCGCTGCTGGCCTCGCGGCGGTTCGGGAGGCAGTTGGACCTTCCCGGCCATCCCGATCAGCCGGCGTTGGCGGACGCGAACCGGACGCCCCAGTAGGGTCGGGCCCGCTCAACGGGCGGTGGCGTCGGGGCTGTTCACGACGTCGCCGCTCGCCGACGGCACCGTCGACGCCGAGGCCGCGGGGCTGGAGGCGGCACTGTGGCTCGGGCGGGCACCGGAGCTTGAACCGGTCCCGGGCTCCGCGCTCGCGGACGGTGAGGCGGTGCCGCCCGAGTACGACCCCGTACTGCTGGACGTGAGCGGCGTGGGTGTCGGGCTGTTCGCGGGAGCGTGCGTTCCCGCCGAGCCGCCGCCCAACGAGGTTCCCGTACCGGATTCGTTTCTGACCGCCGCAGCGATCGGCTTGCCCATGATCAGTTCCCCCACGGTCACCGTGACCATCGCCAGGGCGAACACCAGGCCTGTCGCCAGGGCGAACTTCTTCCAGCCGATGGACTTCCAGAAGGAGCCGCTACGACGGGTCCCATAGATGGTGACCGACTCGTCGTCGGACGGTGGCGCGGCACCCGCCGAGGGACGGTCCGGTAAGGCGAACGCCGCCCGGGCGTCCGCGCGTTGCAACGCCCGCTCCTCACTCGGCGTCAGCGCGAGCGCCACCGAGGGCACTCTTCTGCGAATCCCCTCGCCCGTTCGCCGGAACGCGTGCTGGAAGACCGCCGCGCCGGTGGTGGCGCTGGTGCTGACCACGGCGGCGCCGATGATCGTCCCGGTCACCCCCAGCAGGGACGCCAACACGGCGCCCACCACGGTCGCGAGCGCACTCGCCACCACCTGTACAGCGGTCAGATCGAGCACCTTGCGCTTCGGCTCCTGCTTCTTCTTCTCGTCCTTGGTGTGACTCTCCATCAATGTCGACTGCCCTGTTGGCGCTGTTTAACCTCAACGCGCACCAACAGGGCCGGACTTCATCAGTACGTCACCTCGGCGACCGCTCCGCGAGCGTCTCGGTGAACGGCGTGACCGGGCGCTCCAGGGTCTCGCCGTCCACGACGATGTCGACCGCCTCGTTGTAGAAGGCGAGCAGATCCTTCACGGCGCCGACCGCGGGCAGCGGCTCCGGATAGCTCCAGACGATGTTCGGCGGAACACCAGGAACACTGGGAGCACTGGGCGCACTGGGAACTCCGGCCTCCCCCTGCCACGACCAGTACGTGGCGGTGCCCTTGTAGGGGCACCCGGTGCTGTGGTCGGTCGGTTCGAACAGGTCCAGGCGGACGTCTTCGCGCGGGATGTAGTACCGGGTCGGCAGGCCGGTCTCGAAGAGCAGGACCGGGCGGTGGGTGTCGGCGACGACCGCGCCGTCGATCGCGACCCGGACGTGCCGGCTGCTGGGGATGGCGTCGACGCGTTTGTGCGGGTCCCGGGGGTGGATGAAGATCTCTTCCTCCTCCTCGTACCAGTGGTCCAGGCCCCGGCCGACCCGCCGGAACCACTCGAAGGCGATGTGTCCGGCCAGGTCGTCGGCCGGGTAGGTCCAGGCCGCGTTCTCCGTCGACTCACCGGCGAGTTCGAGGTCGTAGAAGATGCGTGATCCGGTGTGTGTGCCGGTCGGGGGATTCTTCGCGGGGTGGAGGAGGTCCTCGCGGATCTCGTCGTGCGGGAAGGCGTAGGTCGGTACGGGGACGTCCGGTTCCCAGACGAGGACGGGGTGCCTGCTGTCCACGACGGTGGTGTCGCCCTTGCGGCCGCGTACCCAGCGGTTGCTCGGCTCCCACAGGAGTCCTTCGGGGGTGGTCCTGACGTCTCGTGCGGTGGGGAAGGTGCTCATCCCTTGCTCCGTGATCCGTAGGGGGTGAGGCGGCCCGGGGGCTGATGCGGCGGACCGCTCCTTGCCAGTTTCCGGTAGGGGAGGGTTCACTGGTCGGGTGCCGAGCTTCACCACCACGCTGACGGGCTTCTGGCCCTCGCGTCGTGTCCACGTGTTCGACGTGTTCTGTTGCCGTGCCGCGTCCCCGACTCCCGCACGGCACCCGTAAGAGCACACGAGAACCGAGGTCCACCATGTCCGTGACCGATGAACTGCTGGCCAACAACGCCCGTTACGCCGAGACCTTCCAAGGCCCGCTCCCCCTTCCGCCCGCCAAGCACCTCGCCGTGGTGGCCTGCATGGACGCGCGGCTCGACGTGTACGCGATCCTCGGTCTGAACGAGGGCGAGGCCCATGTCATCCGCAACGCGGGCGGTGTCGTCACCCAGGACGAGATCCGCTCGCTCGCGATCAGCCAACGGCTCCTGGGCACCGAGGAGATCATCCTCGTCCACCACACGGACTGCGGCATGCTGACCTTCACGGACGACGGCTTCAAGGCCGCGATCGAGGAGGACACCGGTATCCGCCCGTCGTGGGCGGCGGAGGCCTTCGGCGATCTGGACACCGACGTACGGCAGTCGATCGCCCGTATCAAGGCCGACCCCTTCATCGTGCACAAGGACGGCATCAGGGGCTTCGTCTTCGACGTGGCCACCGGGAAGCTCAACGAGGTCGAGTGAATGCGACCCAATACGACCGGGTGCGCAATCAGCGGTGCGGTTGATCGGAAATGATCGAACCGTAATGGAATGAGACGTCGACCGATCGCCACGTTCAGTGCGTAAAAATGACTTTGCATGGAGAGCCGGAGCCGTTCGGTCGCTCTGTTCCACGCGGTAGTTTCCTTTCGGGCACGATTGAGGGCCCACCCGGGAAAACGCTCGACGGAAATCCCCGGGGACGAAACAGCTCGCCTTCGAGGAGCCTCTCATTCCTCCGTGCCACCGAACGTGCGACCGACCGTGTCACCGCACCGAATCCACACCGGCCGCCTTACGTCATCGGCGGTTGATCCGGTGATCGCGGACCTCGGGTTCGCGGCTTTCGCCGAACGCAACCGCCCCCGCTACACGCTCTATGCCCAGGCCCGCCTCTCCGCGGAGGAGCATTCCTCGGCCGCGGTGGAGAACACGCTCGCCTCCGCCCGCGAAGACTGGCAGTGGCTGATGAGCGGGCCCTGCCCGGCGGCCGAGGTCTGGGAACAACTCCGGCTTCAGGTGGAGCGACAGGGCGAACGTGTCGCCGCGCTGAACCCGGTTCTGGCCGAGCTGTACCGGCGGCTCCCCCACGTGTCCGCGGACAGCGTGGTGTTGTGCCGCCTGCTGGCACTCCCCGTCGCGGAGGCGGCCGAGTTGATGGGCGTCGAACCGTCCGCGGTCGAGGCGGCGCTCACCGCCGCGCGCCGGGCCCTCCCTCAACTCAGCGACACGGAGGCGCCCTTGAGGCACCTGTGACCCCCGGCGTGCGCTGTCTCCTCGCGGTCACTCCGATCCGCCACGTTCGCGCCATCCCACGCCGCGCTTCACCCGAATCAGCGCTGGTGCGGCTGAGCGCCGCCCTCCTAGGATGGGCAACTCCCCTGCGGACGGGGCGGAATCGGCGAGGGGACGGGCCGTTGGTGGAGCACCATCATGTCGATCTGTCGTTGCCCAGCGCGGCACGGATGTACGACTGGCTGCTGGGCGGCAGCAACAACTTCGAAGCGGACCGGAATGCCTGCGAGTTATTGCTCGAAGTGGCACCCACCTCGCGTGAGATCGCGCTGAACAACCGGTGGTTCCTCCAGCGCGTGGTCCGGGTGCTGGCGGAGGAGCACGGGACAAGGCAGTTCATCGATTTCGGCTCGGGTCTTCCGACGCAGCGCAATGTGCACCAGATCGCGCAGGAGGTCGACCCCGATTCCCATGTCGTCTATATCGACAACGATCCCGTGGTCCTCTCGCTGGGTCAGTCCCTGCTCGACGAGAACGACAACACCGCGATCCTGTCGGTCGACATGACGGACACCGACACGGTCTTCGGGCACCCGGACTTCACCCGGCTCATCGACTTCACCAAGCCGGCGGCCGCCCTGTTCGTCTCCGTGCTGCACTGCCTGCCGGACAGCGCCGGCCCAAAGGCCCTGGTGGAGCGGGTCGTTGACCGGCTCGTCCCGGGCAGCTTCGTCGTCGTGTGCCAGCTCGTGAGCGACGATCCCAAGGTCCGCGACGACGTCACCGAGCTCATGCGGGTCCAGACCGGGGGCCATTGGGGCCGGGTCCGGGAGGAGGCCGATGTGGCGGAGATCTTCGAGGGGCTCGTCGTGGAGGATCCGGGACTCGTCGATGTGACCGACTGGCGCCCCGACTCCGAGCTCCAGCAGCGTCAACGCAGCATCGAGTGGACCGAGTTCGGCGGGCTGGGGAGAGTACCGCCCCGGTAGCAGGTCCTGTTCGGCGACTAGGAGTACCGCTCGACGGCCTCGTCCAGCATGCGTCGGCTCTCCATGGGTGAGGCACATGCCTCGCCCTGGATGCGCAGCAGGAGTTGGAGGTGCCGCTCGAAGTCGTTCTCCTTCGTCGGCCAGGGCTTGGCCCGCTCCTCTGCGCTCAGCGCGGGCTTGTTGTAGTAGTCGGCCTTGCGGTAGCCCTCGACGTAGACGAGGTCGGGAAGGCCGCCGCGGCCGAACTGGAGGTGGGCCATGCCGCCCGCCATCGAGGCCTCGTTGCCGGCGATCATCCGGTCGAGGAGCACGAACCTGATGGTGATGTGCGGGAGTTGGGCCATCGCCGCCAGATGGCGCATCTGGTCGCGCATCACCTGGTCCGAGCCGGCCCGCCGCAAGAGGACGGACTCGTCCATGAGGAACACACAGCGCGGCGGTTCGGCCTGGCCGAACACCCGCTCCTGGCGCTCCCGGCGCATGGCGACTCGGAGCGCCATCTCGGGGCCGCCCCACTCCGTGAGGTGCAGACCCGTGCGGAGGATGCAGCTCGCGTACTCGGGAGTCTGCAACAGGCCCGACACCAGACGTACGTCGTACGTGGTGAGCCCGATGGCGACGCACTCGAGGCCGAGGAGCCGCCGCAGATAGTCGGGGGTGCAGTCGTCGAATCTGTTCTGGAACCATTCCGGTTCCTGCGCGCGGGAGAACAACATCGTCAACTCGTCCCGGGCCGGTCCGTCGAGTTTCAGATGTGTCATCACCGCTTCGACCGTGCGCCTTTCCGGCATGGAGTCGGCGTTTTCCAGCCGGCTGATTGTCGAATTCGAAACGAGGGTGGCCTTCGCCAGCTCTTTCTGCGTGAGACCGGCAGCGTCGCGCAATTCCTTGACGGCAAGACCAAGCATGATGACGGCCGCCGTCTTTGTCGTGTCCGGCCCGGCCGTATGCCGGGCCAGACGATTGATCGGAATCGGATCCCGGGACACGCCTTCTCCTTCGACGGGCAGTCAGCTTCACATGATGACACGCCCAGGTCGGAGGAGTTGCCCTAACTTGTGTACTCCGCCGCCTAGTTGGGACTACCAAGGGTGTCGAACTCGCCCTTCTTCGCACCGTCGAGGAAAGCGCTCATCTCCTCGGCTGTAAAGATCAGCGCGGGTCCGGCGGGATCGGTCGAGTTTCGTACGGCCACGCCGCCCCGGGGCAGCGCGGCCAGTTCGACGCACATGCCGTTCGCTTCGGACATACGGCTCTTCACCCATGTTCCCGGGATGAGGTCGGAGGCCATTCCGTTCGTGAAGTTCTGCATCAGGGGCGAACCCTCTCCGTTCGACAAGACCGCTTTTCGGCCGGCACACGATTTTGGGCTGGCGCACACGACAGCCCCATGAAATCCCGTCATGCAATTTCATGGCGCGACGTGAAGAAATGCTAGCGGCCGGAATTCGAACAATGCCGTCCCACGTACGGGTGGAAGGTGCCCCCGCTGACACAAAGCTGTCACACGCGCACCGGAATCCCCCGCCGGGCGGCCGGGGTTGGCACTGGTACGACCCCGCTTCGAGACCGGGGCCCGCACGACGAAGGAGCGACGACCATGACCGTTGACCTGACGACGACGGATCTCCAGGCTTTCACCCAGGACTGGCTGGAGTGGTATCGCGGGCAGGAGGAACGGCTCGCCACTCCGCACGGGTTCCTGGCGATCACCGGGCTGCACTGGCTCGACGACCGGCCGCAGCGCTTCCCGGACGCGCCGGGCACCTGGTGGACCGACGCGGCCGGGGTCGCCGTGGCCCTGGACGACGGTGAGGAACTCGTCGTGGACGGAACGCCGGTGCGGGGTGAGCACCGCTTCGGTGTGCTGCCCGAGCGGGGCGGGGTCGACGCGGTCTGGGGCGATGCCGTGATCGAGGTCGCCAAGCGCGGCGGGAACGACATCGTGCGGCCCCGCCATCCGGACGCGCCGCTGCGCACCGACTTCGCCGGTACGCCCGCCTACGCGCCGGATCCCCGCTGGGTGGTCCAGGGCCGCTACACGGCCTTCGACACACCGCGTCCGACGACGGTGGGCGCGGCGGTCGAGGGCCTTGAGCACGTGTACGACGCGCCGGGCCGGGTCGAGTTCGAACTCGACGGGCGTCCGCTGGCCCTGACCGCGTTCCCCGGACGGGTGCCGGGCAGCCTGCTGCTGCTCTTCACCGACGCCACCTCCGGGGTGACCACCTACGCCGCAAACCGGGCCCTCGCCCTCACCCCGCCGGCCGCCGACGGCACGGTCGTCCTGGACTTCAACCGCGCGACGAACCTGCCGTGCGCCTACACCGACCTGGCCACCTGCCCGCTGCCGCCGGCGGAGAACCGGCTGCCGGTGGCCGTCGAGGCCGGCCAGAAGACGCCCCGTGAGCGGGGAGGCACCGCCTGACACGGCCCTCCGTCCCCCGTCGACAACCATGCGCGCCCCTCAGTCGTCCCCCTCATAGGGGCGCGCCGGTTCTCGCGCGGCCCTGTCCCTCACCGACACTGCGTACCGATGTCGAGCAGGAAAGAGGCCGCATGCTCCGTATCCACTTCACCTCGCGGGACCTGCAGCACATCCGGGTCGCCCGCCGGCCGCATGTTCTGTGGGAACTCGTGTGCGGTGTCTGCCGGTTGGACACGCGGCAGGGGGCGCTCGAGTTCGGGCACTGGCGCCGGTCGGTGCGTGCGGGGCTGGCGGCGGATCCGCGGGCCCGGCGCGCCCTGTCGCCGTTGCAGACGCTGATTCCCTCCGTGGGCTACATCCCCGACTTCCTCACGCCATCGGTCCCCGACGGCGGTCTGGCCGCCGGTCTCGACGAGGTGCGGGCCACCTCCCGCACCCGGCTGACCCGTGAGCTGTCCCGGCTCGCCGAGTCGCAGCCGCTGCCGCCCTGGGTGTCCACCCTCGACAGGCCCGGCTCCAAAGGCCTGGTGACGTTCACGCGAGCCGTGGAGCTGTCCGCCAAGACGCTGCTCGAACCGTACTGGCCGCGCGTCCGGACAGCCGTCGGCGACGACGTCGAGCTGCGGTCCCGCGCGCTCCTGGACGGTGGCACCTCCGCGCTGCTCAACACGCTGCGCCCGCACGCCCGTTGGCACGACCCCGTCCTCGAGGTGGACTATCCCGTCGACCGGGACCTCCACCTCGAGGGGCGCGGCCTGCTGCTCGTCCCGTCGTACTTCTGCTGGCGCAGGCCCACCGCGCTCGCCGACCCCACGCTCGGGCCGGTGCTGGTCTACCCGGTCGCCAAACATCCCCTGGAGATCGTCCGCGCGAACCAGGACGGGCTGGAGCGGCTCCTGGGCCGTACCCGGACGGTCGTCCTGGCGCATCTCGCCGACCATGGCGCGCGGACGACGTCCGAGGTGGCCGCGGCGGCCGACATCTCGCTGCCCGGCGCCAGTTACCAGCTCGGCATCCTGCGCGAGGGAGGGCTGATCGCCAGCCGCCGGGAGGGCCAGTTCGTACGGCACTCGGCGACTCCCCTGGGTCTGCGCCTCCTTGACGAGCGGTGAACGCGCCGACGGGTGCGCCGAGTTGGTCTACCGAGCGCGGCAGGTGAGGGGTTCGCGCAGGCCCAGGTGTTCGCGGAGCGTCGTACCGGTGTAGTCGGTGCGGTAGACGCCGCGTTCCTGGAGTGCGGGCACGAGCAGGTCGACGATGTCGTCCAGGCCGTCGGGGATCAGGTACGGCGTGACGTTGAAGCCGTCGACCGCGCCGTGCCGGACGTAGTGGGCGAACTTGTCCGCGAGGCCTTCCGGGGTGCCGACATGGCCGCGCTGGGGGCCGAGCGCGATGACGGTCTCGCGCAGCGACCAGCGGTTGGCGTCGGCCTTCTCCCGCCATTCGGCGACGACTTGGCGCGGATCGGCGATGCGCCGTGCGCCGAAGGAACCGTCGTTCTCGGCGACGACCGGGTCCTCCTTGGGCAGCGGTCCGTCGGCGTCGCGGCCGGAGAGGTCGATGCCCCACAGCAGGCCGGCGATGCCCAACGCCGTTGCGGGGGTGACCTGTTGGAGGCGGATCCAGCGCTTCTTCTCCAGGGCCTCCTCCTCCGTGGCGCCGATGATGATCTCGGTGCCCGGAAGGATGCGCAGGTCGTCCTCGGGACGGCCGGCGGCCCGCAGTCGGGCCCGTAGGTCGTCGGCGAAGGCGAGCGCGTCGTCGAAGTCGTTGCCGTGCGCGGAGAAGATGACGTCGGCGTTGCGGGCGGCGAAGTCCCGGCCCTCCGCGGAGTCCCCGGCCTGGAAGATCACCGGGTGTCCCTGGGCGCTGCGCGGCAGCGTGGGGGCGAGGTCGACGTCGAACTGCGGTCCCTGGTGGCGGACTTGGCGTACGGCGCCAGGTGCCGCCCAGGCCGGAGCGGCGGCCGAGCCGGACACGGTGCCGTCCGTCCAGCCGTCCCAGAGGGCGCGGGCGACGGTGAGGGACTCCTCGGCGCGCCGGTAGCGGTCGGCGTGGTCGAGGTAGCCGCCGCGGCGGAAGTTGGCGCCGGTCCAGGCGTTGTCGGTGGTCACCACGTTCCAGCCGGCGCGGCCCTCGGAGAGCAGGTCGAGGCCTGACAGGCGGCGGGCGAGGTCGGTGGGTTCGTTGAAGGTGGTGTTGGAGGTGCTGACCAGGCCGATGCGGTCGGTCACGGCGGCCAGCGCGGCGAGTTGGGTGATGGCGTCGGGCCGTCCGGCGACGTCGAGGTCGTGGATCTGTCCGTCGACCTCGCGCAGCCGCAGCCCCTCCCCGAGGAAGAACGCGTCGAACAGGCCGCGTTCGGCGGTCTGGGCGACGCGCCGGAAGTTGGCGGGGTCGATCTGGGAGCCGCTGGCCGGGTCGGACCAGACCGTCCAGTGGTTGACGCCCTGGAAGAAGACCCCGAAGTGGAGTCGGGCATCGGGGCGGGGGACGTCGAGAGGGTCGGTGCGGGTCATCGGGCTTCCTCCTGGGCGGCCGCGGCGGCGTACCGGTTCGCGGGCCGGTCGAGGCCCAGGTGTGTGCGCAAGGTCGCGGCGGGCAGGGGCCGTAGCGCGTGCCGTCGTTCGAAGAGGTGGGGCAGGACCAGCCGGGACAGTTCCGGCAGGTCCTCGTCCAGGACCAGCGGGTGCAGGCGCACTCCGTCCACCACGTCCCTCAACTCCCCCAGGAGCGCGGCGAGTCCGGCGGCGGAGCCGATGTGGCGCAGCCGTCCGCGGTCGGTCCAGGGCGTGTGTTGTTCGAGGTCGGCGACGCGTTCCTCGGCGGTGGCGTGCGCGGTGTCGAGGGCGATCTCGATCTCGGCGAATGTACGGGGTGTTCCGGCGGCGGACGCGCTCGCGGTGACGGCCGCGAGGTCACGGCCGTCGACGAGGGCGATGTCGAGAAGGTGGCCGGGCACGCGGTCGGGGCGGCCGAGCACGACGAGTTGGCCCTGCGGCGGACGCGGCACGATCGCCGGGCCCTTCACCGTGTAGGTGTCGCCGGTGAAGTCGACGTAGTGCAGCCGGTCGCGGTCGAGATAGCGGCTGGTGGCGACGGAGCGGATGACCGCGTCGTCCTCCCAGGAGTCCCACAGCTCCCGGACGACCTCGACGCCGTCACGGGACTCGCGAGCGCGGGCCGCCGCTCCGTCGACGAGCGGGCGTCCCCAGACGGAGGCCGCCTCGGGCCGTGACTCCTCGCTCACCACCCACCCGGCGCGTCCGACCGAGATGTGGTCCAGGGACGCCAACTGGCTTGAGACATGGAAGGGTTCGGCATACGTGAGCGGTACGACCGGCGCGATGCCGACGACACTCGTCGACGCGGCGATGAACGCGGCCCGTTCCACCGCGCCGATCCGGCCGACCGTGTCGGGTCCGGCGCCGGGCGGGAGTGCCCCGTCGTCCAGGGTGAGCAGGGTGAACCCGGCGTTCTCCGCGTCGGCGGCGACCCGGGCCACCCGGCGCGGGCTGAGCAGATGGTCGGGCGAGTGGGCGGCGCGGCGCCAGGCCGCGGGATGGGCGCCGTCACCGTCGATTTCGAGGGCGAGCCGCAGGGCGGGGCCGGACATGGTGGTTCCTTCCGAGAACGCGCGGAGACGGCCGGCCCGATGGACCGGCACGGGTCAGGGATGTACGGAAGGACAGACCGCGGAGGCGGTACGGCAGTAGTCGACATGCCGCCGGATGATCAGCCGCGCGCCCGGGACGACACCGTGAGGTGCGGCGTCACGTGCGCGCATGGGGCCTCCACCCGTCCGGGAGCGATCTCCTCAACCTTCGTCGTCGACCCCGGAAGATGTCAAGACATTAGATGCACGCGCATGCGATAGTGCGGCGGCGGCCCGCGGGCGATAAAGCGTTGGCCGCGCTCACGAGCGTGCTGCTAACTTGCCGTAGGCCGTGACAGCACGCGAGGAGGTGAGACTCATGAACGCAGTATCCAGGTGGGTGCTCCCCCTCTTCTCCACGGTTGGGCCAGCGACCTAGAGGTCGCCGGGAGCGCCGCACGACAAGGCGATCCCGAAAGGCAGCACCCCATGAACTCACCGCACTTCCACTTCACCGCCGAGACGACGTCCGACGGTGTCATCCAGCACGACTTCACCATGGGCGAGGTCACCGGCGCCCTCTGGTCGCCCGAATCCGGTGCCGACCGCGCACCCCTGGTCCTGATGGGGCACGGCGGCGGCAACCACAGGAAGTCCCCCGCCATGACGGGCCGCGCCCAACTCCTCGTGGCGCAGGGCGGTTTCCACGTCGCCGTCATCGACGCACCCGGCCACGGCGGCCGCCCCCGCACGGCGCACGACGAGCGGGAGATCGCCATGATGCAGCGGGCGATGGCGGCGGGCGAACCGGTCGGCGAGATCGTCGTCCGCTACAACGCCCACCTCGCGGAGCGCGCCGTACCGGAGTGGCTGGCCACTCTCGACGCCCTCCAGGAACTGCCGGAGATCGGTGCCGACGGTCCGGTCGGCTACTACGGCCTGAACATGGGCACCGCGATCGGAGTGCCGTTGACGGCGGCCGAACCCCGCATCACCGCCGCGGTGTTCGGGCTCTTCTGGTACGACGAGTCCCTCGCCGAGTCGGCGCGACGGATCACCGTTCCGATCGAGTTCGCGCTCCAGTGGGACGACGAACACATCCCGCGCCCGTCCGGTCTCGCGTTGTTCGACGCCTTCGCCTCGAAGGAGAAGTCGCTGCACATCAACTCGGGCGCGCACAAGGAACTGCCCCGGTTCGAGGCGGACAGCGCGGTCCGGTTCTTCGCCCGGCACCTGACCGCCGGCGGCTCAACGGCCTGACGGGTCACCGCGGTTGCGGCCCGGCGTCCTCTCCGAAGTCCATCCCCGTCATGAGTTCGGAGAAGGCGCCGGCCGCACCCGGCGACGTGAAGAGCCGGTCGAGCCGGGCGCGCGCCAAACTCCGGTGAAAAGGACCCGAGTCGGTGGCATCACCGGCGTCGTGAAGCATGCGGGTCATCCAGTGCGAGAACTCCTGGTCGTTCCAGACCCGGCGCAGGCACCGCTGCGAGTAGGTACGCAGGGCCGTGTCGTCGTGGTCGTGCACGGAGTCCCGTACGGCCCGGGCGAAGAGATCGGCGTCGTAGAGAGCGAGGTTCATGCCCTTGCCGCCCATCGGCGAGACGATGTGCGCCGCGTCGCCGACGAGGAAGAGACGGCCGTAGTGCATCGGGTCGTGGACCAGGCTGCGGAGGCGGAAGATCTCGCGGTCGGTGATCGGGCCGGAGACGAGGGCCGGGTCGCCGAGCCGGGTGCGCAGCGCGTCCCAGACGCGGGTGTCGGTCCAGGCGTCGGGGTGGTCGTCGGGCGGGCACTGGAGGTAGTAGCGGCTGGCGTACGGGCCGCGCGGGAAGTGCGCGGCGAAGCCCTGCGCGCTGACGGCCAGCAGCGGATGGGCAGGCGGCGGGGCGTCGGCCATGACCGTCAGCCAGCCGATCCCGTGATCGAAGGCGTACGGCGTGAGGACCCCGTCGGGGACGGACGTACGGCTGATGCCGTGGTCGCCGTCGCAGCCCGCGACGAAGGAGCAGGCGATGGTGCGGAGTTCGCCGTCCGCGGTGCGGTAGCGGACGGTGGGGCGGTCGCCGGTCAGGTCGTGCAGGGAGACGTCCGCGGCCTCGAAGCGCAGGTCGCCGCCGTCCTCCAGGAAGGCGGCGGTGAGCTTCTGGACCAGCATCTGCTGGGGGCAGAGGCGGGCGGTGGGGCCCTCGGAGCCGTCGTAGTCGGAGACCAGGTGGGTCTCGCCGTCGACGCGGAGTTCCAGGATGCCGTCGTGCGGGACACCGCCCAGGACGCGGTCGGCGAGCCCCCACGAGTCGAACATGCGGACGGCGCGGGTCTCGACGATGCCGGCGCGCTGGCGCTGTGCCACGTACTCACGGGTCTGCCGTTCCAGGACGACGCAGTCGATCCCGCTGCGCCGCAGCAGGTTCGCGACGGTCAGTCCGGCCGGGCCCGCGCCGATGACCACCACCGTCGTGGATTCCGGCGACCCGCTCAACTCCCGCACACTGTCGGCCACTTGACCACCTCCGGATGCACCCTATCGATGCCGGGGGCTCGGCCGACCGACAGTCGGTCACTTCACTTCGATCGTCACCTTCCAGGTCTCGACGATCAGGGGGCAGAGGCTGCCGGGGTCAGGGACGCAGCGGCGTTGTGCGCTGACGGTGGCGACACCGGCGGATGCCGCGTGGAAAACGGCCGTGGCGTCTCCGGACGGGTACGTGGCGTCGGCGGCATGGGCGAGCACCGCGGAGTTGCCGGATTCCGGAGCGGTCCAGGTGTAGGTGAATCCGCGCTCGCGGGAGTGGGTGAGCCGGATCTCGACATCGCCACCGGAGCTCGCGGGCACCGTCCGGCCGTTGTCCGCGTTCGTGAGCACGGCGCGTCCGGCCTGGCGTGCGTGCGGCGGCTGCCCCTGAGCGGCGGCGGAGGTCGTGACGGCCACGAGGACCAACCCCGCGGCTCCAAAAGCCGTGGACCACTTCGCTGTTCCCATGATTCCCTCTCCTCGCACCCGCCGGGCCGGCGGTCGTGCCGCCCAGCGGCTCAACGGGGCGGAGGAGGACGGGTCACCGACAACCACCCGTTCGTGCGGACCCTGTGCCGCAGCAGTGCGCGTGTTATGAATCGGCACGCGTGACCGATAGGACAAGAAGACAGACAACCGTTCGACCGGCCCCACGGGTGAGGACCGGTCGGGGTCGCCGATGCCGGGGTCCGCTCCCCGGGCTGCGGTGATCTTCCTTCCCAGGAGGACCTCCCGCATGTTTCGACGTATTGGCAGTGGCGTCGTCAGACACCCCGTCTGGACGATCGTGGCATGGCTGATCGCGGCGGTGGCGATTGTCGCCACCGCCCCCGGTCTGCCGTCCAACAGCGACGAGAGCAGTTTCCTGCCCAAGAGCTACGAGTCCATCAAAGCGGCGGATCTCCAGGCGAAGGCGTTCCCCAGCGCCTTCACCCCGTCCGCGATCGCGCTGTACCAGCGCACCGACGGCGGCAGGCTCACCGCCGCCGACAAGAAGGACGTCGCCCGGATCACGACCGAACTGGGCAAGAAGCACATCGACCAGGTGCAGAAGGTGGTCCCCGGCCAGCCGTCGAAGGACGGCAGGTACACCATGACCCTGGTCCAGATGGACAGCAAGAACGCCGGTCAGCCCGTACAGGCCGATGCCGCGAAGGTGTTGCGCGACGACGTCAAGCAACTGGCCAAGGGCACGGACCTCGACGTGAAGCTGGGCGGTTCCGCCGCGCAGGCGCTCGACCAGCAGGACTCCTCCAAACGCGGCGAGGCGCTGATCGGTATCGGCACCTTCCTCATCATCCTGGTGACCCTGCTGATCATCTTCCGCGCGCCGATCCTCGCGTTCCTGCCGCTGGTCCTGATCGGCGTGGTGGCGTCCATCGCCAACGGGCTGATCGCGTACGCCACCAAGCTGTTCGGCCTCCAGGCCAACAGTTCCGTCTCGTCGATCCTGATCGTCGTGCTGTTCGGCGTGGGCACGGACTACTTCCTGTTCCTGATGTTCCGCTACCGGGAACGCCTGCGATCCGGTGACGAACCGAAGCAGGCCATGGTCAACGCGGTCGCCCGGGTCGGCGAGGCCATCGCGTCGGCCGCCGGCGCGGTGATCATCGCGTTCCTCGCGCTGGTGCTGTCCACGCTGGGCTTCCTCAAGCAGATGGGTCCGGCGCTGGCCATCTCGGTCACCGTCACGCTGATCGCGGGCCTGACCCTGATCCCGGCCGTGGTGTCGCTGATCGGGCCGAAGGTCTTCTGGCCCTCCAAGTCGTGGCAACGGGAGCCGGAGAACGCCCGGTTCGCTGCCCTCGGCCGCGGTGTGCAGCGCCGGCCCGCGCTGACGGCCGCGCTCTCCGGGCTGGTCCTCGTGGCGCTGTCGCTGGGCACCCTCGGCTACAAGGCCACCTTCGACCTGGCCTCGGGTTCCATGCCCAAGACCAAGGAGTCGATGGTCGTCCAGGACGAGATGCAGAAGGCGTACTCGGCGGGCGCCGCCGCCCCCACCGACGTCTATCTCTCCAGCACCGACGGCGGGCCGCTCGACAAGGGCGCCTTCACCTCCTACGCGGAGAAGCTCGGGGCCGTCGACGGTGTGGCGAGCGCCCGGATGAGCCAGGTCAACCAGGGCGGCACCACGGCCGACTTCACCGTCACGCTGAAGTACGAGGCGTCCACGGAGAAGGCGATCGACGCCGTGGGCCGGGTGCGCGAGGTCGCGCACTCCGCCGCGCCCGACGGCACCGAGGCCGTGGTCGGCGGTATGTCCTCGATCTACAAGGACATCAACTCCGCGGTCAACCACGACTACCGGACCGTCTTCCCGGTCGCCGCCCTGCTGATCATGCTGATCCTGGGACTGCTGCTGCGCAGTGTGGTCGCGCCCTGGTACCTCATCGCCTCGGTGGGTCTCGGCTTCGGTGCCACCCTCGGCGCGACCGTCTGGATCTTCCAGGACGCGCAGGGACATCCGGGGCTGATGTTCATGCTCCCGGTGATCATGTATCTGTTCGTGGTCGCCATCGGCACGGACTACAACATCCTGATGATCGCCCGGCTCCGCGAGGAGGCCCGCGAGGGCCGCGACCCGCGGGAGGCGGCGAGCATGGCGCTACGGCACGCGGGGCCCACCGTGGCCGCGGCCGGTTTCATCCTCGCGGCGACCTTCGCGACGATGATGCTGGCGGGCAACGCGCTGCTCACCGAGATGGGTTTCGCCGTCTCCTTCGGCATCGCCGTCGCCGCGTTCGTGATGGCGATGTTCTTCACGCCCAGCCTCACCGCCCTGATCGGCCACGCCGCGTGGTGGCCCGGCAACGCCGACCGCTCCCAAGAGACCCCGGCCGACCCGGACACCGTTTCCGACACCTCCGCCGGCACCGGGGAGCAGGACTCGGTCACCCAGGGTCCGACGGGCCGTCGCGGGTAGTACGGCATGGGGCCTGTCCGCCGATCTCGTACGACCGGTGGACGGGCCCCGCGCAGCTGGTGGCAACGGTCAGTTCTCGAGGGCCTGTTGGACGGTCGGGTGGCAGTCGATGAATCCGTCGATCCCGACGAGTTGGATGATGCGCAGCACGGCCGGGGCGGCTCCGGCCAGTCGTAGCCAACCGCCCGATTCGGCGAGCGCGCTGTGCACGGCGATGAGGATGTTGATGCCGCTGGAGTCCATGAAGGTGACATCGCTCAGGTCGACGACGACGCGCGGCGCGGCGCCCTCCGGCGGGTCCAGCGCCTCCCTCAGCGCACCGCCTGACTGATGGTCGATCTCTCCGGCCGCGGCCACGACCAGGGTGCCGCCGACGATGTCGGTCCTGACCGACAACCGCCGCGGCTGCCCCGCTTGTTCGGTGTTCACCATCTGTCCTCATACACAAGTCGCTGAGCGATACGGATCAGGATTTTCGACGGATCAGGATTTTCATCCGAAGTGCTGCCCCGCATCGTACGGTTGATGCTTGTGTCCGGTGGAGCCGACAGAAAATGACGGAGTGCCCTTTGCTTCACGGGGTATGCGCCGGGCACGCGGAAGGCGGTGAAACGATCCGGATGGAACCAGATTCGTCGGCGGACGACGACACAGCGCCGCAGGCCCGGGCCCTGCGGTCCACCGTGGCGTTGGACGGGGACGGCTCGTGCATCGCCGAGGCCCGTCGACTGGCCGCGCTGTTCCTCGCCCGGGCGCGGACCGAGTACGGGCTGCCGGTGTCGGCCCGTGCCATGGATCTCACGCAGTTGGTGGTGAGCGAGTTGGTCACCAACGCCCGTAAGTACGCGCCCGGTCCGGTGCTGATGGAGCTACGGATCGTCGATGCCCTGGTCGAGGTGGCGGTGTGGGACTCCGACCCGGTGCTGCCGGCCGCCCGTGCCGCGGACGCCCAACGGGTGGGGCAGCACGGCCTGGAGATCGTACGGGCGGTGGCACGAGGTTTCGAGGCCCGGCGCGAACCCGTCGGCAAACGCATCACCGCCCGCATCCCGTTGACGGACGCCCCGGATGGCGCCACATCCCCGCTCATGCCGCCGGGTTGAGGCGGTTACGGGTTCGAGATCGTGTTGTCTCCCTGCCGCGCTTGGCGGGCACGCCCTCGCACACCTCCGTAACTACGTTGCCTGTCCCGCGACTTGAGGTGCGGGCCGGTCGGCGGACGGACCAGCGGTGCATTGCATACTGACGCCCATGCGGACAACGGAGCGCGCACTCAGACGCGCGTGGCACACCATGACGGCGGGCTCCGACCTGCTCGACGACATCATGTTCCCGCCCGTCGGCACATCGGCGGACCAGTACACGCGGAGCAGGGGCGACTCCGGTGGCCTCTTCCTCGTTCTGGACGAGGACGGCACCGTGCGCGGACTTCGCGGTCCGCACTGGGAGTTCTTCGCCACCCGGGACCACGACCAGGTGCTGTACTTCGTCGCGGAGCAAGCGGTCCGCGATCTCGCCGAACACATCGTGGCCCACTCCCCCGGCCGCGGGCCCGCCGTCAATCTCGTCACCGGGCAGGCCGAGTTGCTGGACCGGATCAACCCCGCGTGGGGCAGCAGATTCCGCGACGGCGGCATGGACGGTACGGACCCGGCGCGGCCCTGCGGACGCGATCCGCTGGAGCGCTTCGCCTGGATCGTCGGCGAATGGCGCGACCAGAATCCCTACACCACCCTGGCCTTCTTCCGCGGCGCGGACGTCGGCGCCGAACAGGTCGCCCTGCTCCACGGAGCCGACCCGGCCCAAGTCGCCGCCGGGACACGCCTGTCGGACCTGCATGACATGGACGAGCCGGGCCGCGAGTACGGGGACCAGGTCTGGCAGACCTTCTGCTTCGGGGAGTCGGGCGGTTGGGCGTTCCTGATGTACCACGAGATCCCACCTGGCTCCCGGCCCGACAGCGCGGCTCTCGCCCGGCTCGGAGTCACGGAGACCGTGCGGCTGACCGCCACGTCCGCGAAGGGCCTCTACACCTTCACCTACACGCGCGAGGGCGGTCGCATCGACGAGGGCCGGGGCACACCGGAGTTGCTCGGGTACGAACGGGGAAGGGCCCCCTACTACCGGGGCGGCCAACTCGACTTCCTCAACCGAGCGTTGCGCCGCGCCGAACTGGACCACCCTTATCTGGTCGACGACTTCGAGCTGTACTTCCACGCTCTGGAGGTCTCGCTCGGTCTCCAACTCCCCCGGCAGGACATCAGGGACGGCAAGGTCCGCGCCGCGCGGTGGGCGCGCGGCGGCTCGGGGCAGGGGTAGCGATCAGGCGGTCACCGTCTCGACGTGGTGGATGAACTCGCTGATGTGGTTGGCGAGTTCGGGCCACAGTTCCTGCGGAAGGCCGTGGCCCATTCCGCCCAGGATCAGCAGTTCGGCACCGGGAATCGCCGCGGCCGTGGCACGACCCCCGCTGACGTCGCACACGAGGTCGTCGGCGCCGTGCACCACCAGCGTCGGCACCCGCAGTGACCGCAGCCGTTCGGTCCGGTCGCCGGTGGCCACGACGGCGAGGCCCTGGCGCTGGATGCCGAGGGGGTCGTATCCGCGGTCGAAGACGCGTCCGGCCCGCTCGGCCGCCGCGGTCTCGTCGAACGCGAAGCCCGGGGACGCGGCGAGCCGCAGGGCGCACACCTGCCACGCGACGAAGGCCTCCCGCTCCTGCGGTGGTGCTCCCAGTCCGGCGAACACGGAGAAGTCGGCCTCCCCCACTCCTGGCTCGCCGGTCGTGGACATCATCGAGGTGAGCGAGCGGGCCCGCTCCGGGTGCTCGATCGCGATCATCTGGGCGATCATCCCGCCCATCGAGGAGCCGACGAGGTGGACGTCGGTGAGGTCGAGCGCGTCGAGCAGACCGACGGTGTCGGCCGCCAGGTCGGAGAGCGTGTAGGACGCCGAGGAGAGGTCGCCGGCCAGGGCCGCCGCGAAGTCCGGCACGGGTGCGTCGGGGAAGTGGGTCGAGCGGCCGGCGTCTCGGGTGTCGAAGCGGATCACGTGCAGACCCCGGTCGACCAGCGCCCGGCAGAATCCCTCGGGCCAATTGATCATCTGGGCGCCCGCTCCCATGATCAGCAGGACCGGAGTGGCTTCCGGGTCACCGAGACGTTCGTAGGCGATCTCGATTCCGGACGGGCCGACGTTCCGCGCTGTCAGTTCTGGCATGGCCGAAACCGTAGCCATCGCGCGGGCGGGAAAGATCGATCCACGGTCCGACGTTTTTCGCGCGCTCCCCGGGTTACGGTGGAAGCGGCCGAGGCATTCGCTCGACACGCGGATGCACCTCGCCTCCCCTAGAGTGTTGTGGTCGACGTGTTCATTCCGGCCGGCTCTCGCCGCCGACCCCCTTCCGTCGATTCCCCGTATGACGTACTCGAGCAGTCCGAGCATTTCGGGAGGAAAACACCATGCCCTTCGCCACCAGTACGGACGGCACGCAGATCTTCTACAAGGACTGGGGCGCGGGACAGCCCGTCGTCTTCTCCCACGGCTGGCCGCTGACCGCCGACGCGTGGGACCCCCAGCTGAAGGTGATGGCCGACAACGGCTTCCGGGCCGTGGCCCACGACCGGCGCGGGGGCGGCCGTTCCGGCCAGCCCTGGGACGGCAACAACCTCGACACGTACGCCGACGACCTGGCAGCGGTCATCGAAGCCCTGGACCTCCACGACGTGATTCTCGTCGGCCACTCGACCGGCGGCGGTGAGGTCACCCGCTACATGGGCCGCCACGGCACCGGCCGCGTCGCCAAGGCCGTCCTGCTCGGCGCGATCCCGCCGCTGATGCTCAAGACGGACGCGAACCCCGAAGGTCTGCCGATCGACGTCTTCGACGGCATCCGCAAAGGCGTGGAGACGGACCGTTCGCAGTTCTACAAAGATCTCAGTGCCTCGTTCTACGGCGCCAACCGGGACGACTCGACGGTCACCCAGGGAACCCGTGACGAGTTCTGGCTCTGGAGCATGACCGTGGGAATCAAGGGCGCTTATGACTGCGTCAAGGCATTCTCCGAGACCGATCTCACCGAGGACCTGAAGAAGATCGACGTCCCCACGTTGATCGTGCACGGCGACGACGACCAGATAGTTCCCATCGTGGCTTCCGGCGACAAATCGTCGAAGCTCGTCAAGGACGCGATCTACAAGGTTTATCCGGGCGCTCCGCACGGTCTGGCGATGGTGCCGAAGTTCGCCGAGCGGTTCAACGCGGATCTGCTGGAATTCGCCCGGAGTTGAGTCGCGGAAACAGGGTCGGACAACGGGCCGGAGGCCGAGGGCTTCCGGCCCTTTGCATGTCTGGCCGGATGTGGTGACCGTCACGTGACCCATCACGCAGTGACCGCATGTCTGACCGCGGCGGACCCGGGCACCCGAGTGCAGGTAAGGAACCGCACGCCCTACCGAATTGCCTGAGGTGAACCATGACCGAGGAGATCAAGGACCTGACCCCGAAGTACACCGTTCCCGGTATCGAGCGCGAGGCCGCGGGCCGGCTGATCGGTGTGCTGCGGCTGCGGCTCCACTCGCTGAACGATCTCCATCTGACGTTGAAGCACGTGCACTGGAACGTCGTCGGGCCGCACTTCATCGCCGTGCACGAGATGATCGACCCGCAGGTCGACCGGGTACGGGAGATGGCCGACGACGTGGCCGAGCGCATCGCCGCGCTCGGCGGGATCGCGCCGGGCACACCGGGCACGCTGGTGGCCGAGCGGACCTGGAACGACTACTCCATCGGCCGGGCCGACGCCATCGCCCACCTCGGCGCGCTCGACCACGTCTACACGGGGTTGCTCGAGGACCTGCGCATCGGGATCAAGGAGGCGGGCGGGATCGACCCCGCCACCGAGGACCTGCTGATCGGGCAACTGCGTGACCTGGAGCAGTTCCAGTGGTTCGTGCGGGCGCACCTGGAGAGCTCGGGCGGCACGCTCGCCACCGGCGACGCGCACTCCGAGGCCGAGGCGGCGACACGGGGCGCCGAGCTCGGCTGACCGGACCGCAACGCGTACCGAACTCCCCCTGCTCGACCGCTCGTCGGCACCCGCACCCGTAAAACTTGCCGTTTGACAACTATGGCCGTGAGGCAAGAAAGTATCGGGTGTCGTCGCAGCAGGGGGAAGGATCTGGGATGTCCCGGTCGGCGGGGGCCACTCCGTGCGCCGGCCACGAACTACGGGCAGCCGCCGAGCGGTCGGCTGTCGGGCTGACCGGTCAGGCGGTACGGCTGCCGGAGGACTCGTCGTGGTCGTGTATCTGCGCCGACGCCACCGCGCAGAACGCCTCGAGACCGGTCAGCAGCGCGTTGCGCCCGGCGGCCGGCATCTGCGCCAGTACCGCGCCGAGCGCCTCCTCGCGGCGGGCCCGCAGGTCCGACAGGAAGGACCGCCCCACGCTGCTGAGGTACAGGCGCACCTCGCGCCGGTCCGTGGGGCTCACCTCGCGGTCGACGAAACCGGCGGCCTGCAGACGGTCGCAGAGCCGGCTGGTCGACGGTGGGGTCGAGGCGAGGTGGTCGGCGAGGGTGCGCAGGTTGATGCCCTCGTGGTGTTCCAGGATGAACAGGACCCGCAGCTGCGAGGCGGACGCGGGCGCCGTCGAGGCGCGCCCCCACAGAACTTCCAGCAGTTCCGCCGCCGTTGAGGTGACACGCGCGACCTCGGCGGGTTCGGGGCGGGGGTGGAAGGACGTCACGGTCACACTCTCGCAGGCACAGGGACGAGCCCCAGCCTACTAGGCACGCGCGACGAACACGGATGGACGAGACGACACGCGACGACGGGGCCGTACGGCCCACCGCAGGGCGGGCGACGCGTGCCCCGGGCGAGAGATTGGCATACCTACGATCGTGAACAGATTCATGGCTGTCGAGCGGGCGCTGCGCACGGCGGCTCCCCACGAACTGCCCGATGTCGTCGGCCGGGAGCTGGGCCTGCGGTACGCGGCGGACTCCGTGGAGCTGCTCGTGGCCGACTACGGCCTCACCGTGCTGCAGCCGGTGACCGATCTGCCGCACACCCTGCCGCCCGTCTCCGTGCACAACACCCCGGCGGGCCGCGCCTTCGGTGCCCAAGAGCCGTTCGTGGAAGGGAACTTCGGCGACGGCAGCGTGCGGGTGCATCTGCCGATCAGTGTGCGCGGGGACCGTCTGGGCGTGCTCTCGGTGACGCTGCCCGGCGGCGGGCACGTGCGCGAGTGTCTGACCGAACTGACCGAGCTGGCCGAGGTGTTGGGGCACGAGGTGCTGGTCGCCGAGCGCGACACCGACCTGTATCTGCGGGCCCGGCGCAAGGACCGGCTGACCCTCGCGGCGGAGATGCAGTGGCAGTTGCTGCCCGGCCGCTCGTGCTCGCGCTCCGAGTTCGACCTGGGCGCGCAGTTGGAGCCCGCGTACGCGATCCACGGCGACAACTTCGACTGGTCCGCCACGGCCGACCACCTCACGCTCTACGTCTCGAACGGCATGGGCGAGGGCATAGAGGCATCGCTGCTGACGAACCTCGTGGTCAACGCCCTGCGCAACGCACGCCGGGCGGGCATTCCGCTCGGCGACCAGGCGGCCCTCGCGGACCAGGCCGTGTACGCGCACTACCGGGGCCGTAGCCATATGTCCGTGTTGATGTTCGACTTCGACCTCACCACCGGGCGGGCTCGGGTGGTGGACGCGGGATCGCCGCAAACGCTGCGGTTGCGGGACGGGGTGGTGGAACGGGTCGCGTTCGAGGCGCAGTTGCCGCTGGGCATGTTCGAGGAGACCGACTACGTCGAGCAGGACTTCCTGGTCGAGCCCGGGGACCGGCTGCTCTTCGTCAGCGACGGGGTGTACGCCGTCGCCTCGCCCAAGGGCGAGGCCTACGGGGACACGGCGCTGGCGCGGGCGATCCAGCACACGCGGCTGCTGCCCGCCGCCGAGGTGCCGCGGGCCGTGCTGCGCGAGCTGACCGGCCATCGCGGCACGCCGACTCCGGACGACGACGCCCTGGTGGTGTGTCTGGACTGGCGGGGGCGGTGAGGTGCGCACCGTCGTACCCCGCACCCTGCGGCGTGACGCTAGTGTGAAGACACTGAGCCGGAAGGGTGAACGCCGTGAGCACCTCTGAGCCGCTCCCCTCCGTGGAGAGCGTGTTGCGATCGGCCCCGCCCCACGCTCTGGTGGAGACGGCCCGCCGCCTGCTCGGTGACCGCGCCGGAGCCCGGGAGGTCACCCTCCTCCTCGCCGACTACGGCCTGCGTGTGCTGCGCCCGGTCGCCCCGCTGCCGGGCACCGGCGAACCGCTGTCCGCCTACGACGGCCCGGCGGGGCGGGCGTTCACCACGCAGACGCCCGTCGTCGAACCCTCGGCGGACGGGACGGTCACCGTGCACGTCCCGGTGACCGTGCGCGGCGACCGGCTCGGTGTCCTCTCCGCCCGGCTGCCCGCCGCCGGCGCCGACCCGGACGGGGTGCGCGGGCTGGCCGAGTTCGCCACCGCGCTGGGCCACGAGATCGGCACGGCGGAGCGCGACACCGACCTGTACCTCCTGGCCCGCCGCACCCGGCGGCTCACGCTCGCCGCCGAGATGCAGTGGCAGCTCCTGCCGGGGCGCGGCTGCGACCGTCCCGAGTTCGTGATCGGCGCCCATCTGGAGCCCGCGTACACCGTCGGCGGCGACAACTTCGACTGGAGCACCGACGGCGGCCGGCTGACCGTGACGGTGACCGACGGCATGGGCCGGGGCATCGACGCCGCGCTGCTCACCAGCGTCACGGTGGGTGCCCTGCGCAACGCCCGCCGGGCCGGCCTCTGCCTCGCGGACCAGGCCCGGCTGGCCGACCAGGCCGTGTACGCCCAGTTCGGCGGCAAGGTGTACGCCTCGACCCTGCTGCTCCGCTTCGACCTCGCGACGGGCACCGTGCAGGCCGTCGACGCGGGCTCGCCCCGGCTCTACCGCCGGCGCGGCGACACGGTGAAGCACATCGAACTGGAGGCACAGCTCCCGCTCGGCATGTTCGAGGAGACCGCCTACGAGGAGCAGGTCTTCAGCGTACGACCCGGCGACCGGCTCGTGGCCGTGAGCACCGGCGTCCACGGGGCCCGCTCACCGGAGGGCGCCCCGTTCGGCGAGGAGGCGCTGCGCCGGGCCCTGGACGCGGGGCCGGCACAGGCTCCGCAGGAGGTCGCGCGCTCGGTGGTGGCGCGGCTGTCCGAGCACTTCGGCAGCACGGACCTGAGCGCCGACGCCGCCGTGGTCTGTCTCGACTGGAACGGGCGCGACCCCGCGACGGCGTGATCATCCGCCCTCGGCGGACGGCCGCTGCCGTTGCGCCACGACGAACGCCCGCAGACCGCGTTCCAGGGCCGCGCGGTCGTCCGGTGCCATACCTCGTACGACCTCGGTCAGCGCCCGGGACCTGAGCTCGGCGACCTCCGCGAGGACGTCCCGGCCGTGCGCGGTGAGCCGCAGGTGGATCTCCCTGCGGTTGTGCGCCGCGGCCTCCCGGAGCAGCAGCCCGGCCGCCTCCAGCCGGTCGCACAGTCTGCTCACCGTGGGCAGTCCGGCCTCCAGTCGGTCCGCCAGCATGGTCAGGTTCGCGCCCGGTGTGCTCTCCAGGGCGTGCAGGGCGCGCAGTTGATGCGGGGAGAGCCGTACAGACGCCTCGGTCGCCGCCGTGGTCCAGAGGTCGGCCAGCCCGTCCACGGCATCGGCGATCCGGCCCGCGACGGCGTCCGTGCCCTCCGCCCGCGCCGGTATCCGGTCCGCCTCCCCGTCCGCTGCCAAGACCTCGACACCTCAGGGAAGTCGGCAGTGTGGTGATTCGCCGCTCATGGGGGTGGCCTACCCGAGATTCCTGTACCCAAGCGGCCGCGATCCTCTGGAGCGGACAACCCGGTGCATCACCTCGTACGAAACCCCGCGGCGCCTCAGTCGAACCGGTGGGGCAGTCGTACGACCTGCACGAAGAAGTCGTCGATCTGCCGGACCGCGGCGATGAACTGGTCGAGGTCGACCGGCTTGGTGACATAGGCGTTGGCGTGGAGTTTGTAGCTGCGCAGAATGTCCTCCTCGGCCGACGAGGTGGTCAGGACGACCACGGGGATGTGCGCCAGTTCGGGGTCGGACTTGATCTTCTCCAGGACCTGACGGCCGTCGTACTTCGGGAGGTTGAGGTCGAGGAGGATGAGGTCGGGCTGCGGGGCTTCGGTGTGCTCGCCGCGCTTGTAGAGGAAGTCGAGGGCCTCCTCGCCGTCCCGGACGACGTGGAGGGTGTTGCCGATCTTGTTGTCCTCGAAGGCTTCCCGGGTCATCAGTTCGTCGCCCGGATCGTCCTCGACGAGGAGGACGTCGATCGGGGTCGCGCCAGGGAGGGTCATGTCAGGGCCTTGTCGTCGTCGGTGGCTTCAGGGGCTTCGGAATCCGACGCCCCTTCGGTGGTCTCAGTGGTGTCCTCGGCGGAGGGGAGCGTGAAGCAGAAGCGGGTGCCCTCGACAGCCTCGGTGTCGATCCAGATCCGGCCGCCGTGGTGTTCGACGATCTTCTTGCACAGGGCGAGTCCGATGCCGGTGCCGCCGTAGGCGTCGCGGCTGTGCAGCCGTTGGAAGATGACGAAGACCTTGTCCGTGAACTCCTCGGGGATGCCGATGCCGTTGTCGGTGACGCTCAGGCGCCACATGCCGGGGTTCTCGGGATCGGGGTCGCAGGTGACGGAGACGTGCGGGGCGCGGTCGGAGTGGCGGAACTTCAGGGCGTTGCCCACCAGGTTCTGCCAGAGCATCGCCAGCAGCGTCGGGTCGCCGACGATCTCGGGCAGGGTCTCGGGCCGGTCGATCCGGGCGTCCGACTCCTCGACGGCCGTCGCGAGGTTCCGCAGCGCCTTGTCCAGCGCCGGGCCGAGACCAACCCGCTCCCGGGTGTCGTCGAGGCGTCCGACGCGGGAGAAGGTCAGCAGGTCGTTGATGAGGACCTGCATGCGCTTGGCGCCGTCCACGGCGAAGTCGATGTACTGGAGGCCGCGGTCGTCCAGCTTGTCGCCGTAGCGTTTCTCCAGGAGCTGGCAGAACGAGGCGACCTTGCGCAGCGGCTCCTGCAGATCGTGCGAGGCGACGTACGCGAACTGCTCCAACTCGGCGTTGGACCGGCGCAGTTCGACGGCCTGGGCGTCCAGCTCTTCGGCCTGCCGGCTCAGTACCTCCCCCTGCTCCCGGGAGGCGTCGAGTTCGGCCACGATCCGTCTGCGCATGCCCTCGACGGCTCCGGCCACCGCGGTGAGGTCGGCCGGGCCGTCCCCGTGGATGTGGTGCGCGAAGTCGCCCGCCGCGACCTGTTCCGACGCCTTGGTCAGCGCCTCCAGCGGACGCGTCACCAGCCGTCGTACGAGTACGGCGAGGACGACGCCGGTGAGCAGGAAGGCGGCGACCATGGCGCTCAGGACGACATTGCGTACCGTTCGCTGGTGGGCGAGGTGGGTCCGGCCCTCCTTCACGGCCTTCGCGAGGTCGACGTTCTGCTTCGCCCAGAGACCGCGCAGGTGGTCGAACTCGTGCTTGCCGCTGTCCACGGTGGTCTGGTCGACGGCGCCCGGCCGGCCGGGGGTGACGGCGGCGGCGAGGGGCTCGGCGTAGTTCTGTCGCCAGGCGGCCGCTCCGCGCTCCACGGCCCGCAGATCGGCGAGGAGTTCGGGCCGGTCCCCGAGCTGTGCGCGCAGCCGTGCCGCCGAGCGGGCCTCGTCCTGCTTGCCGCTGGTGTACGGGGTGAGGAACTGCCGGTCGGCGGCGATCGCGTAGCCGCGGACGCCGGTCTCCTGGTTGACCAGGGCGGCCTGCAACCGGTACGCCTCGGTCTGGGCGGGCTGGACGCGTCGGAGCAGATCGTCGGTGACGGCGGCCGTCCGGCTGAGCAGGTTGGCGCCGATCGCGGTGCCGATCACCACCAGCAGCACCATGAGCGACAGCGCCAGGAAGAACCATCCCTGCACCGTCAACCGTCGTCCGATCCCTGTTCCGCCCGCCATGTCCCTCATCGTTCGTCCCGTCACCGTTCGTCCCGTCCCGACATCCTCTCGTCCCATCTGCTCATTTCCGACGCGGTGAATCACGTCCGGAGCAGGTGCCGCAGGTGCATCACGTTCATGTCCAGTGCAGGTGCATCACGGCCACGTCGTCGGCCAGGCCGCCCTGTGCCTCGGCCAGGCTCTCGGCGCAGGCGATCAGCTCGTCGACGAACGGCTCCGGGGCCAGCGCGGCCCGCTCCCGCGCGAGCCGTAGCAGCCCGTCCTCCCCGAGCCGCTCCGAGCCCCGCCCGACATGCCCCTCGAACAGGCCGTCGGTGAACAGCACGACGGCGGCGTGTGCCGGTACGGCCAGGTTCTCGACCGGCCAGTCCGCGAGGCCGGGCACCACGCCCAGGGCTGGACCGCCGGACACCTCGACCCACTCCACACCGCAGCCGTCACGCATCAGCAGTCCGTGGTGCCCGGCGCGCACCACCCGGGCCGTACGTTCTCCTGGTGCGGCGGAGAGGCTGACGAGGGTCGCGAAGACCTCGCTCCGGGCGCGCTCGGCGACGAGGAGTTCCTCCAGCCGGGCCACCTGTTCGGCGCCCGTGACGCCGCTGAGCACCAGTGTGCGCCAGGCGATCCGCAGGGCCACACCGAGGGCGGCCTCGTCGGGACCGTGCCCGGAGACATCACCGACCACCGCGTGGACGGTGCCGTCGACGCTCTGCACGATGTCGTAGAAGTCGCCGCCCAGCAGCGCCTGCGCGCGCCCGGGGCGGTAGCGGGTCACCGTTTCCACGCCCTCGCCGCGCAGCAGGGGTCGGGGCAGCAGGCCCCGCTCCAGGCGGGCGTTCTCCTGCGCCTGCATCCGGCTGGCCTGGAGCGCGACGGCCGCCCGCTCGGCCTGCTTGCGCTGGATCGCGTAGCGCACCGCCCGTCCGAACAGTCCCGGCTCGACCCGGCCCTTGATCAGGTAGTCCTGCGCTCCGGCGGCGACGGCGGCCAGTCCGGTCTCCTCCTCGGCGAGGCCGGTGAGGACCACGACAGCCGCGCGCTCGGCGCTCGCGCGTACCCGGGACAGCGCCTCGAGCCCTTGCGCGTCCGGCAGATGCAGGTCGAGCAGGACACAGTCCGGCACGTCGGCCGCGAGCGCCTCGGCGGCCTCGGCCATCGACCGCACCCATTGCAGCCGTATCTTCAGCGCGCTGTCGGCGACCAGTTCCTCCACCAGCAGCGCGTCACCGGCGTCGTCCTCGACCAGCAGGACGGCGGGTTCCCAGGCCACCCAGGCTTCCGGGCCGGCCTCTGCGCCACCCACCGACAGCAGGTCGTCGCCCCGCGGCTGCGGCACCACCATGTCCCTGCCCTCCCCACCGAACGGTCTCCCGCGACCCTTGCGACATAGTTGCCGTCAGACAACAGTCGAGAGCATACCGGTACGCCGGGACGTCCTGTACGCCCTCACCCCGACCGCAAGCGGAATCGCTCAACAGGCCCTGCATACAGTGTCGTTGAGGGTACGTCGACGAGGATGACCCCATCGTCGGAGGACTGGTCCGGCACGCCGGCGAAACCCGCATCAACTCCCCGGCACCGGCGCGATACGCAGGGCGACCGCTCTCCCGGCATCGGCGTCGTCGCTGTGCCGTGTCATCTCCGTCCACCACGACCCGCCGTCCTCGATGTACCGCAACAGCACTCCTTCGCGGATGCCCCAGGGGCAGACGGTGACGTGCCTGATGCCTGTGAGCTTCATGACTGTGTGCCCGACCACGGCTCCGGCGAGGCTCTGCGCGGCCCGTGGTGCCGAGACGCCGGGGAGCAGGGCCCGCTCGGCGGCCGTGCGGGCGGCCAGCCGGTCGAGGCCCACGCGCAGTTCCGACCGCGCCAACCGCCTTTCCACGAAGGGACCTTGGCGTCCGGGGGCGGCGCCGCAGAGCCGGGCCAGTTGCTGAAAGGTGCGGGAGGTCACGACCGTGGTCCGGGGTCCTTCCCAGCGGATCCGTGCGGCCACGTCCCGGAGTTGGTGCCGTGCCTCGCGACGCAGCGCCTTGACCGCGCGCTCGGGCGGCGGGTCCTGGCCGTCGAGGAAGTCCCGGGTCAGCCGGCCCGCGCCGAGCGGCAGCGATGCCACGAAGTCGGGCAACCGGCCGCGCCCGAAGGCCACTTCGAAGGATCCGCCGCCGATGTCGAACAGGGCCAGCGGCCCCGCGCGCCAGCCCATCCAGCGCCGGGCGCCGAGGAAGGTCAGCTCGCCCTCCACCTCTCCGGGCAGCGTGCACAGCCGTACGCCGGTCTCGGCGCGCACCGCGTGCAGCACGTCGAGCCGGTTCGGCGCGCCGCGAACCACCGCCGTGGCAAAGGCGAGTGGCCCTGCGGCGCCCCAGCTCCGGGCGGTCTCCGCGGCGTCCGACACCGCCTTCACGAGGTGCCGTACGGAGTCCTCGGGGATCTCCCCGTGCGGCTGCCCGACGTGCTCGGAGAGCCGTAGCTTCCACTTGGCCGTGTGCACGGGCAGCGGTACGCCGTCCACCAGGTCCGCCACCACCAGCCGAACCGTGTTCGAGCCCACGTCCACCACGCTCATCCGCATGGAGCGGTGAGTACCCCGAGTCGGGGTCGTCAGTCGTCCCGGCGGGCCTTCGCCGATCTTCGTCCCGGTGTCACATCCGCGAGCCCGCCGGTGTCTTCATGTCCGAACCGCCGACCTGGCGCACAGACCGAGGAGAACACCGTGACACTTCGCGTTCCGAAGGCCGAGCTTCCCGCCGAACTGCGGGAGAACATGATCAAGCAGCTCGGAGCCGTTCCCGAGCCCGTCGAGGTGCTGTGGAACAACCCCGAACTCGCCGCGGCCAACCAGGAGTTCTCGGCCAGGGTGGCCGCGTGGGACGCGGCCGACGCGAGCCTCAAGACCTTCGCACACATGGCCGTGGCCGCACAGGTCGGCTGCAGTTGGTGCCTCGACATCACCTACTTCCAGGCGCTGAACCAGAACCTGGACCTGACCAAGGCGAGCCAGGTGCCGCGCTGGCGGCGGTCGGAGGTGTTCACGCCGCTGGAGCGGGACGTGCTCGCGTACGCGGAGGCGATGACGGACACACCGCCGACCGTCACCGACGACCTGTCCAAGAGCCTGCTCGACCGGCTCGGCCCGGCGGCGCTGGTCGAACTCACCGTGTTCATCGGCTTCGCCAACATGGCGGCCAGGTGCAACACCGCGCACGGCATCACCTCTCAGGGCTACGCGGACGCGTGCGGGATTCCACCGGCGCTCCAGGCGGGGCGCACCGGAGCCGACATGGCGTCGACGGCATGAGCCAGGACCCGTTCGTCGCCCACCGCAGCCTGCTGTTCACCGTCGCCTACGAGATGCTCGGGTCGGCGGCCGACGCGGAGGACGTGTTGCAGGAGTCCTGGCTGCGGTGGGCCGACGTCGACCGGTCGCAGGTGCGGGACCCGCGCTCGTACCTCGTCCGGCTCGTCACCCGGCAGGCGCTCAACCGGCTGCGCACGGTGTCGCGCCGGCGCGAGGAGTATGTCGGCGAGTGGCTGCCGGAACCCTTGCTGACCAGTCCCGATATGGCCGAGGACGTCGAACTCGCGGAGAACGTCTCGCTCGCGATGCTGACCGTACTGGAGACGCTCGGGCCCACCGAGCGTGCGGTGTTCGTGCTGCGCGAGGTCTTCGAGCTGCCGTACGGCGAGATCGCCGAGGTCGTCGGGAAGTCCGCGGCCGCCGTACGGCAGGTCGCGCGGCGTGCCCGGGAGCATGTGGCGGCGCGGCGGCCGCGGGTGCGGGTGAGCCGGGCGGAGCAGCAGGCGGTGGTGGAGCGGTTCCTGCGCGCGCTGCGGACCGGGCAGTTGCAGGAGCTGCTGGAGGTGATGGCGCCGGACGTGGTGCTGGTGACCGACGGCGGCGGGGTGGTCGCCGCCGCGCTCGCCCCGGTCCACGGGGCCGAGTCGGTGGCGCCGATCCTCGCCCGTGCGCACCGGTCGGTGGCCTCGTTCGACACCTTGCCCGTGTGGCTCAACGGCGAGCCGGCAGGCCTGATGGAGGTCGACGGCGAGCCCTCCGCGATCAGTCTCGTGGTGGAGGACGGCCGGATCACCACGATCTACGTGGTGCGCAATCCGCGGAAGCTGACGCAACTGGACGAGTCGACCGAACTCGCCAGGTGAGACCGCCGCTTCGAACTTCGCTTTACGCAGGGGGAGTTGAGGTTCCCAGCACTACGATCGACGTGTCTGTACGAATCCTGTGCGAAACCGGAAACAGAAGCGGAGGGCGGGGAACCGTCCCCTGCCCGAGCGCATCGGTACGGGCATGGGTTCGGCCGCACGACAGGCCGTAGAGGGGGCGACGTCGTGGCGTATGCCAGAGCAGTCCGTGTCGGCGGGGTGGCGGCGGCCTGCGGGGCGCTGGTCCTGGGGTGCACGGGGGGTGGCGGTGGTTCCGCGTCGCCGCCGACGACGTCCGGGGCGTCCCGGAGCAGCACCGCGACCGCAGACTCCCGGTCGGCCGCGTCGGCGACCCCGGAGACCGATCCGGGCAAGGAGCCGAAGACCGCCGCGCAGGCCCGGGCGCTGATCGAACGGGTCATCTCCGGACCGGAGTTGTTCGGGACCGGCGTGACGCGGGCGACGCCGTACGAGAGCGACCCCGCACAGTGGGCGGTGCTGGGTGACGACTGTCTGTGGCGGCTGGAGCCGTTACCAGGGGACGCGCTGGCCACGCTGACCCGGCACTTCCAGGTGCCCGCCGCCGGCGCGAAGGGAGCCGTGCGGCTGTCGGCCACGGTCACCGTGCACCGCACCGCGTTGGACGCTTCGTGGGAGCAGGCCCGGATGCTGGAGGAGGACCTCGACTGCACGGAGCAGACGCAGCGGCCGGGTGAGCGTCTGACGGGGCTCCAGTCGCTGTCGTTCGCGCGGGGCGAGGGCGGCAACACCAGCGGCGACGATCTGCTGCTGGAGACCGGACAGTGCGTCAGTGACACGCACGGTGGCCCGTACCCGTACTGGTGGCAACAGGCGGTGCTGGGCTCGGTGGTGGCCGGTACGTCCGTGTGCGGCGGGCGCGGTCGCAGCCAGGAGGAGCTCAACTCCCTTGTGGCGGAGGTGCTTCCGCGAATGCTGCTGCGGGCGCAGGAGGAGATCGGAAGCACTGCCGGTGGGGCGAGCCCTTCCGCGTCGGCCACGAAGGGCGGGTCGTGATGGAGCGGCTGCTTCCCGACGATCCTTCGCGGCTGGGCGGTTACCGGCTGCTCGGGCGGCTGGGCGCGGGCGGTATGGGGGTGGTCTACCTGGCGCGCGGTGCGGCCGGGGAACTCGCCGCGGTGAAGGTGATCCAGCCCGAGTTCGCCCAACAGGCGGAGTTCCGGGCCCGGTTCCGGCGTGAGGCGGAGTCCGCGCGCGGGGTGGACAGCCCGTGGGTGGTGCCCGTGCTGGGCGCCGACACGGAGGGCCCGGCGCCCTGGCTGGCGACCGCCTTCGTGCCGGGGCCGTCGCTGGCCGAGGCGGTGCTGGAGTGCGGGCCCTTGCCCGCCCGGGTGGTACGGGTGCTGGGCAAGGTGCTCGCGCGGGCCCTGGACGCCGTACATCAGGCGGGGTTGGTGCACCGGGACGTGAAGCCGGGCAATGTGCTGCTCGCGCTGGACGGGCCGCGGTTGATCGACTTCGGTATCGCCCGGCCCACGGCCGCCGGGGAGACGGAGTTGACCTCGGACAGCATGGTCGTGGGTACGCCCGGGTTCCTCTCCCCCGAGCAGGCACGGGCGTTGCCGGTGGGTCCGGCGAGCGATGTGTTCTCGCTGGGCTGCGTGCTGGCGTACACGGCGACCGGGCGGCTGCCCTTCGGCAGCGGCACGGCGGACGCGTTGCTGTACCGGACCGTGCACGACGCGCCGGAACTGGACGGGGTCGAGGACGTCGAACTGCGGGACCTGCTGGCGCGCTGCCTCGCCAAGGAACCCGAGGATCGACCCCAACTCAGAGTGCTGGACGCGGAGTTGGTGGAGGATGCCCCGGCCGGTTCGATCGGCTGGCTGCCGGACGCGGTGGTCCGGATGGTCGCCGACCGGTCGGCGGAGATGCTGGCGCTGCCCGGCATCGAACCGACCGAGGTCTCCGGCGAACCGGAGGTCGCGGGGCCGGGCCGGCGTCGGGTGCTGGCCCTCGCCGCGGGCGGTACGGCACTGCTCGCGGCCGGTGGCGGCGCGGCCCTGTGGGCGGCCCTGCGGGACAACGACGCGAAGACACCGGCGAGTTCGGCCACCGGGCGGGCCTGGACCATCGGCGTGCAGGCCGATCTGAGCGGCCCGCTGAAGGCGGCGGGGACGGCACAGGCGCGGGCCGCGCGGCTGGCCGTCGAGCAGTTCAACTCCCGCAAGGACAAGCCGTTTTCGCTCACCCTGCGGATCCTGGACGACCGGGGCGAGCCGGCCCGCGCCCAGGCGGTGGCCCGTCGACTCACCGGCGACCGCGATGTCTTCGCCGTGCTCGGCCCCACCGGTTACGCCTCCGCGCAGAGTGCCGTGGAGGTCTACGAGAGCGCCAAGCTGCCGCTGGTGACCGTGTCCGAACTCTCGGTCTCCGCCGTCCAGTCGGCCCTCCTCGCCAAGCCGCACAGCTACTTCCGGGCCGCCCCGCTGACCGCCTACTCCGCGTTCGCCACCGTCACCGCGCTGGCCACGCACGGGTCCCGTCGACCGGGGCTGCTGGTCGACCGCGCGGGCGGGATCACCGGCATGGAGTCCGTCAACGTCGTCCACAGCGCGACGGGCGCGGTCGGCATGGCGCTGTACGCCCGGGTCGTCCCCGCTCTCGCACCGGACGTGTCGACCGTGGTCGCCGACATGCTCGCCCACGGCGTCGACAGCTTCTACTACACCGGCACCCCCGAACGTGCCGCCCCGCTCGCCCGCGCCCTGGCCGCACGGGACTTCACCGGCCCGCGCTTCCTGGACGTCTCCTCGGCCACGCCCGCGTTCGTCTCGGCGGCGGGCGCGGCGAGCGAGGGCTGGCAGGTCCTGGCTCCGTACATCGACCCGGGCGCCGCGGCCGTACGGCCGTTCGCCACCGCCTTCCGCAAACGCTACGGCGCCGCGCCGGGCGACTGGGCGGCCGAGGCCTACGACGTCACCCGTCTGCTGGCGGACCGGCTCACCGCACTCGCCGGAACGGGCAGGCGGCGGCCCACCCGCACCCGGCTCGCCGACGCGCTCGCGAAGGCCAGGTTCAAGGGGCTGGTCACCACGTACGCGTTCGACGCCGACCACCAGCTCGTCACCCGGCAGGTGCAGCACTACCAGGTCGAGGACGGGCGCTTCGTGTACGCCGGTCCGGTGGCGGTGTCCGCTTCCTGACCGGCAGGGGAGACTTCGCGGAGCGGCAACAGGAGCCACAGCATGCAGGCATTGCGGGCCGAGGACCCGGAGACCCTGGGCGGGCACCGGGTGCTCGCGCGGCTCGGCGTGGGCGGCATGGGCGTGGTCTATCTGGCCCGGACCGCCGACGGGACGCCGGTCGCGCTGAAGGTGATCCGCGCCGAGTACGCGGCCGATCCCGCGTTCCGCGCCCGGTTCCGGCGCGAGGTGCGGCTGGCCACCGGGCTCACCGGCCGCTGGGTGGTCGCGGTGACGGCCGCGGACACCGAGGCACGTGAACCGTGGCTGGCCACCGCGTTCGTCCCCGGCCCCTCGCTGGCCGAGGCGGTGGACGGCCTCGGGCCGCTGCCCGCCGACACGGTGGTCGCGCTCGGGGCCCGACTGGCCCTGGCGCTGGGCGAGTTGCACGCCGTGGAGCTGGTGCACCGGGACGTCAAGCCCGGCAACATCCTGCTGGTCCCGGAGGGCCCCCGGCTCATCGACTTCGGCATCGCCAAGGGCGTCGGCACGACCGCGCTCACCGCTCCCGACGCGGTCGTCGGCACCCCCGGCTATCTCTCCCCCGAGCAGGCCCTGACCCGCGGCGGTGAGGTGGGGCCGGCCAGCGACCTGTTCTCGCTCGGCTGCGTGCTGGCGTACGCGGCCACCGGCCGACGGCCGTTCGGCACCGGCGAGGCACCCGCGGTCCTGTACCGCACCGTCCACGAACCCCCCGACCCCACCGGCCTGGCCCAACTCCCCTCGCCCTTGCGGACGGTGATCGACGGCTGCCTCGCCAAGGACGTCGCGCTACGGCCGACGGCAGCGGCCGTCCACTCCGCGCTGACGGACGACCAGCACCCGGCCGACGGCCCGCCGTCGGCGACCGAATGGCTGCCGCCCGCCGTCCTCCGGCTGGTCGCCGAGCGCTCGGCCCGCGCCCTCGACCCACCGCCCCGCACGGCAGGACCGTCCGCACCCGAGCTCCTCAACCCGTCTACCGCACAGGGGATTTCACGCCGCCGCATCCTGGCCGTCGGCGGCTCGGCAGCCGCCGTGCTCGCCGCGTCCGGTACCGGCGCGGCCGTCCTGCTGGCCCGAGGACACACGGCGACGAGCGGCTCACACCACGACGTACCCACCCACACCCTCGCCCTCCACGCCGACCTGACGGGCACTCAGAAGACGTTGGGCCAGGCGCAGAAGCAGGGCGCGCTCCTCGCCGTCGCCACCCACAACGCCCGCAAGAACGTCGCCTACCACCTCGCTCTCTCCTCCTACGACGACGGAGGCGACGCGACCCGAGCGCGGGAGACGGCCCGCCGGGTGCTCGCCCAGCTCGCCGTCAGCGCGGTCATCGGCCCGAGCACCACGGCCGGTGCCCGCGCCGCCGCTCCGCTCTACTCGGCCGCGTCCATGCCGGTGGTCCTGGTGTCGGTCGCCGACGACGCCGCGAGGCTGTCCACCACGGCCCTGCGCGCCCTCTGTACGACCAGGGCGTCCGACACCTCACGGACCCTGCCGATCCTCTACTACCTGACCAGGACCCGCCCCAGTCGTCGCACGGCGGTCATCCAGGACGGCGCGGCGGGCGAGCCGGCCGTCGACATCAGCCGGAACCTGGTCGAGGCACCGCCCAGCGACGGCACCGTCACCGTCCACCAGGTCGCCGCGGACAAGGACGACTTCGGCCCGGCCGTGGCCAAGGCGCTCGCCACACATCCGCAGGCGGTGGTCTACGGCGGAACGTCACCGCTCCGTGCGGCGGCCTGCGCCCGCGCCCTGACCACGGCGCGGTTCACGGGGCCGGTGACCTCCTTCGAGCCCGTCATGCGCGCCGACTTCCTCGACGCGGCGGGGCAGGCGGCCGAGGGGTGGGTATTCGAAGCGCCGTACACCGAGGCGCAGTCGGCCGGCACCCCGGCGGCGAAGGCGTTCACCGCGGCCTACCGGGCGCGTTACGGCGAGCCGCCCGGCCGGTGGTCCGCCGAGGCGTACGACGCCGTCGGCCTGATCGCCCGAGCCATCGACGCGCTCGGGACCACCACCTCGATCGAGCCCGCGCAGGTCGCGGAGCGCCTCTTCCACACCGCGTACGACGGGGTGGCCAAGCCGATCCGTTTCGTCCAGGGCACCACGCACTAGCTGGACCCGGAGAACACCGGCTTCCTGTACCAGGTCAAGGACGGCGCGTTCCGTTTCGTGGGCCGCTACGACCAGGTGCGTGCGGTGGAGCCCTAGGGTGTCCCCGGGTCCAGCCGATGCGCCCGGCCTCAAGCTGCCGGCCAGGTACCAGTCCCTGGTGGCGACGGTGAACGGCACGTCGGGTCCCGACCCGGACCGGGTCCCGGAGCGGGCGGCGGCCGTCCGGGAGTGGATGGCCGCCGCACTGCGCCAGGCCCCTTGACGCAGACCCTGCCAAGCCCCTTGACGCACGCTCTAGTTGGCCGTGCGCGCCGCAGCCACCGTCCGGAGATACGCGCCTAGGCGAGCGATGGCCGACGGGTTGCGGGGGCTCTCGACGAGGTCGACGTAGTCGAGGACGAAGATCCGGCGGTGCTTGACGGCGGAGACGTTGCGCAGCGGGGCGTAGGAGAGGAGGAACTTCCTCTTCTGTGCGGCGCTGACGTCGCCGTAGTTACAGATCACGATGACGTCGGGGTCGCGCTGCACGACGGTCTCCCAACCGACCGTTGTCCAGGAGTCGTTGACGTCGTGCATGACGTTGACGCCGCCGGCCTCGCTGATGATCTGGTCGGGGGCGGCGTAGCGGCCGGAGGTGAACGGGGCGTCCTGGCCGCTGTCGTAGAGGAAGACCTTGGGGCTCTTCGCGGGGGCCTCGCTGTGGACGGTGGCTGTCTGCTTCTTGAAGTCGGCGATCAGGGTGGCCGCGCGCTTCTCGACGCCGAAGAGCTTTCCGAGGTTGGTGAGGTCGGCGTAGAGGGCGTCCAGGGGCGGCATGATGCCGCGCGAGGTGTCGGTGCGGCCGTTGCGGCAGGACTCGGTGAGGATGTACGAGGGGATGCCGAGCTTCTTGAGGGCGTCGGGGGTGAAGCCGCTGTCGTCGCGGAAGCCGTAGTTCCAGCCGGCGAAGACCAGGTCGGCGCGGGCGTCGAGGACGTTCTCCTTGGTGAGTTGGTCCTTGGACAGCCACTTCACCTTCCGGTAGCCGTCCTTCCAGGGCACGTCGGTCAGGTCGCCCTTGTCGTCGGGCATGGCGAAGCCGGCCATGCGGTTCTCCAGGCCGAGGGCGAACATCAGCTCGGTGATGCCGACGTCATTGGTGACGACCCGCTTCGGGACCGTCTTGTACGTCACCCGCTGACCGCAGTTGGTGAGGGTGACGGTGGACGACCTGGCGTCCCGCGGTGTGGACTCGACCGTGGCGCCACAGCCGGCGGTGGCGGTCGCGGCGAGGCAGAGGGCGGCGGCAAGCAGCTTGCGCATGGGGGTGGTTGTCCTTAAGGGGTGGGCGGGAGCAGGTCGAACAGAAGCTGGAGCGCGCCGGTCCCGGGGTGTCGTACAGGTCGTGCAGGGCCGCCAGCACGGTCGGGCCGGTGCCGCGGACCAGGGAGAGCACGTCCAACTGGTGCGCGATGTCGAGGTGGTTGGTGGGTTCGTCGAGGACCAGGACACGCGGCTGTTGGGCGAGTGCACGGGCGATCAGGACGCGTTGGCGTTCACCGCCGGACAGGGCGAGGAATCCGCGGTCGGCGAGGTGGGTGACGCCGGTGCGTGCCATGGCTCCGGCGCAGATCTCCCGGTCCGACGCGGCGGTCCGGTCCCGGTGCGGAAACCGTCCCATGGCGACCACTTCGGCGACGGTGAAGTCGAACTCGGCGGACGACTCCTGCGGCAGCGCGGCCAACTGCCGTGCGGCGGCGCGCGGTTCCATGGTGTGCACGTCGTCGCCGTCGAGCCGGATCACGCCCTCGGCCGGTCGCAGCGCCCGGTACACGCACCTCAACAGGGTTGATTTCCCGCTGCCGTTGGGGCCGACGAGCCCGACGAAGGCTCCGCTCTCCACGACGAGCCGGATGTCGTGCACCAGCCGCTTCGCGCCCGCGTCGACCGACAGCCCTTCGATGTCGAGTCGCATCAACGCCCCCCGAACGCATAGCCGCCGCGCCGCATCAGCAGCAGGAACGCGGGCACTCCCACGACGGCGGTGATCACGCCGACCGGCAGTTCGGCGGGCGCGAGCAGCAGCCGGGACAGCACGTCCGCCCACACCAGGAGCACGGCTCCGGCGAGCGGTGCGACCGCGAGGACCCTGCGGTGATCGGCGCCGACCAGCATGCGCACGAGGTGCGGCACCATCAGTCCGACGAAGCCGATGGCCCCGCTGACCGCGACCACGGTCCCCGTGACGGCGGCGGTGACGAGGAACAACTCCCGTCGTAGTCGGCCCGGTTGGACGCCGAGCGCGGCGGAGGTCTCGTCGCCCATGGCGAGGGCGTTGAGCGACTCCGCCCGCCATCGCAGCCACGCCCAACCGGCCGTCACCGTGCCGGCGGCCAACGGCACCTGCGCCCAGGTCGCCCCGCCCAGGCTGCCCAGCAGCCACATCATCGCCGAGCGGGCCGCCTCGCCCCGGGCCGCGCCGAACACCATCACGGTGGTGACGGCTTCGAAGCCGTACGCCAGCGCGGTGCCCGTCAGGATCAGCCGCAGCGGGGTGAGGCCGTGCGGCGAGCGGGCCACCGCGTACACCAGGACCATGGCCGCGAGTGCCGAGGCGAACGCCGACACCGACAGCGCCCATACCCCCAGGCCGGCGAACGCGCCCAGCAGGATCACGGCGTTGGCGCCCACCGCCGCGCCCGAGGAGATGCCCAGGACGAAGGGATCGGCGAGCGCGTTGCGCACCATGGCCTGCACGGCCACGCCGACGGACGAGAGTCCCGCCCCGACGACGGCCGCGAGCACGACGCGCGGCAGCCGGATCTCCCAGACGATGGTGTAGGCGGCGGCGTCGCCCGCGTGCACGGTCCCGCCGGTGGCACCGGCCCACAGGAACCCGAACATGTCCGCCACGCCGATCCCGGCGGCGCCGAGTCCGACCCCGCACAGCAGCGACACGCAGAGCAGGAGGACCAGCCCAAGGAGCAAGGGCGGCAAGGGTATTCGGCGCACGGTCGGCGGTCCTTCACCTGGGGCCGCCTGGTGAGCCTCGATCGAGGAGACAGCCCGGACGACCGTGCCGGCCGCTCGGTCCCCTCTCGCAGTCCACGGCGAGCAGTCAACGGGTCGCACCACCCACGGGCGATCGGACTCGCGCGACGACCAGAGGTCGTCACGCACACCGTTGCGGGTCAGCGCCGGACTCTCACCGGACTTCCCCCGCGGGAGGCCTGGGGAGCGTAACAAACCGGAGCAACCGGTTCATCCGCACCCCTCAACTCGGACCGCTCGTACGCGACATGGCGCGGGTCTGCGGCGGACAGGTGGCCCGCAGGGCGTCCAGCTTCTCCGCGTCGGTCGTCCCGGTGGCCGCCGTGTACGTGACGATCCTGAGGTCGGTGCCGGCGGCCATCACGACGTCGAGATCGAGGTCGAGGTCGCCCACCCGGGGGTGTTCGACGGTCTTGCGGTCGCCGACATGGGTGCGTGCGGTGCCGTTGGACCACAGATGGGCGAAGCGCGGGCTGTCGTGCAGCATGCGGTCGACGAAGGCGGCGAGCCGTGCGTCGTGGGGGTGGGCGGCGGCCGTCACCCGCAGGTCGGCGACGAGGTCCTCCTCCTCGACCTCGTCGCCCGCCCAGGACCGGACCGGCCAGGCCGCGATCGGTGCCCGCCCCCGTACGCTCCTCGGCCGGAACATGCCGGCCACGAGACTGCGCTCGACCCAGCCGTACGTACGGGGATCACCGATCGCCTCGGACCACATGCCGTTCCAGCCGACGAGGGTCCAGTCGGCGGCGAACACCGCGGTCGGGTTGCCCGCGAGTTGGCCCACCAGCCGGTGCACTCTCGCGGGCACCTGCCGGGACACGTTCCCGGCCGAGGGCGGTGCGAGGTGCGCGCAGCGGAACAGATGGTCACGCTCGGACGGTTCGAGTCGCAGCGCCCTCGCCAGCGCGGTGACGACCTGGACCGAGGGGTTGCGGGCGCGGCCCTGTTCCAGCCGGACCACGTAGTCGACCGACAGGCCGGCCAGCCCGGCCAGTTCCTCTCGGCGCAGCCCGGGAATGCGCCGGTCCCCGCCCGCCTCCAGCCCGCTGTCCTGCGGCGACACCCGCTCGCGCCACCCCCGCAGCGCGATGCCGAAGTGGTTCGTCGTAGCCATGGAGCACATTGTCGTTCAACTGGCGCGCCGCACACGGCCGTTCAGCCGCCGGACGGCGGAGTCTTTACTCGCCGGACGCGTCCCCGTCGGATGTGTCCGCGTCGGCCCACCGGGCCCGGATGAACGCGCCGGCGGCGTCGAGCGCGGCGGCGCCCTCGTCGAGCATCGCGGCGAACTCCTGGAAGACGTGAGGTACTTGGGGCCAGACCTGGAGTTCGACGTGGACGTCGTGCTCGGCGGCGCGCGCGGCCAGCCGTACGGCGTCGTCCAGGAGGATCTCGTAGGAGCCGACCTGGATGAACAGGGGCGCGAGGCCGGTCAGTTCGGCGAAGACGGGGCTGGCGTGCGGGTCGGTGGGGTCCGTGTCGCCGAGATAGTCGCGGGCGCGGGTGCGCAGGCCTTCCGGGGTGAGGGAGGCGTCGGCGTCGGCCTTGCTCTTCGCGCTGTCGCCGGACACGCTCAGGTCGGCCCACGGGGAGAAGACCGCGGCCGAGGCGGGCTGGGGCAGCCCCGCGTCCTTGGCGGCGACCAGCGTCGCGGCGACGAGCCCGCCGCCCGCGGACTCACCGACGAAGGCGATGGCGGAACTGGGCACGCCGTCGTCCAGCAGGGCCCGGTACACGGCGAGGGCGTCGTCGACGGCCGCGGGGAACGGGTGCTCGGGTGCCAGCCGGTAGTCGACGCAGACGGCGCGCGCACCGGTGCGCCGGGACACCTCGGAGGCAAGACCCGCCGCGTCGGCCGCGGAACCGATGACGTACGCGCCACCGTGCAGGTACAGCAGGACGGCTTCCGGGTCGGTCGCCGGCGTCTCGACGGTGACGACCGGTACGCCGCCCAGTTCGCCCTCGGTGGTCGAGACGTCGGGCGGCAGCGGGATGGACGTCATCATGTCGTGGAAGAGGGCGCGCTGTTCGGCGACGTCCCCGCCGAGGTCGAGCGGGCCGTGCCGCAGCATCTCGTCGAGGGCCTGGCGCTGTTGCCGGGACATGGTGGTGCCTTTCGTGGTTCCGGTCGGTGCGGTGGAGTGGTGGGCCCGCGGTCGGTCAGCGGGGCGGGCCGACGATGACCTGGCCGTACAGGTCGGCGGCCTCGGCCATGATGTCCCGCGAGATCTCGAAGCCCTCGGGACGCGGGGTCGTGAGGTCACGTCCCGCGTGCCGGAACATGCCCTCGATGCCGCCGGGCGTGCAGATCATCAGCAGGTCGGCCGTGTCGGAGGTGATCCGGTAGCCGTGCGGCACGTTCCGCGGCAGGAAGACGATGCCGCCCTCCGACATCTCCATCTCCTCGTCGTCGCACCACAGCAGCGCACTCCCCTTGATGAGCATGAAGACCTCGTCCTCACGGGTGTGCTTGTGGTACGGCGGGGCCTCGCCCTTGGCGACGGAGAACCGTCCCACGGTCAGCTGTCCGCCCGTGGCCGCGGCGTCCAGGAGGACGGCGAACTCGCCGCCGTCGAGCCATTCGAGTTTCTGCTGCTGCTCTGGCTGTGCGAGATAGGCCATGGTCATGTGGCGGTCCGTTCTGCGCGATCAGCGGTCTCCGGTCGGGGCCGTGCCCTGCCCTTCCCATGATCCGCTTCCGCACCCGCCGGTCGCCAGCCGTCTGGGTAGGACCAGCAGTACCACTCCCCACCGCGTGTGGCATTCTCTGCTGCCATGGATGTCTCGACCGATCGACAACTGCCTTCCGAGGACGAGGAAATGGAGATCCGGGCGGTCTCCGGTGACCGGCTCACGTTCTTCGGGGACGCGGTGGTCGCCATCGCGCTCACGCTGCTGGCTCTGGAACTGCCGGTGCCGGAGGGGTCGACCAACTCCGAGTTGTGGCACTCGGCCACGTCGCACTGTGAGAGCTACCTGGCGTTCATGATCAGTTTCGTGGTGATCGCCGCGCACTGGCGCTCGCACCACCGGGTGTTCCGCTATGTCACGGCGACCAACAGCCGCTTGACGTCCCTGACCATGTACTGGCTGCTCACGCTGGTGATCACCCCGTTCGCGACGGACGTGATCGGCGGCGAGGGAGCGTTCCAGGCCCGGTTCGTCTTCTACGCCGCCGTGCAGTTCGCGTCCTGTCTCCTGTTCATCCTGATGGTCCGCGAGGTCCGCCGCGACCACCTCCACCGTGTCGGCGCACCGCCCGAGGTCTTCACCCGGTCCATCCGGCGCATCGGCATGGTCGCGCTGGGCTTCCTGCTCTCGATCCCGGTCTCGCTCGTCACGCACTGGGCGTACGTGTGCTGGATCGTGGTGCCGGTCGCCGACACGGTGGTCGACGCGCGGCGTACCCGCTCCGCGCAGCAGGGCCCGGCGGACTGAGCCTCCGAGGTCAACTGCCGTAGACGCGCCGGTAGATGTGTTCCGCCACCATGATGACGGTGACGTTCGTGGTCGACGAGGGGACCTCGGGGATGATCGACGCGTCGACCACCCGCAGACCCTCCACTCCCTTGACAGCACCGACGGAATCCACGACGGCCGAGGGGTCTCCGGGGCCGCCCATCGGTGCCGTGGAGGTGGGGTGGCCGTAGATGGCCGGGTTCGCGGCGATGATCCGGGACAGCGATTCGTCGTCGGTGACCGCTTCGCCGGGCGTCATCTTCTCCTCATGCGAACGGTGTTGGCGAACAGACCTCAGGGGCAAGGGACTTGAGGTCACGCGTGCAGCCGCGCTCTCAAGAACTCCCCGGCCCTGTCGAGCGCGTCGGTCGCTTCGTCGAGGAGGAAGCCGTAGGCCTGGAAGACGTGCGGCACCCCAGGGGTGACCTCCAGGGTGACCGACACGTCCGCGGCGGCGGCCTGTTGGGCGAGGCGTACGGCGTCGTCGAGGAGGACCTCGTGGCTGCCGACTTGGATGAGGAGGGGCGGCAGGCCCGTGAGGTCGGCGAAGACGGGGCTGATCAGCGGGAGCGAAGGGTCTTGTCCCGCCGTGTAGTCGGTGATCCGGGGTTCGAGGAGTTCCCGGGAGAGCAGCGGGTCGGCGGGTCCCTTGGTGTCGATGCTCGCCCCGGCGAGGGTGAGGTCGGAGTACGGCGACATGACGTAGGCCGCGGCCGGCAGGGGCAGCCCGTGGTCGCGGGCGTTGACGAGGGTGGCGACGACGAGGCCGCCGCCTGCCGACTCGCCCGCGAGGACGATGTCCGAGGGGGCGACGCCTTCTTGGAGGAGGGCTTCGTAGGCGGCCAACGCGTCGTCCACGGCAGCGGGATAGGGGTGTTCGGGCGCGAGCCGGTAGTCGACGGAGTAGGCCTTGGCGGCGGTCCGCCGGCCGACCTGGGAGGCCAGTCCGGCGGCACCGGCCGCGTCGCCCAGGACGTAGACGCCGCCGTGGAAGTACAGGACGACGTGCCGGGGTTCGACGCCGTCGACCGTGATCTCGGCGACCGGCACACCGCCCAACGTGCGTGATGTCAGGGTGATTTCGGGGGGCAGCGGCTGCGCCGACGTCAACTTGCCGAGCTGGAGCCGCTGTTCGTCGACGGTGCTGCCGACGGGGAAGGCGGACTGGCGCAGGATCGCGTCGAGGGTCTGTTGCTGCTCGGTGCTCACGGAGCATCTCCCTTGGGTGGGAACGGGTTCGGGCGCGCACTCACTCTGCGGACTTCGAGGAGATCCAGGCCGAGCCCCTCCATCTCGGAGAGGACGCCGTACAGCGCCGAGGCGTCCGGCAGCAGCCCCGTGAGCACGGTTTCGGTGCCCTGCTGCTCGGGCGCGAACGCCGGGAACGCCATCAGCAGGGTGGGGCCGAGGTGGCCGTAGACCCGTATCTGGTACAGGACGGGGTCATCACCCATGGCCCCATGGTCGCGGGCGGACAGGTGAGGCCGCGTCGCCGGGATCCGGTGATCGTGCGGCTTTCAGCCCCGGCCGTTCGACAGGAGGCGCAGCTCACGGCCGCGCTGGACCGCCGAGGAGCGGTCGCCGGCGCCGAGCTTGGCGTAGATCCGCCGGATGTGGGTGTTGACGGTGTTGAGCGACACGGACAGTTCGGTGGCGATCTCGGGGCGGGTGAGGTTCGTCGGGAGGTAGCGCAGGACGCGCAGTTCGCTCGGGCTGAGGTGTTCGGTCGGTCCCGTGGCCGTGCGGTCCGGTCCGGCCGGGGTGTCGCCGCGGACGACGTCGAGGATGTCGGAGACCAACGCGGCGTGCGAGGTGCGCTGTTGGAGGGGTTCCAGCAGTTCCCAGGCGCCGGTCATCGCGAAGGGCAGGATCATCCGGTCCGGTTCGGCGAGGTGCAGCGCCTGTTCCACGGCGGTCGCTGTCGCGTGCTCGTCGCCGAGGTCGCGGCAGGCGAGCGCGTCCAGGAGGCGTGCCTCGATCGGGGTGAGGAGGGAGGTGACGGGGGCGGTGCCGTCGAGGACCGGCCCGAGTTCGCGGCGGGCGGCCGCGGGGTCCTGCTCGGCGAGGCGGAGCACCGCGGCGGCGGTGCGGATCTCGCCGGTGGCGGCCCGCCGTTCGTCGAGGGCGGCGAGGGTGACCCGCGCCTCCTCGACCATGCCGAGGCGGGCCTGGGTGGCCACCGTCCAGGCGATCACCCGGGACCGGAGCCCGTGCTCGCCCCTCATGTGTGTCTGCGTCTGCTCGGCGGCGGTCAACTCGGCCAGCGCGTCGCGGTGTTGGCCGCGTGCCGCCGGAACCGTCGAGGAGATCAGATGCACCAGCAGCCGAACCCCCGGCTCGCCCTCGGACCGGGTGGCGTGCCGGGCGCGCTCCAGCCACTGTTCCCCCGGTCGAACTCGCCCGCGCAGATCAGCGTCCCGGCGAAGGACGCGCATCGGGGTGAGGCGCGGGTGACGGTGACGTGCATCGAGGTGAGGCGCGGGGCTCGTCGGAGCTGTCCGGCTACGCGCCGTAGGCCGGCACGATCGCGCCGCTGATGTCCGTCGCGAGGTCGCCGACGAGAAAGGCGATGACGTTCGCGACCGTCTCCGGCGGTACGGCGTGCGCGAGCACCTCCGGAGGGAGCATCGCCCGGTTCTTGGCCGTGTCGAGGAGCTGCGGCGCCACCGCGTTGACGCGGATGCCGTGCGGGCGCAGCTCCAGGTCGAGAACGCGGACGAGGTGGTTGAGCGCCGCCTTGCTGAGGCTGTAGGCGGCCACACCGAGGGTCGGCTCGCTCGCCGGCCGCGCGGACACGTGCACGATGGCGCCTCCGCCGCGCCCGCGCATGTACGGCGCCACGGCCTGGCTCAGCCACAGCGCGGCTCCGAGGTTGACGTCCATCATGAGCCGCAGGTCGTCGGGGGCCGCGGCGACCGCCTCTCCCGGCCGGAACACTCCGAGGGTGTTCACCAGCACCTCGGGAGGTCCGGACTCGGTGGCGATCCGGTCGATGACGTTCCTGGCCACGGCGGGGTCGGTCGCGTCGCCCACTTCCCGCCGGATGCCGTCGGGCAGCGCGTCCAGCGCCTTCTCCGTACGGTCGACCGCCGTCACGGTGAAGCCGGCGTCCGCGAGCAGCAGCGCCGTGGCCAGGAACGTCACCGCCCGCACCGACCACCACTGCTACGCGCTCGCTCATGAGACCGCCTCCTTGCCGGACGTTGCCGAGCGTTGCCCGGCGGTGCCGAAGTCCCTTGCCGTTCCTGTGCGTTGTCGCACGTCCAGGTTTGTCGCGGGACAGGTGAGCGGTCCTCACCGGATTCCGGTGATCTGGTGATCAGGTGTTGCGGCGTTGTGGCGTTCCGGCGTTGTGGTGGAGGCACGGGCAGTCCGGCTGCCGGTCAGTCGTCGTGGGCAAGCACCGCAGCCGCAGGCTGCCCCCGCGTACCCGCCAAGAGCTTCCGGGCCCCCTCCAGACACTTCGCCGGATCGACCGGCGCCGCCTGGAGCCCGGGCAGCAGCATCATCCACAGGTCGGTCACCGCGTCCTCGATGTTGCGGCGGTCGTCCAGTGCGTCGGAGACGGTGTGGGTGCCGAAGAAGCTGGAGACGAGGACCCGCGCGGCGCGCTCCGCATCGACGCCGGGATCGAGTTCGCCCGCTTCCGTGGCGGCGGTCAGCATGCGGGCAGCCGCGTCGATCCACCCGACGAACGGCCGGGGCAGGGACACGGGGATGGATCTGCGCTCGCTCCAGAGTCTGTTGCCGGCCCGGACGATCACGTTGTCCCGGAATTCCCGGGCCACGGCGAGACTCAGACCCACCAGCCGGTCCAGAACGGGGGCATTCCGGGATTCCCAATGCTCCACATAGCGCGGCCATTCGGCGAAATGGGCTTCCAGAACGCCCCGGGCCAGTCCTTCTTTACTGCCGAAATGGAAATAGATCGCCCCGCTGGTGTACCCGCTCGTACGCGCCACGTCGCTGATGCTCGTACCGACGTACCCGTGCTGTTCGAACAGCACCGCGGCCGTCGCCAGAACAGCCCGCCGGGTGACTTCCGCACGTTCCTGCATTTTCTCGGTCGCCCCTGTCCTGCGTGCCGGATCGTCTTTTCCGGTGAATCTAGCCGACAGGCCGACGTTTCCCGCACGTATGCCGGAGAACCATAGCTTCTATTATTTTATGACTGAATCACGCTCTCTCGCACCGCCCGAAACCACCCCGGAACACCTGACGCTGAGCTGGGACAGCTGTGTGTCCCGGACCCTCGTGCACCGCAGAGCGGTCGCCGAAGTCCTGCTCACCGACGCCCGGGCGCTGCCCGACGACCGTTTCCTCCTCGCCGCGCAGTGGCCGCGCTCGTACGCCACGTCCCGTACCGGTGCCGGTGCCGGTGCCGGTGCCGGTTGCGGTTCGGGTTCCGCTTCCGACGAACGGCACGACCCGATGCTGGCCGCCGAGACCATCCGCCAGGTCGGCCTGTACATCTGTCAGCGCTTCCTCGGCGCCCCGAGCACGAGCAGGCCCGTCATCAGGAACGTCGGCTTCCTGCTCGACAACGACACGGAGCCGGTGGTCGGTTACGGCGCCACCGATGTGCTGTGCCGGGCCGAGGTGTTCGACGTACGCCGCGTGGACGACGTGCCGTGGCCGGTCGCGCTGAGCGTACGGATCCAACTCTCCGCCGCCGGGCGCGAGTTCGGCTCGGCCTTCGGACGTGTCCGGGTCCTGTCGGAGGAGGAGTACGAGACGTTCCGCGGCCCGAACGCCGCCGCCGACCCCGTTCCGGACGACGTGCACGGGCGCCCCTCGCCCACCGAGGTGTCGGTCCCGTCCCCCGGGGATGTGATGCTGGTCCGCGACCCCGCCGGAGCTCTGCTGGTGGCGCCCGCGGATCTGCGCCACCCGCGGTTCTTCGACCACCCCAGCGACCACGTACCCGGCATGGTCCTGCTGGAGGCGGCCCGCCAAGCGGCCTGCCTGGTGGGCGCCTCCCCCGGCCGACTGAGCGGCTGTCACATGCAGGCCCTGCGCTTCACCGAGTGGAACTCCCCCGTCCACGTCGAATGCGAACCGGCCGAGGACGGCTGGGCCTTCCAGGTCACCCAGAACGGCGATACGACAGCCTCCGGCACACTGTCGTTCGCGACGTAGGGTCAACTCCCCCGCGATGGACGCCTGTTCACGCGAAGAGCGGGCGCCCATCGCGAAAAGCACACCTCACCCAGGGGGCGCCCCCGCGCACTCGCAGGACGAATTCTGCTCCCGCATGCCCTCCCTGATCGAGTGAGGGGACCGTAGCGGACAACCCACCCCTGGGTATGAAGTGAAACATAAGAGTCGTCATGCTCTCCTGACGAACTCCCTTCATCCGTCAGGCACTTCCCGCACGAGGTGACGACCATGACATCAACCGCCCGCCGGAAAGAACAGCCCACGAAATCAGCGGCAGAGACGGATCCCTTCGAAGCCGCCCATCGCGCGCTCTTCGACGCCTTCGACGACGACGGACGCCAGACCCTCTCCAGGGACGAACTAGTCACGAAATTCAGGTGCGCGGCGGCGCGGTGACCGACCACATCCCCCAACTGGCCCGTATCGACCCGGAACAGTTCGCGATCTCGCCGTCGGCGGCCAGCGGCACACCGCCGTCCATCTGTCCGAACGACAGACCGCCGACCGGAACTTCGCCCTCGGCGGCGGAACTGAGCGCAAGGCCCTCGCAAGCGTCGCAATCAGAGCGCCGCCGAGAAACGTCGTCGCCCTGTGCTGGGCATCCGGCCAGGGCGACCTGGACGAGGTCCGCCGCCTCACCTCGGCCGGAGCGGATCTCAGCGCGGGTGACTACGACGGCCGCACGCCCCCGCACCTCGCCGCATCCGAAGGGCACGTGGAAGTCGCCCAGTTCCTCATCGGCCACGGCGCGAACCCGGCGGCCACGGACCGTTGGGGAGGCACCGCCCTCACCGACGCGCAACGCGGCGGGCACACGGCCGTGTCGAAACTCCTCCGCCCCCGGTCGTCCGGCGTGCCCGCGCAGAATTCCGCCCCGGCCGGCAAAGTGTCCCCCCTGCCCCCGCCTAATCGTCGCGACAATCCCACCGCCGAATACGCGACGAGATCGACCGGGTGCCCGGTTCAGGCCAGGCGCCCAGCGCCTCGCGAGCGTGCCCGCGGTCAGACCAATTCCGTCTGCACATTCGACGGAATAGCGCTCAACGCCTTGCTGACGGGACAGCGTTGCTCAGCGGTCGCGGCGGCCCGGCGCAATTCCTCCTCGGTGATTCCGGGCACGGCGGCCTGGACCCTGATGTTGATGAGCGTGAATCCGGTGCCGACGCTCATCGTCGCGTCGCATTCCGTGGTCACGCTGCTCGGCGGGGTGCCGGCCTCCGTGAGGACGTGGGACAGCATCATCGTGAAGCAGGCTCCCTGAGCAGCGGCGATCAGCTCCTCGGGGGACGTCTGCCGCTGGGGCGGGATCGGACTGAGGGGATAGCGCAGATCCGGGGAGGCGGCGCCCGAGCCGAAACTCATCCGGCCGACGCCCTCTTTGAGCGGGCCTTCCCAGTGGGTTCGGGTATTTCCGGTGATCTCCATCAAGTCTCCTGCGTGCCGTGCGAATGATTGAAGCCCCGCGAGCGGTCGAGGAACTTCCCCGCGCCCATCGTGAACATAACGATCGTTTCGGTCAAGTCCCCGAATTGGGTAATTTAAAAGGCGGTTGACCGGGGAATTCAGGGTGTGAGAATCCACGAAGGGATCATCGTGAGCGAACGGACCGTCGACGACGGGAACCAGCCCACCACCCCGGCCGCCACCAGCCTCGGGACGCGCGCCGCCCGGAGCATCGCGACCACCACCAAGACCCCGGCACAGCTCTCGCTGACCACCCCGCGCTGGTTACTCAGGCTGCTCCCCTGGGTCGAGGTGGAGGCCGGCACGTACCGGGTCAACCGCTGTGTCGCCTACGCCGTGGGCGACGGGCGGATCACCCTGCTCCCGGGCGCCGACGGCAGCCGGATCATGGCCGAGGACATGCGCGAACTCCTCGCCCTGCGGGACGTGATGGACCTGCGCCTGCTGGAGGAGGTCGCGGCCGCGTTCCGTACGAAGCACGTCATCGCCGGCACGACCCTGGCCGAGGCGGGCAGGCCGGCCGACGGCCTGTACGTCGTCGCGCACGGCCGGCTGGAGCGGCGCGGCACCGGGGCCTACGGCGAGCCGACGGTGCTCGGAGTCATGGGAGAGGAGGAGTTCTTCGACGAGGAGGCCGCACTCCGCGGCGGCGACTGGCCGTACACGGTGGTCGCCCTGACCAACAGCACCCTGCTCGTCCTGGACCCGGACCGGCTACGGCGGTTGGAGGACGAGCATCCCGAACTCGCCCGCGCCTTCGCGGAGTTCAGGGCAGGCGGGCAGCCCGGCAGCGCGGGGACACCGGCCGTCGCTTCGGGGCACCACGGCGAGGCGGAGCTGCCCGAGACCTTCGTGGACTACGACCCGGAGCCGCGCGAGCACGAACTCGCCGTGGCGCAGACCGTGTTGAGGATGCACTCCCGTGTCTCGGACCTCTACAACGTGCCGTTGAACCAGCACGAGGAACAACTGCGTCTGACCGTCGAGCTGATCCTGGAGCAGCAGGAGCGCGAGCTGCTGAACGACCCGGAGTTCGGGCTGCTGCACAACATCGCCCCCGCCTTCCGCGTCCACTCCCGCACCGGCCCGCCGACCCCTGACGACCTGGACGAACTCCTCACCGTCGTCTGGAAGCAGCCCGCGTTCTTCCTCGCCCACCCGCGCGCGATCGGCGCGTTCGGCCGGGAGTGTACGCGCCGGGGTGTGCCCCCGGTGATCTTCGAGATGTACGGCAGTCCGTTTCTCAGTTGGCGAGGGGTGCCCCTGGTCCCGACGGACAAGATCCCGGTCGACCCGGTGGAGTCCACGTCGACCGTCCTGCTGCTGCGGGTGGGTGAGGAGAACCGGGGTGTCGTCGGTCTGCGCCCCGACCGGCTGCCCCACGAGCACGCCCCCGGCATCGCGGTGGAGCCGATGGGCCTGGACCGGCGGGCGGTCGCCTCGCACCTGGTCAGCTCGTACTTCTCCGCCGCCGTGCTCGTGGACGACGCGATCGGCATGCTGGAGCAGGTCCAGGTCGCCCACTACCACCCGTACACATGAGCACCCCCGCGTCGCACACCGCCAGGTACTGGCTGGACCGCGCCGGTACAGCCGCACCCCATCCGCCGGCCTTCCCCGTGCACGCCGTGCGCGCCGACTTCCCCGCCCTCTCCCGCACCGTCCACGGCCGCCCGCTCGTCTGGCTCGACAGCGCCGCCACCGCCCACAAACCGCGCCAAGTCATCGACGCCGTAAGCGACTTCTACGCCCGCCACAACTCGAACGTGCACCGGGGCGCGCGCACCCTCGCCCGTGAGGCGACCACCCTGCTGGAGAGCGCGCGAAGCCGGATCGCGCGTTTCGTCGGAGCCGGGCGGGCCGAGGAGATCGTCTTCGTACGGGGCGCCACCGAAGGCATCAACCTGGTCGCGCAGACCTGGGGCCGCACTCGCGTGGGCGCCGGTGACGAGATCGTCCTCACCACCCTCGAACACCACGCCAACATCGTCCCCTGGCAGTCGCTGTGCGCCGAGAAGGGCGCCCGGCTGCGGATCGTTCCCCTGCACGACGACGGCACCGTGGACCTCACCGCCTACGACGCCCTTCTCGGCCCCCGCACGCGGATCGTCGCCCTCGCGCATGTCTCCAATGTGCTCGGCACCGTCCTCCCCGTCCGCGCGATGGCCGACGCGGCGCACGCGCACGGCGCGGTCGTGCTCGTCGACGGCGCCCAGGCCGTGCCCCATCTCCGCGTGGACGTCGGCGAGTTGGGCGCCGACTTCTACGTCCTGTCCGGCCACAAGCTCTTCGGTCCGACCGGAATCGGTGTCCTGTACGGCCGTTCGGCACTCCTTGAGGACATGCCTCCCTGGCAGGGCGGTGGCTCGATGATCACGTCCGTCAGCTTCGAGCACACCCAATACGCCCCGCCCCCACAGAAGTTCGAGGCGGGCACCGGCCACATCGCCGGGGCGATCGGACTCGGCGCGGCCGTCGACTACCTGGAATCCATCGGCCTGGACACGGCCCACGTCCACGAGACGGCACTCCTCGCCCACGCCCGACACCGCCTCGCCGACGACGTGCCCGGCCTGCGCCTGCTCGGCCCCCCGAACGGAGTCGGCGTGACGGCCTTCACCATCGACGGCACCGACCCCGCCCACATCGCCCAGAAGCTGGACGCCGCCGGTATCGCGGTCCGGGCCGGCCACCACTGCGCCCAGCCGGTCCTGCGGCGCTACGGCCTCACCACCGCCGTCCGCCCGTCCTTCGCCTTCTACAACACCCACGGCGAAATCGACCAGCTGGTGCGGGAGCTGAGCCAGGTCCGACGGCGCTGACCTCGTCGTATCGGCCGACGTCTGCTCTGCAAAAAGTAATGTCCAGTATGTACAAGGGAAAATCCAGTTCATCAGTCCGCAAATCGATCACTGGATCGGTGTAATCGACACATACGCCGCACCTCTCAGCGATCTAGCGTCGGAGTGCACGGGGCCGCACGGACCAGAAAGGCATCCAGACACTCATGCCCATCCCGCATACCGACGTCATGCCCGAAGCCGAGTTCGACACCCTGACCGTTTCCCGCGCCGGCGGTCTCCCGCCGGCCGCCGACCTCCTCCAGCCCCTCGACGAGCTGCCCGAGTTCGCGTCGGAGCCCGACCTGGTCTGCCGTCGGGTACGCGACGAGCTGATGCTCGACGGCAACGCCCGGCTGAACCTCGCGACCTTCGTGACGACCTGGATGGAGCCCCAGGCAAGGGAGTTGATGGCGGAGACCGCCGAGAAGAACCTCGCCGACCGCGCCGAGTACCCGCAGATCACGGCGATGGAGGAGCGCTGCGTACGGATGCTCGCCCGGCTGTGGCACGCGCCGCGGCCGGACCAGGTCCGCGGCTGCTCGACGACCGGTTCGAGCGAGGCCGCGATGCTCGGCGGCCTCGCGCTCAAGCGCCGCTGGCAGGAGCGCCGACGCGCCCAGGGCAAGGACACCGCGCGCCCGAACATCGTGATGGGCGCGAACGTCCAGGTGTGCTGGAAGAAGTTCGCCAACTACTTCGAGGTGGAGCCGCGTTACGTCCCGATGGAACCGGGCCGCTACCACCTCACGGCCGACACGCTCACCGCGTACTGCGACGACAACACCATCGGCGTGGTGACGATCCTCGGGTCCACGTTCGACGGTTCCTACGAGCCCGTCGCGGACGTCTGCATGGCACTGGACGGCTACCAGGCCGCCACCGGCACCGACATCCCCGTGCATGTCGACGGCGCGTCCGGCGCGATGGTCGCCCCCTTCCTCGACCCGGGCCTGATGTGGGACTTCCAGCTCGAACGCGTCGCCTCCATCAACACCTCGGGGCACAAGTACGGCCATGTCTTCCCCGGCCTGGGCTGGGCCCTGTGGCGCGACGCCGAAGCCCTCCCCGACGACCTGGTGTTCGAGGTCGACTACCTCGGCGGCAGCTCCCCCAGCTTCACCCTCAACTTCTCCCGCCCGGGAGCGCATGTCGTCGCGCAGTACTACAGCTTCCTCCGCTACGGCTTCGAAGGGCTGCGCAATCTGGCGGCCCAGAGCCGCTCCACCGCCCGCGCCCTCGCCGCGCGCATCCAGGCCGTCGCCCCCTACGAGTTGATCACGGACGGCTCCGAACTCCCGGCGTTCGCCTTCCGGTTGGCGCCCGGAACGCAGGGCTTCACGGTGTTCGACGTCTCCCACGCGATGCGCGCCCGTGGCTGGCATCTGCCCGCCTACAGTTTTCCCGCGCCCTGCCAGGACGTCTCCGTACTGCGTCTGGTGGTGCGCACCGGGTTCACCGCGGAACTCGCGGGCATGTTCATCACCGACCTGACCGAGGTCACCAGGAACCTGCACACCGCCGTGCCGACACCCGCACCACCGCTCAAGCCACTCGTCACCGCCTGACAAAGGCAGCCGTCATCAACTCGCCGTGACGGAAGCGGAGTTCATCGGTCCTGCCGCCGCGGTTCAGTGGGTGTGGCGGCGGACCGCGTCCAGGAGCTGGTCGACGTCGTCGGCGCTGTGGGAGAAGGCGGTGACGAAGCGGACGATGCCGGGCTCCCACCGGTCGTGGTAGAAGGCGTAGCCCTCGGCGAGGAGTCCTTCGGTGACCTGCTGGGGCAGGCGGCAGAAGAGGATGTTGGCCTGCGGGGTGGCCAACAGGCCTGCCCCGGCGATGGACTTGAGGCCGTCGCCGAGGCGGGTGGCCATCGCGTTGGCCTGGCGGGCGTTGCGCAGCCAGAGGTCGTCGGTGAGATAGGCGTCGATCTGGGCCGTGTTGAAGCGCATCTTGGAGGCGAGCTGCCCGGCGCGCTTGGCGCGGAAGGCGAGTTCGCCGGCGAGCGCGGGGTCGAAGGAGACGATGGCGTCGGCGGTCATCGCGCCGTTCTTGGTGGCGCCGAAGGACAGCACGTCGACGCCGGCCTTCCAGGTCATCTCGGCCGAGGTGGCGCCGAGTCGGACCAGCGCGTTGGCGAAACGCGCCCCGTCCATGTGGACGCGCAGCCCGGCGTCCTTGGCGATGGCGGAGATCTCTCGGATCTCCGCCAGGGTGTAGACGCTGCCGCTCTCGGTGGCCTGGCTGATGCTCACCACCGACGGCTGCACACTGTGCACGTCACCGGTCCGGCGGCGCACGGCCGCCCGCAGCGCGGCGGGGTCCATCCTGCTGTCGCCGCCCGGGACACCGACGAGCTTGGCCCCGTCGGTGAAGAACTCCGGAGCGCCGCATTCGTCGGTGTTGATGTGGCTGTCGGGGTGGGAGAGCACGCTGCCCCAGGGCGGGGTGAGGGCGGCCAGACTCAGGCCGTTGGCCGCGGACCCGGTGGAGACCGGGAAGACGTCGACGTCCCGCTCGAAGATCTCACCGAGCCTGCGGCGGGCCCTCTCGGTGAACGGGTCGTTGCCGTACGGCAGGACCTGCCCGGTGGCCGCGTCGGCGACGGCGCGGGCTATCTGCGGGGAGGCTCCCGCCATGTTGTCGCTGATGAAGGCGCGGCCGGCGGGGGTGGTGGCGAGGGCGGTGCTCATGAGGGGTCTTCCTGGGTCGTGGGAACGCCTCGGGCAACTGCTCGGCGAGGCGTGTCTCAGGTGCTGATCGGCGAGGCGAAGACGACGGTGATGTCGACCTCCTCGGCGCCGGTCCGGTAGAAGTGCGGCGCGTCTCCGGCGAAGGCGAGCATGTCGCCGGGGCCCAGGTCCTCCGGGGCGTCGACGGGGCCGGCGGTGACCCGCCCGGTGGCGATCAGCAGGTGCTCGATGGTGCCGGTGGCGTGCGGCACACCGGCCAGCTCCGTCTCCGGCGGAATGCGCAGCCGCCAGATCTCCAGGCTGTTGCCGCTGCTGATCCGGCGTAGCAACTCCCGTGAGACTTCGCCCGGTTCGATGTCCGTGCCCGGCCGGAAGACCGGTCCGGTGTCGGCGTCTCGTGCCAGCAGGTCGGCGATCGGGATGCGCAGGGCGACGGCGATGGCGTCCAGGGTGTCGATCGTGGGATTGCCGTTCCCGGCCTCCAACTGCGACAGCGTGGCCTTGCTCAGGCCGGCGCGCCGGGCCATCTCCGCGGCACTCATCCCGCGCTGCTGCCGGCGCAGCCGGATCTTCGCGCCGACCGCGGCGGCGGTACTGCTGACCGGCCGGCGGCCGGACGGTGGGGGTGTCATCAACGGCTCCGGTGGGTCGCGGTGCAGGACACGCGGATACGGCCCTTCTTGACCTTCAGCGTCGGCAGCGTCACGTCGGCCAGGTCGCCGAGGCTGCGCACATGGGTGCCTCCGCAGGGCGCGGAGTGCAGCGTGTCGAGGTGCACGACGCGCCGTCCGTCGGGGAGGTACCGCGCGGAGACCGGCAGATCGTCGGCTACAGCGTCCGCCACCGCGGCGCGCAGCACGGCGGTCACTTCCTCCCGCCCCTCCGGGTCGGCCAGCCGCGCGTCCGCGTCCGGCGCCCGGAACTCGATCCGGGCCTGACCGGGAAAGTGGATGCTCCCGACCATCTCCCACCCCTGCGTCCTCCCGACCGCCTCGACGAGATGCCCGGCGGTGTGCAGCGCGGCATGCAGCATCCGCACCCGCAGATCGATCCGGGCCCGCACCCAGTCCCCCACGCCGAGCCCCGAGAGATCGCCACCCGCAGCCGCCGTAGCCACGATCAGCCCCGACTCCCGCTCCCGGACCGGCACGACCTCGGCATCCCCCAACCACCCCCGGTCGGCGGGCTGACCCCCACCCTGCGGATGAAACAGAC
>NZ_JAENRY010000029.1 GCF_016612545.1 Streptomyces sp. MBT65 | reverse complement strand
CGACGACGACCCCACCCTGCCCTCCCTGCTCAGCGCGGGCCCCGACGACGAACACGGACGCGGCCTCCACGTGGTCGGCGCGCTCGCCCGCGAATGGGGCGCCAGCCGTACGACCGGTGGCAAGACCGTCTGGTTCGAACTCGCCCTGCCCCGCCGCTGAAGCCCTGGCTCACCGCTGAAGCGCAGGTGACCGCGGGGGCGCACGAGGCGCACATCGGCGTACACGTGCCGAATGAGCGGTGAAGGAATGCGCCGTGTGCTTGTGAGGAGGACCGGGGCGCGATAGACCGTACTGGCCCGTCACTTACGGCGGAACGGCCTGCATCCTGGGGAGTTGGGCATGAGCGTGACCAGTCGGTACCGGGAGGCCTGGGAGGGTTTCTGGCGCGAGGCGCCCGACGGACAGGGAGCCGTCTTCTGGGACGCGGCGGCGGCACAGACCGTCGGGCTCCATCTCGCCCTGTTCGAACCGAAGTTGCGCGACCCCGGTCTCCAGATGGTGGACCTCGGCTGCGGCAACGGCACACAGACCCGGTTCCTCGCCGACCGGTTCACCCATGTCGTCGGCGTCGACCTGTCCGCCGCGGCCCTCGACCACGCCCGGCACGCGGACCCGGCGGGGCAGGCCACCTACCGGCTGCTGGACGCCGCCGACAAGACCGAGGTCGAGACCCTGCACGCCGAACTCGGCGACGCCAACGTCTACATGAGGGGCGTCCTGCACCAGGTCGAGCCCGACGACCGGCAGCCGCTGGTCGACGGGATCGCCACGCTGATCGGGGAGCGCGGCCACGCCTTCCTCGTCGAACTCGCCGAGGCCGCCCGCCCGATCCTGGGCGCCCTGGCCCAGGACCCGGCCGGACCGCCCGCGAAACTCGCCCCGGTCCTGCGCCACGGCATCGTCCCCGGCGAGGTGGCCGACGACGAGGTGCCCGAACTGCTGCGCGCGGCCGGGCTCACTGTCGTCGCGAGCGGTGAACTGCCCCTGATCACCACCGAGTTCAGGGACGACGGCGCCCGCATCGAACTGCCGTCGAAATGGCAGATCGTGGGCCGCGCACACTGAGAAGGCAGGGGGAGGCGGGGCGGCTCACCGCCTCCCCCGACCCGTCTAGCCGAACTGGTGCTTGAGGAACGACCCGGACCACGCCATCAGGTCCGCGGGCACGTAGTACCCCTTCTCGTCGTTGATCGCGTCCCAGTTCTTCGCGACGTCCTCCACGGAGGCGTCGCCGCCCTCGTGCGCGTACCCCTCCGTCGAGGCCAGGAAGACCCGCGCGAACCGGCCCGCGCCGGCCGTGTAGATCTCCCCGCTCACCGGGACGCTCTCGTGCGCGAGATAGGCCACCATCGGCGCCACCGCCGACGACGGCATGTACGGCATGCCCTCCGCGGTCTCGGCGGGCTCCTCCTCGGGGCCGCCGCCCATCCGGGTCATCGCGGCCGGCGCGATCAGGTTGACCTTGATGTTGTGCGGCTCGCCCGCCAGCTTCGCGCTGCGCGCCATGCCGACCGTGCCCGCCTTCGCGGCGGCGTAGGACAGGTTGTTGTCCATGCCGAACATGCCGCTGGAGGTGGTGAGGACGACCCGGCCGTAGCCCTGCTCGACGAAGTGCGGCCAGGCGGCCCGCATCGTGTTGAAGGAACCGAGGAGGTGGACGGCCAAGTGCCGTTCCAGGTTGTCGAGTTCGATCTCCGGCAGGCCCGCGTAGCGGATGATCCCGGCGTTGTTGACGAGGACGTCGATCCGCCCGAAGGTCTCGATCGCGGTGCCGATGATGGCCTCGCCGCCCGCGGTCGTGGACACGTCGTGGGTGTCGGCCACCGCCTCCCCGCCCGCGGCGACGATCCCGTCGACGACCTTCTGCGCGGGTCCGGCGTCCGAGCCCTCGCCCTCCATCGTCCCGCCCAGGTCGTTGACGACGACCTTCGCCCCGCGTTCCGCCAGCAGACGGGCGTAGGCGCGGCCGAGGCCACGGCCCGCGCCGGTGACGACGGCGACGCGTCCCTCGAAGCTGAACTCGCTCATGCCTGACTCCTGTCGTACGCGTCACACACCGTTGTCGACGCTGTCATGGTGATCGTCCTACTGCGGGGAGCTGCCCCGACTACCAGGTGACGGGCAGCTCGCGGATGCCGCCGGCGAGATCGTCGGCGGTGCGGAAACTGAGCTCCTCGAAGGGGACCGCGAGGCTCAGGGTCGGGATGCGGCGGTAGAGCGTGCCGTACACGACCTGGAGCTCGATCCGCGCGAGCTGCTGACCGAGGCACTGGTGGATGCCCCAGGCGAACGCGTGGTGGTGGCGCGCCTCCCGGCCGATGTCGAACTTCTCCGGCTCGGGGAACGCCGCCGGGTCCCAGTTGCCCGCGGGCAGCGGGACGACGATGCCCTCGCCCGCCTTGATGGTCACGCCCTCGATCTCGATGTCCTCGCGGGCGATCCGCCGCTGCCCGAGCTGCGGGACGGTCACATAGCGCAGGATCTCCTCGACCGCGTTCGCGACGACCTTCGGGTCGTCCGTCTCCCGCAGCACGGCCAACTGCTCCGGATTCTCCAGGAGCAGGGCGGTGCCCAGCGTGATCATGCTGGAGCTGGTCTCGTGACCGGCGATCAGCAGGATCATGCACAGCAGGGTGGCGTCGGGGAGGGTGATCTCCCCGGCCCTGATGCGCGCGGCGAAGTCGGAGACGACGTCGTCGGTCGGCTCCTCCGCCTTGGTCTGGAGCAGCTTGGCCAGATAGCCGCCCAGCGCCGCGTTCGCCGCCTGCTGCTCCTCGACGGTCTTGTCGCTCCTGGTCGCGTAGGAGGCGTGCTCCTGGAAGAAGTCGTGGTCCTCGTAGGGGACACCGAGCAGGGCGCAGATCATCAGCGACGGCAGCGGCAACGACAGCGCGGTGACCAGGTCCACCGGCTTGGGGCCCGCCAGCATCTTGTCGATGAGCTCGTCGGTGAACCGCTGGATGTCCGGCCGCAGCTTCTCCATCCGGTTGCGCGTGAACGGAGCCGTCATCATGCGGCGGATCCGCGTGTGGTCGGCGCCGTCCGCGTTGAAGATGGTCAGCGGGTGGTGGTGATGGGTCGCCTTCATGACCTCGTTCGGAAACGGGAACCCGGGCTGTTTGTCGTCCGAGCTCACCCGGGGGTCCGAAAGGATCACACGCTGTGCGGCATGCCCCGTGACGAGCCAGGGGGTGCTGCCGTCGAAGATCCGGCCCCGTGACACGGGCGCCTTGTCGTTCAGGGCGACAAGCGCGGCCGGCGGAGCGAACGGGCACCGGCCGTCCTTGACGCCCGGGTAGTCGAAGATCTCCGGGTCGGGGGCGGCCAGATCTGTCTCGGCCATGGTCTTTCCTCCAACGAGTGAGGGTGTGGGGGGAACGGGGGACGCTCTGCTACTCCTCGATACGGATCGCCAGCGCCGGGCACACGGCCGCCGCGTTCCGTACGTCGTCGGCCAGTTCGGCCGGCGGGTTCTCGTCCAGCAGGACGACGATGCCGTCCTCGTCACGCTGGTCGAACACGTCCATCGCGGCGGCGACGCACTGTCCGGCGGCGACGCACTTGTCCTCGTCGACGACAACCTTCATGGCAACTCTCCTGATCGTTCAGTGGGCCGGGGCGGAGACGGGGGCGGGAACCGAGTCGACGATCTCCTGACGGCGCTGCCTGGCCTGCTTGGGCATGTTCCAGCCGAGGATCCCGGTGACCCGGCCGCCGCTGCGGTAGCGCACGACGAACCGACGGGCCGTCAGGTCACCGTCCACGACGTCCACTTCGGCGTCGGTCGGCAGGAACCCGTGCACCTGGAGCTTGGCGTCGAACTGATCGGTCCAGAAGTACGGCACCGGTTCGTACGGCCGGTCCTCGCCGAGGATCGCGCCGGCGACGGCCATGGCCTGCTCGGTGGCGTTCGTCCGGTTCTCCAGCCGGATCAGCCGGCCGAGCTGCTCGTGGTGCCAGCGGGCGACATCGCCGACGGCGTAGATCCCGGGCGCGGCCCGGCAACGCGAGTCGCACACCACGCCGTTGTCGAGTTCCAGCCCGCTGTCGGCCAGCCACTCGGTCGCCGGACTCGCCCCGATCGCGACCACGACGACATCGGCGGGCAGCACCTCGCCGGTGCTCAACTCGACGTCGGAGACGCGGCCTTGGGCACCGGTGAACCCTGTGACGCCGTTCCCGAGTCGGAGTCGCACCCCCCGTTCCGTGTGCAGCTCCGCCAGCAGTCCCGACACCAGCGGGCCCACCTGAAGGGCCAGCGGTCCGGTCAGCGGGCCCGCCAGGGTGACGTCCAGGCCCAACGTCCTTGCCGTGGCGGCGATCTCGGAGCCGAGGACCCCTTCGCCGACGACCACCAGACGGGACCCGGCGAGCAGATCGGTGCGCAGGGCGAGCGCGTCGTCGAGGGTGCGCAGCACATGCACACCGGTCAACTCGCCCTGCCCGGGCAGCACTCGGGGCCGCACCCCGGTGGCGATCACGATCGCGTCGGCGCTCAGCTCGCGCCCGGACTCCGTGCGCACGGTCCGGGTCGCGGTGTCGAGACCGACCGCCGGATCGCCGTAGACGAACTCGGTGTCCAGGCCGGTCAGCATCTCCTCGCTGCGCAGCGCGGCCCGGTCGGGGTCCCAGGCGCCGGAGAGGATCTGCTTGGACAGCGGCGGACGGTCGTACGGGGCGTGCGACTCGGCGCCGAGCACCGTGATCCGGCCCGTGTACCCCTTGCGCCGGAGGGCCTCCACCGTGGTCAGCCCGGACGCGGAGGCGCCCACCACCAGCACGTGGGCCACGGCCCCGGTGTCGTCCTCGATGCTCATGTTCTGCTCCGTTGCAGCGTCGTCGCGATGTACTTTGCGGGTGCTCACACGAGGTAGCGTCCGCCGTTGGTGCTGAGGGTCTGGCCGGTGACGTAGGACGCTTCCTCGGAGGCGAGGTAGGCCACCGCGTAGGCGACGTCCTCCGGCTGTCCGGCGCGCTTCATCGGCATGGTGGCGGCGGCCGCCTCCACGTCGACGGGGCCCTGGCGGACCAGCGGGGTGTCGATGAAGCCGGGCGGCACGTGGTTGACCGTGATGCCCTTCTCGATGTACTCGATCGCGAGTGCCCGGGTGAGGCCGATGACGCCGCCCTTGGAGGACACGTAGTGGGCCATGGCGGGTGCGCCGGTCTGGGTGGAGGACGAGGAGATGTTGACGATCCGGCCCCAGCCCGCCGCGAGCATGTCGGGCACGATCTCCTTGGTGACCAGGAACGGGCCCTTGAGGTTGATCCCGATCATGCGGTCCCAGGACGCCTCGGAGATGCTGGTGAACGGCTCGTAGGCGGTGATGCCCGCGTTGTTCACGAGGATCGTGACCGGGCCCAGCTCCTCGCGGGTGCGGGCGGCCGCCCGTGCGACGGCGCCGGCCTCGGCCGCGTCGCCGGAGACGGCGATCGCCGTGCCGCCCGCCTCCTGGATGGCCGCCGCGGTCTTCTCGGCGCCCTCGCTGTTCAGGTCCCACACCGCGACCGCGGCGCCCCTGGCCGCGAGCACCTTGGCGATCGCCTGGCCGATGCCCCGGCCGCCGCCGGTGACGACCGCGACCTTTCCCTGCAGTGACATGTGCGCTCCCTTGCGCTCGTGCGCGGTGCCGACGTACGGACACCGGTGGTTCGGACGGCTATTCGCCCAGGGCCTCGCGGGCCGCGGTACGGGCGGCCACGGCCTTGGGGAAGCCGGTGTACCCGGCGGAGTGGTAGATGACCTCGGCCAGCTCGTCCCTGGTCACCCCGTTGGTCAGGGCGACCCGGACATGGGTCTTCAGCTCGGTCTCGGCGCCGAGCGCGATCAGGATCCCGAGGGTGACGAGGCTGCGGTCGCGCGGGGCGAGACCCTCGCGGCCCCACAGCGCGCCCCACACGGTGGACAGGCCGATCTCGACGAGATCCTCGCCGAACTTGCCGTCCCGCATGTCGAGATCACCCTCCGCGGGAACCACCCCGGGCAGCGCGGCCCGCAGGGCTTTGAGCCCCGCGACGCGCAGATCGGTGGTTTCCTTGACGTCTTCGGCGCTCATGCGCGACTCCCGGTGCAGGCGATTGCATTCGTCCCAAACGAAAGTTAGATCAAACGGTCGGTACAATCAATGCCTGAACGGATATGGCTGGTCCCAGCTCTCTCCGTCATCGCCATTGATCGGGCCCAGCCCCTCATCTACTCTCGGTCTGAATATTCGACCGACTGGTCGAACTATCAAACCAGGCTCATGTGGGAGCCGCAGCCCCAGTCACCATGGAGCGCAAATGAGCGAAACTTCGAAGCCGGCGGTCCAGGACCGGGTCGACGTCCTCGTCATCGGGGCCGGCGTCACCGGCATCTACCAGCTGTACACCGCCCGCGAGGCGGGCTTCTCGGTGCGGCTCCTCGAAGCGGGCACGGGTGTGGGCGGCACCTGGTACTGGAACCGCTACCCCGAGGCGCGCTTCGACTCGGAGAGCTACACCTACGGCTACCTGTTCTCCAAGGAGTTGTGGGAGGAGTGGGAGTGGTCGGAGCGGTTCGCGGGCCAGCCCGAGATCGAGCGCTACTTCAACCACGTCGTCGACAGGTTCGACCTGCGGCGCGACATCCGCACCGGCGTCAAGGTCACCTCGGCCGTCTTCGACGAGCCCTCCGGCACCTGGACCGTCCGGGGCAGCGACGGCACCGAGGTCCGGGCCCGCTACGTCGTCGCCGCCACCGGCAACCTCTCCGTGCCGTTCATCCCGAACATCCCCGGCCGCGAGGACTTCCGCGGCGAGCAGCACCACACCTCGCGCTGGCCGAAGACCCCCATCGACTTCACCGGCAAGCGGGTCGCCCAGATCGGCACCGGCTCCAGCGGGGTGCAGATCATCTCCGCGATCGCCGACGACGTAGCACAGCTGACGGTGTATCAGAAGGACGCGGACTGGCTCACCCCGCTCAACAACGCGCCGATCACACCCGAGGAACAGGTCGAGCTGAAGGCCAACTACGAGTCCATCAGGGACACGTTGAACACGTCACCCAGCGGCTTCCTGCACCAGATCGTCATGCGCTCCGGCCTCGACGACAGCCCCGAGGACCGCCAGGCGTTCTACGAGGAGCGGTGGAACGGCCCGGGCTTCACCAAGCTCACCGAGCACTACATGGACATGCTGTCGAACGAGACCGTCAACGCGGAGTGGTGCGCGTTCATGGCCGACAAGATCCGCAGCATCGTCAAGGACCCCGAGACCGCCGACAAGTTGATCCCCAAGGGGCATGGCTACGGCGGCCGCCGGCCCCCCTTCGGCACCGGCTACTACGAGACGTACAACAAGCCGAACGTCTCCCTCGTCGACATCAACACGACGCCGATCACCCGCATCACCGAGGACGGCATCGAAACCGCCGACGGTGTCGAGGAGTTCGACATCATCATTTGGGCCACCGGCTACGACTTCGGCACCGGCGCCCTCAACAGGCTCGGCGTACAAGGCCGTCAGGGCCTCCTGCTGAAGGACTACTGGGCGGACGGCCCGCGCACCTACCTCGGTGTCGCGACGGCCGGCTTCCCCAACTTCTTCTTCCCCGGCGGCCCGCACGGCGCGACCGGCAACAACCCGCGCTACGCCGGCGACCAGGTGGAGATCATCACCGACGCCATCGTCCATGCGCGCGACCACGGCTACGACGTCGTCGAGGTCACCGAGGCCGCCGAGGAGGAGTGGACGGACAGCATGAACAACAGCAAGATGTCCTCCTTCCTGGAGAGCAGCTACTTCTACGGCGGCAACATCCCCGGCAAGCCGGTCAAGCAGCTCCTCAACCCGACGGGCCGGTGGGCGCTCCAGGAGGCCATCAACACCGTCAAGCAGAACGAGTTCCCGACCTTCGTGCTGACCAAGGCCGAGACCCCGGACGCCTGAACACCGGGATGTCCGAACGCCCGGACGCCCGTGCCGCCCTGGACGTGGGCGGCACGGGCGTCCGGGGCTCCGCCGAGGTCTACTCCGCGAAGGTCGTGACCCGGTGCTGGAACAGCCACGCGCCGTCGTGCCGGCGCAGGACGTCGTCGTAGCGCCCGACCATCTGTACGGTCCAGCCCGCCTCGCCGCGCGCGAAGAACGCCAGGTTGCTGGTGGCCCTCGCCTCGTCCTCGGTGGCGGAGGTGACGACGGTGTTGGCGATCAGGTGCAACTGCGGTGCCTGGGGCGTGAATCCGCCGAAGCCCTGCCGGATCGCCTCGCGGCCCTCGAACTTGGCCATGCCGACGATCTCGGCGACGCCGTCGGGGGTGTAGAGGTCGGCGATCTCGTCGGCCTTTCCGGCGTCCAGGGCTTGCGCGTAGGCGGCGATGGCGGTCTGGACGGCCGCCGTGACGGACGCGTCGATCGATGTGGTCATCTCACTCCAAGGTCGAGAAGGCTCAAGTGGGCTGAGGGGGAAGGCCGTTACGCCTGGTAGGTCGTCTTCCTGCGGTGCAGCAGCCAGCTGCCGTCCTGGCGGCGCAGGGTGTCGTCGTAGTGCCCGACCACGCCGATCGCCCAGCCCGCCTCGCCGCGCTGGAGGAAGGCCACGTCGCTCAGCGCGCGGGCCTCGTCCTCGCCCGTGGACGTGACGACGGTGTTGGTCACCAGGTGGAGCTGCGGCTGGACCGGCTCCCATCCCTTGAAGGCCGCGTGGATCGCGTCGCGCCCCTCGACCGGGTCCAGGCCCGGTATCTCCAGGACGGCGTCGGGCGTGTACAGCGCGACGATCTCGTCGGTGCGGCCGGCGTCCTGGGCCTGGGTGTGCGCGCCGAGTACGGCCCGTACGCCCGCCACGACCCACGCCTGTGTGGATTCGCTCATTCTTCGCTCCAAGGTCAGGGTGTTTCGACCACTCAGTCTATTGATGAGTCGAAGATAAAGGGAGGGGGGTGCGTCGGATTCGTTGACCGATCGGTACAATCACAAATAACATGCGGGCGGCTGGTCAACGGGGACTGTCGCCGAAGGAGGCGTGATCATGACGAAGCGTTGGAAGCAGCGTCCGCCGGGCTCTACGTGGGGCGATTGGGGCGAGGACGACGAACTGGGCCGGATCAACCTGCTCACCCCCGAGAAGGTGCTCCAGGGGGTCCGCGAGGTCGAGCACGGGATCAGCTTCAGCCTGAGCCTGCCGCTCGACTATCCGGGCGGGAGCGAGCTGAACCAGCGGCGCTACCCTCCGATCCTGCGGCCCACCGAGGACCTGGAACACAAGCAGGACGTCTTCTACAACATCAAGGCGCGCGAGCACTTCTCGCCGCACCTCAGGGACGTCTGGTCCGACGACGTGGTGACCCTCTGGCTCCAGTACTCGACCCAGTGGGACGCGCTCGCCCACCAGGGCCAGGAGTTCGACGCCGACGGCGACGGCGTCGAGGAGGCCGTCTACTACAACGGCTACCGCGCGGACACCGACATCGTCGGACCGCAGGAGGACGCCAAGGGCGACGGCAGCGGCACCCTCGGCTTCGCCCGCCACTTGGGCCTGGAGCACATGGCGGAGCACGGGGTCCAGGGCCGGGGCGTCCTGGTCGACCTCGCCCACCACCTGGGCAACACCTGGCAGCCGGTCAACCTGAAGACGCTCCAGGAGATCATGGCCGCGGACAACATCGTCGTCGAACCCGGCGACATGCTCCTCCTGCACACCGGCTTCGACACCGCGGTCCTCGGCTGGGGCAAGAACCCGGACCCCGTGGGCATCCACACCACGGCCTCCTACCTGGACGCGTTCGACCCGGCGCTGCTGGAGTGGATCGCCGACTCGCAGATCTCGGCGCTGATCTCGGACAACTACGCCGTCGAGGGCGTCGGCGTCGGCCCCGAGGACAACACCCCGCACTCGCTGCTCCCGATCCACAACCTCTGCCTCTTCAAACTGGGCGTTCCCCTGGGCGAGTTGTGGTACCTGGAGAAGCTGGCGGCCTGGCTCCGCGAGCACGACCGCAGCCGCTTCCTGCTCACCGCGCCCCCGCTCAACCTGCCCGGCACCCAGGGCAGTCCGCTGACACCGGTCGCGACCGTCTGACCGCCTGACAGCCGCTACGACGGGAAGGGCCCCCAGAATCTCTGGGGGCCCTTCCCGTCGTGGAACCGCTCGGATCCCGGATCAGACCGCGGCGATCCTGCGCACCGTGTCAGCGATCGTGTCCCGTGACGGCAGCCAGACGCGCTCCAACGAGGGGGCGTAGGGCGCCGGGACGGACGGTGGGGCGACGCGGGTGACCGGGGCGTCCAGGTGCCAGAAGCCCTCGTCGACGGCCATCGCGGAGAGTTCGGCGCCGACGCCGAAGTCGCGTACCGCCTCGTGTGCGATGACCAGGCGGTTGGTCTTGGCGAGGGAGGCGAGGACCGTCTCGCGGTCCAGCGGGGCGATGGTGCGCAGGTCGATCACCTCGACGCTGATGCCCTCCCCGGCGAGCAACTCGGCCGCCGCCAGGGCATCTTGGACCATCCGCGACCAGGAGACGAGCGTGAGGTCGGTGCCCTCGCGGATCACCTTCGCCTTGCCGAGCGGGATCAGGTGGTCGGCCGGGGGCTTGGGGCCCTTGAGGCCGTACTGGAGACGGTTCTCGACGAAGACCACCGGGTTCGGGTCCTGGATCGCGGCGCGCAACAGGCCATACGTGTCAGCCGGGTTGGAGGGCATCACGACCGTCAGCCCGGGGATGTGCGCGAGGATGGCCTCCAGGCTCTGCGAGTGCTGGCTGCCCGAGGAGCGGCCCGCGCCGAACTGGGTACGGACGACCAGGGGCATGGAGGCCCGGCCGCCGGTCATGAAGCGGAGTTTGGCGGCCTGGTTGAGGAGCATGTCGAGGCAGACCCCGATGAAGTCCATGTACATGATCTCGACCACCGGCTTCATCCCGGCCATGGCCGCCCCCACCGCCGTACCGACGATGGCGCTCTCGCTGATCGGCGTGTCCCGCACCCGGCCGGGGAAGGCCTGCGCGAGTCCGCGGGTGAGTCCGAAGACGTTGCCGCCCGCGCCGACGTCGATGCCGGCGACGAACACGCTCGGATCGGCGGTCAGTTCATGCTCCAGAGCCAGTCGTACGGCGTCCATGGACCGGAAGATCTCCGCGTCGGCCGGGAGCGGCGCGGGCTCGGCGACGGCGAGGCGGGGGGCCGAGACATAGTCGTGCAGGGTCTCGGGGGCCGGCTCCGGCAGGCTCCTCGCCCAGTCGATCGCCGCCTCGATCTCCTTGTCGATCTCCTCGTCCACGGCGTCGGCCGCCGCCTTGTCCAGCTGCCGGCGGGCGATCAGCAGCGGGTCGCGTTCCTTGGCGGCGGCGACCTCCTCGGCGGGGCGGTAGCGCTCGGGGTCGCCCTCGTAGTGGCCGTGCCAGCGGTAGGTCTCGGCTTCGAGCAGGACCGGACCGCCGCCCGCGCGCAGCCGCGCGACCAGCCCGGTCATGGTCTGCGCCACCGCCAACACGTCGTTGCCGTCCACGTGTTGGTACTCGATGCCGTACCCGGCGGCGCGCGCGGAGAGCGGGGCGCGGTGCTGCTCGGACTCCGGGGAGAACTCGGAGTAGTGGTTGTTCTCACAGAGGAAGACGACCGGCAGATCCCATACGGCGGCCAGGTTCACCGCCTCGTGGAACATGCCCTGTGCCACCGCCCCGTCCCCGAAGAACGCCACCACCACGTCACCGGCCGCCCGGAGTTTCGCGGCCGTGGCGACCCCGGCGGCGATCGGGAGGCCCGCGCCGACGATGCCGTTCGCGCCGTAGATCCCGAGGCCGGGGTCCGCGATGTGCATCGAGCCGCCGCGGCCGTGGCAGGTGCCCGCGTCCTTGCCCATCAGCTCGGCCATCATCGACGCCGAGTCCAGGCCCTTCGCCAGCACATGGCCGTGGCCGCGGTGGGTGGAGGTGATGCCGTCGCGCGGGCCCAGCGGCCAGCAGGCGCCGACGGCGCTCGCCTCCTGGCCGATCGACAGATGCAGGAAGCCCGGGATCTCCGTCGCCTTGTAGAGGTCGGAGGCCCGCTCCTCGAAGCGGCGGATGCGGCGCATCCGGCGGTACATCTCCAGGAGCAGGTCGGTCCCCGCGGTGCCGGGGTCGGTGCCGATGTGGTGCGATGCCTGAGTCATACGGTCCTCGCTTTAATGTACCGTTTGGTCTAGCAAACTAGAGCGACGTCCCCGGGGCCGCTTCCCCCAGGCGTGCCGCAGCGCGGCGCCTGTGCGGGCCCGGGACAGCACGCACGTCGTCACAGCCAGGGGAGAGAAGACATGCCACGACCGCCGGGTCATGGGCCGGGCTTCGAAGTCAGACGCCAGAAGATCATCGACACCGCGGCGTCCCTGTTCGCGCAACAGGGCTACGCGGCGACCTCCATCAACGACCTGGGCCGCGCGGTCGGGCTCGCCAAGGGCGCCCTGTACTACTACATCGGCTCCAAGGAGAACCTGCTGATCGAGATCCAGTCGCGGGTGCTCGGCCCGCTGCTGGCCCGCGCCAAGGAGATCGCTGCCCTCGACGAGGTGCCGCTGCTGCGGCTGCGGCTGCTGTCCGAGTCGCTGCTGACGATCATCTTCCGCCGGCTCGACCACATCTGGGTCTACGAGCACGACTACCGCAGCCTCAGCGGCGACGAGCTGGAGATCGTGCTGCGGCAGCGCGCCGACTTCGAGCACCTGATCACCGGCCTGCTCACGGAGGCCGTCGAGGAGGGGAGCTTCCGTGCGGTCGAACCGCACCTGGCCACCCTGCAGTTCCTCAACCTGCACAACCACACCTATCAGTGGGTGCGGCCCGGCGGCAGTTGGGACGCCGCGTTCCTGTCGGGCGAGTACTGCTCGACCCTGTTCCGCGGTTTCGCCGCGTCCGTCGGCGAACTGCCCGATGTCGAGGCGCTGGCCGCCGAGTTCAAGCGGGCCAGGCCCGAACTGCCCCTCGATCCCGAGGCGTTGTGGGAGTCGGAGTCGGTCTCCGTCGCGAGCTGACCGGATCCGCGGTGCGCCGCCGCTTCGGCGCACCGCGGGACCCGTCGCCTCACGCGCCCTTGACGAGGGCCTTGGCGATGACATTGCGCTGGATCTCGTTGGTGCCCTCGCCGATCTCCAGGATCTTGGCGTCGGCGTAGAAACGGGAGATCTCCGACTCGCGTACGTACCCGTAGCCGCCGTGGATCTGAAGTGCCTGCGAGGCGGCCCGGTTGGCGACCTCGGAGGCGTACAGCTTGGCCATCGCGGCTTCCGTGCTGTGCGGACGGCCCTGGTCGGCGAGCCACGCGGCGCGGTACACCATCCAGCGGGCCGCCTGGTACTCCGTACCGATGTCCGCGATCTTGTGCGCGACCGCCTGGAAGTCGGAGAGCGGGCGTCCGAACTGGTGCCGTTCCTTGGCGTGTTTGACCGCGAGGCCCAGTGCCGCCTTGGCCAGCGAGAGACCCAGCGCGGCCACGCTGATCCGGCCGCCGTCGAGCACGGACAGGAACTGCTTGAGGCCGTTGCCCTCCTCGCCGATCAGATGCTCGTCGGAGACCCAGCAGTCGGTGAACACCAACTCCCTTGTGTCCATGGCGTGCCAGCCCAGCTTCTTCAGCTTCGCGCCGACCGTGTAACCGGGCGTGCCCGTCGGGACGTAGAAGGTCGCGTATCCCTTACGGCCGTCCGCGCCCTTGCCGGTCGTGGCCAGCAGGGTGACGCCCTGGCTGATGTCGGTGCCCGCGTTGGTGATGAACATCTTCGTGCCGTTGATCACCCAACCCCCGTCCGCCCGGCGGGCGGTGGTCGCGATCCCGGCCGCGTCGGAGCCGGCCTCCGGCTCGGTCAGCCCGAACGCGCCGATCGCCTCGCCCTTCGCCAGCGGGGTCAGCCAGCGGTGCTTCTGTTCCTCGGTGCCGTACGCGAGCAACGGCAGCGTGCCGATCGTCGAGTGCGCGTTCCACGAGGAGGCCACCGACTGGTCGGCGGCGCCGAGTTCCTCCATCACCGCGACATAGGTGACCGTGTCCGAGCCCGCCCCGCCGTACTCCTCCGGCACCAGCATGCCCATCAGGCCGAGTTCGCCCAGCTTGGTGAAGATCTTGGTGGGGAAGATCTCGTTCTCGGACCACTCGGCCGCGTGGGGCGTGATCTCGTTGGCCGCGAACTCGCGGACCATGTCCTGGAGAGCGAGGGTCTCCTCGGGCAGGTCGAAGTCCATGTCACAGTCCCTTCGGGGTCAGCAGCACCTTCAGGTGCTTGGCGCGGTCGGCCGCCAGGTCCTCGAAGACACCGGCTCCTCCCGAGAGCGGAAAACGGCCGGTGATCAGGGCGGAGGCGTCCAGCCGTCCGGTGCTCATCAGATCGATCACCCGCGGGATGTCGAAGTTGTAGCCGAGCGTGCCGACCACCGACCGCTCGTAGAACACGAGTTGGCCCATGTCGAACTCGACGCTGCCGTGCCCGACCCCGGCCAGCACGACCCGACCGCCGCGCCGCACGATCGACACGGCCTGGCCCGCGAGCGCGGGCACACCGGTCGCGTCGATGACGACGTCCGGGCCGATGCGGTTCGTTCGCAGGAACACCTCACGCCGTACGTCGCTCGCGCGCGGGTCGAAGGCCTCGGTGACGCCGATGCCGAGCAGCATCTCGCGCCGCCCCGCGAGGGGTTCGCTCACGAACAGGCCCGCGGCGCCCGCGATTTGGGCCGCGAGGACGACTGCCACGCCGATCGGGCCACCGCCGACCACGAGGACGTTGTCGCCCGGCTTGACCCCGGCGCGGGTCACCGCGTGCAGCCCGACCGCCAACGGCTCGGCCACGGCGGCGAGTTCGTCGCTCACGTTGTCCGGGAGGCGGGTCAGGCCGGCCAGCGGGACGGTGACCCGTTCGGCGAAGCCGCCGGGGGAGGCGAGGCCCACGGAGCCGCTCTTGGGGCAGATGTGGTACTCGCCGCGCGTGCACCAGAAGCACGTGCCGCAGCGCCAGACGGGGTCCGCGGTGACGCGGTCGCCGATCTCGATGCCGGGGACGGGGGCGCCCAACGCGACCACTGTGCCGCTGAGTTCATGGCCCAGGGCGAGGGGTGGCTTGGTGCCGGTGAGCGGGTGGGGGCCCTCCCGGATCATGTGGGGGCCCTCCAGGTACTCGTGCAGGTCTGTGCCGCACACCCCACACCACGACACTTCTACGACGGCCTCGTGCGGGGCCGGGTCGGACGGTTCGGGCACCTCTTCGAGACGTAGGTCCTGTGCACCGTGCCAGACGAGTGCCTCCATGTTTCCGCCCCTTTCGTCTGCGGGTTCGTTGTCGCTGGTCGCGCCCACGCGGCGGAGCCGCACATTGATACAGCCCGATCCCCTTACGGGGCGCTCTTCCTGCCCTTGTTCAGAAATGCGTGGAGGCCCGTGCTCGCGTCCTCCGTGCCGAACACCCCCGTGAACAGGGCGCGTTCAAGGGCCAGCCCCGCCGCCATGCTCGCGTCCGTGCTGTGGTCCACCGCATCCTTGATCGCCTCCAGGGCGGCCGGTGGGCCCTCGGACAGGCGGCGGGCGTAGGTCAGGGCGGCGTCCAGAGCGGAGCCCGCCGGGACGACCTCGTCCACCAACCCCAGCCGTAGCGCCTCGTCCGCCCTCACCCTGCGGCCGGTCATCAGGAGGTTCTTCGCGCGGGCCGGGCCGATCAGGCGGGCGAGCCGCTGGGTACCGCCCGAGCCCGGCATGATCCCCAGCTGTACTTCCGGCTGGGCGAAGACCGCGTCCTCCGCCGCCACCCGGTAGTCGGCGGCCAGGGCCAGTTCCATGCCGCCGCCGAGGGCATAGCCGGTGACCGCCGCGATCACCGGCATGGGCAACCGTGACACCTCGTCGAAGGTGCGTTGCAGAGCGCGGTTCCAGCCGCGGATCTCCTCCGGCCCCATCGCGGCCAGGGCCTTGATGTCGGCGCCGGCGGCGAAGAGCCGTTCGCCGCCGTAGAGCACCACGGCCCGTACGGCGGGGGAGTCCGCCAGCTCGCGTACGCGGGCGGACAGCTCCTCTCTCTGTGCGGAGTCGAAGGCGTTCATCGGCGGGTTGTCGAGGCGGAGCGTGACCACCGGTCCTTCGGTGTCCAGCCGGATGCGTGGCACGTGGGAACCCTCCTCGTCGGTGGGAGCGGCGGAAGCGGCGGCACGTGCGCCGGGGTGGTTGTCGATGCGCACGTGCCGTCGTAAAGTGCGGCTCATAGGTTTTATAGACCAAGGGGTACACTAAATTATGTGAGTGGGCAACCGACCGGTCGGGATCCGGTGTGCCCCATGAGCCGTGGTCGAGCCGTGTTCAGCGCCGAACACCACAGAGCGAGAGTGAGCCGTGCACAATTTCGCGAGCATCCTCGATTACCACCTGGCGCAGCGGCCCGACGCCGTGGCCGTCGTCCAGGACGAGCGTTCTCTGACCGTCCGTCAACTGCACGAGCGCGTGAATCAGTTGGCGGCCGGCCTGGCCGAGCTGGGGGTCGGGCGCGGCGATGTCGTAGGTCTGCTGCTCTACAACCAGCCCGAGTTCCTGGAGCTGGTGCACGCCACCAACCGGCTCGGCGCGGTCTTCCTGCCGCTCAACTACCGCCTCTCGGAAGAGGAGTGGCAGTACATCCTGGGCCACGCCCAGGCCAAGGTGATCGTCACCGAGCCGGAGTTCGTCCGGGCGGTGGAGCGCAGCGCCGGGTGTCTGACCGATCTGGAGCACCGGATCCTGATCGGCGGGGGCGAGCCGCCCGAGGAGCCGTGGGCCGACTACGAGGACTTGCTGGCCCGGCACAAGGGGGAGCGGGTCGAGCCCGTGGACGTCGAACTCGACGATCTCCAGCGGCTCATGTACACCTCCGGGACCACCTCACGTCCCAAGGGCGTCCGCATCACCTACGGAAACCTCGAGGCCAAGAACCTCGCGCACATCGTCCACTTCGGCCTGACGGCGGCGGACACGACGCTGGTGTGCGGGCCGCTCTACCACGTGGGCGGTCTGGACATGCCGGCCCTCGGGGTGCTGTACGCGGGCGGAAGAGTCGTGCTCCAGCGGAAGTTCGACCCCCAGGGCGTCCTGGACGCGATCGAGAAGCACCGGGTCACCAATGTGTGGCTGGCGCCCGCCATGGTCAACGCGGTGCTCGAGGTCCCGGACCGCGAGGAGTACGACACCAGCTCGGTGCGCTTCATCCTCGGCGGCGGCGAGAAGACCCCCGAACCGGTGCTGCGGCGCATCATGACCGCGTTCCCGAACGCCTGGTTCGCCGACGCCTACGGCCTGACCGAGACCGTCTCCGGCGACACCTTCCTCGACCGCGAGCACGCGCTGTCCAAGCTGGGCTCGGTCGGGCGTCCCGTGCCGCACACGCGCGTGCGGATCGTCGACGACACGGGCGTCGAGGTTCCGGCCGGTGAGCTGGGTGAGATCACCCTGCGCGGGCCGAAGGTCTTCGCCGGGTACTGGCGCGACGAGAAGGCCACGGCAGCGGCGCTGCGGGACGGCTGGTTCCACACCGGCGACATCGGACACGTCGACGAGGACGGCTTCCTCTACATCGACGACCGGAAGAAGGACATGATCGTCTCGGGCGGCGAGAACATCGCGACGCCCGAGGTGGAGCGCGTGCTGTACGAGCACCCGGCCGTCCTGGAGGCCGCCGTGGTCGGGCTCAACCATCCCCGCTGGGGTGAAGTCCCGCGCGCCTTCGTGGTGTTCAGGCCCGGTGAGGGCGCCGGCGCGGAGGAGCTGCGGGAGTTCTGCCGGGCCCGGCTCGCCAAGTTCAAGGTGCCGGCCCGCTTCGACATCGTCGAGGAGCTGCCCCGCACCCCGTCCGGCAAGGTCCTCAAGCGGACCCTGCGCGACATTCCCACGGAGGGCTGAGCCATGACCGACCTCAAGGACGTGAACGCTCAACTCCGGCTCGACGGGCGGACGGTGTGGGTGACGGGCGCCGGGAAGGGACTCGGGCGGGCGATCGCCGTCGCCCTCTCCCAGGCGGGCGCCACCGTCGCGGCAACGGCCCGTACCGCGGCGGACCTTGAGAGCCTGGAGGGCGAACTCGCCGCGCACGGCGGCAAGGTGCTGGTGCTGCCCGGCTCGGTCGCCGACTCCACCGCCGTACGGACCATCGTCGAGCGCATCACCGACGACACCGGCCGCCTCGACGCGGTGGTCAACTGCGCAGGGACGAGTCCCCACTTCACGCGCAGCGAGCGCGTCACCGACGAGGACTGGCAGCAGGTCCTCGACGTCAACCTCCAGGGCACCTTCTACTGCTGCCGCGAGGCCGGCAAGGTGATGCTGGAGCAGCGCTCGGGCTCGATCGTCAACGTCTCCTCGGTGCACGCCCGTACCGGCTTCGAGCGGATCGCCGCCTACGCGGCCAGCAAGGGCGGGGTCGAGGCGCTCACCAAGTCCCTCGCCGTGGAGTGGGCCGACCGCGGGGTGCGGGTCAACGCCCTCGCGCCCGGCTACTTCCACACCGACCTCAGCTCCGGTCTGCTGGCCAGTCGCTGGGGTGAACGCATCGTCGACAGCACGCCGTTGGGCCGCGTCGGCGATGTGGCGGAGCTGGGTGGCGCAGCCGTCTTCCTCGCCTCCGACGCGTCCCGCTTCGTCACCGGCACGACCCTCACGGTGGACGGCGGCTGGACCGCGCGGTAGCGCCCGCGCTCACCGGCCCGGCACGGGCCGCACGGTGAGCATCTGGAGCGCGTGTCCCACCGGGCCGTTGACGTCGTGCAGCACGGTGCTGGTCAGACCCTGCCCGGTGGGACCGAAGGTGACCGTCGTGTCCAGCCCCGTCCAGTCGCCCTCGGGTCGGCGGTGCAGATGGACGGTCAGGTCGACGTTCGGGTAGATCCAGGCGGTCGGCGGCTGTCGTACGGCGATGCCGTTCGCGGTGTCGACGAGCGCGAGGTAGGACGCGAGCGGACTGCTGGGCTCGCCCGCGACGAGGGCGTGCCGGGTGGAGATCCAGGCGGTCGTACGGCCCGGCAGGGGTGGAGCGAGCGGGCGTACGTCCACGGAGGCGATGTAGCCGCCGGGCCACAGCGCGCTCATCTCCCAGGGGGCCAACTGCTCGGGAGGGGTGAGCAGTTGGTCGGGGCCGCCCGCGACGGCGGCGGTGTCGACCGTGGCGAGGAACCAGGCCCGGGCCCGCACCACCGGCCGGTCGGCGACCAGCACCACGGCCTCGACCAGCTCGATCGTGCGGCCGGGGCGGACGGTCTCCACCCGGATCTCGCACTCGTCGAGGGCGAGCCTGCCGAGGATGTCGTAGCTGATCCGCGACAGCACGAGACCGCTCTCCGGCCGGGCGGCCCGCGCGCGCTCGATGGCGTGGACGACGAGTCCGCCGAGCGGGCTGAAGTGCAGCTCGGCGGTGTCCCAGGCGCCGCCCGCGTGGGCGGTGGGCTTGTAGCGGTGCTCGTCGGTGCGCTCGTAGTAGCTGTCGGGGACCGGGGTTCCGGAGTTCAACGGACTACTCTCCCAAGGCTGTTCTCGCGGTGCGTGCGATGTTCCGGGGACCACTCTGCCACCTGCGGAAAGGTCCGTACCGGACGCGTCAAGTGATGGAGGAGCGGGGTCGGTCGGAGCGGGTTCCGCGGTCGGAATCTGAACGGAGGCCTCGCCAGGAGAGCCCGCATCGGCGAACTCCCGCTGATTCGGCTTCAGTTGTTGACGGCGGGCAGGGGCGGGACTACAACCCGGGGAGAGCGCTCCCAACCCAACTGAGGAGACCCCCCATGCAGACATCCGCCAGACCTCCGACCGCCGCCGTGCGCTCCCGTACGGCTCTCGGTCTGGTCGTCGTCCTGATCGTCGCCTTCTTCGCCGCCCTGTCGCCCTCGCCCGCCCGCGCCGCCGACCAGTTGCTGTCCCAGGGGCGGCCCGCGACCGCGTCCTCGACCGAGAACGCGTCCTTCCCCGCGAGCGCGGCCGTCGACGGGAACACCGGCACCCGCTGGTCCTCCGCCTTCGCCGATCCGCAGTGGCTGTCGGTGGACCTCGGCTCCGTCCAGCAGCTCACCCGTGTCTCGCTGAACTGGGAGACCGCGTACGCCACCGGCTACCAGATCCAGACCTCGACCGACGCGACCACCTGGACCACGATCTACTCCACCACGACCGCCACCGGCGGCACCCAGAACCTCACCGTCACCGGTAGCGGACGCTACGTCCGCCTCTACGGCACCGCCCGGGCCACCCAATGGGGCTACTCCCTCTGGGAGTTCCAGGTGTACGGCCCCGGAAGCACCACCCCGCCCGACGACTTCTGGGGCAGCACGACCGACATCCCGGCGGCCAACAACGCCGTGGAGGTGAAGATCCTCAACCGCACCAACGGCAAGTACCCCGACAGCCAGGTGTATTGGAGCTTCAACGGGCAGACGCACTCCATCGCCGAACAGCCCTACCTCGACATGTCCGCCAACTCCGCGGGCCGGATGTACTTCTACCTCGGCTCGCCCACCAGCGCGTACTACGACTTCATCGAGTTCACGGTCGGCGGCAACGTCTTCAACGGCAACACCACCCGTGTCGACGCCTTCGGCCTCAAGCTCGCCATGCGCCTGCACAGCAAGGACGGTTACGACACCGAGGTCGGCGAGAACCGGGCGACCTTCGCCGAGGACCGCGCGACCACCTTCCAGCGCTTCACCGACGCGGTGCCGGCCCAGTTCAAGGTGCTGGCCCAGACCCAGGCGCCGTACCGGATCATCGCGCCCGGCAGCGACCCGAGCTTCCGTGCGGGCGGCGCCAACTCCGGCTACTTCACGTCGTACGCCCAGTCGGTGGGCGTGAACGCGGCCACCTCCGACATCTTCGGCTGCGCGGGCTCGCTGGCCGCCGACCCCAATATGTGCGCGGCCCTCAACCGCCATGTGGCGACCCTGCCGGCGTCGCAGCAGTCCGACCCGGCGCAGTTCTACAAGGCGGCGCCCGCGAACTACTACGCCAAGTTCTGGCACGACAACGCCATCAACCAGCTTGCCTACGGCTTCCCTTACGACGACGTGGCGGGCCAGTCCTCCTTCGTCTCGCACGCCGACCCGCAGTGGCTCCTGGTCGCCGTCGGCTGGTAGGTACGCCAACAGCACGAAACGGGGCCGCCCTTGTCAGGAAGAGCGGCCCCGCGTCATGGGGTGGTGGTCGGAGTCACTGGACGTTGATCGTGAAGGTGGACGTGGTGTTGCGGATGTCCTGGGCGTTGCCGCTCATCCGCAGGTTGACGAAGGTGGCCGAGCCGACGGCCGGTCCCTGACCCGGTTCGGGCAGTTCGTTGGCCCAGATGCCCCACCCGGACTTGGCGTCGAACGCGTCTCCGCTCTTCTTGGAGTTGGTGATGGAGATGTCGGTGAAGATCGTGTCCTTCACCGGGAACTGCGGTTGTCCGCCCACGTAGTTGGTCTGGAACATCACTCCGCCGTAGGTGGAGTTGTCGATGTCGACGTCGTTGACGCGGATGCCCTGGAAGACCTTCGAGGCCGAGAACGCCCAGATGGCCGGGAAGACCTGCGAGCCCCAGAAGTGGCCGCCGGTTCTGTCCAGGGAGACGTTCTCGATCGTCGTCGGATCGGTCCCGAAGCCGTTCATCGGGTAGCCGAAGTCCAGCGAGGAGATCGTGATGCCGGAGTAGACCAGGGTGTCGGCGACCCTGATGTTGCGGAAGGTGTTGTTGTAGCCGCCGTAGACGGCGATACCGGCCGCACGCCAGGTGAGCGTCGAGGTCAGGTTCTCGTAGAGGTTGTTCTTCTCGTCGGCGCCGCCCGCGTCGATCGCCGAGAAGAGCGCGAAGCTGTCGTCGCCCGTGGCGCGGGCGTCGTTGTTGACGACGTGGTTGTCCGTGGAGCCGTTCGTCATGTTGATGCCGTCGGCGAACGTGTCACGGATGCGGGAGTTCTTGATGGTCATGTTGTCGGTGTTGGCGCCCCAGTACATGCACACCATGTGCTCGACCCAGATGTCGTCGATGGTGATGTTGGAGACGTTGGAGAAGTCGAACACCTTGCCCGGGCCGTCGATTCGGGAGGTGTAGTTCCCGAAGTAGGCGAAGCCGGTGAACGACGAGCCGTTCGCGGTCGCCTCGGCCCGGAAGCCGATGTCGGTGTTCTCCTGCGAGGCGGGAGCGTGGAAGCGGGTGAACCACGACCCGGCCCCGACGACCTTGACCGCCTTGCCGTAGACCTGGAGCTTGCTGGAGGTCTCGTAGTCACCGGCCGGCAGATAGACGCCGACGAGCTTGCCCGTGGTGTCCATCCGAACCGTGTCGAGGGCGTTCTGCACGTCCTGCTGGGAGAAGCCGGCCGGGACCGCGTAGGCGGCCGGGTCCGGGTTCGGGACGGCCGTGGCCTGTTCGAGGTTGATGAAGTCGATGCCGTAGGTGGAGGTGTTGGCCGCGTCCTTCTGGAGGCGGATCTTGGAGCCCGCCGGAACTGTCCTGCCCAGCAACAGATTCGCCTCGTCGTAGATGTGGCGCGGGGCTCCGGCACTCGGCGCGTTGCCGGGCGCGGTCTCGTTGCCGTACAGCCAGGCGTACTTGGAGGTCAGGTCGATCGCCTTGAGGAACTGGCCGTCGACATAGACGTCGAGTGTCGTGGTCGTGCCGTCCGGGATCTCGAAGCGGGTCACCAGGGTGTTGGTGGCCGCGCGGGTGGTCCATTCGACGTACTGGCCCGTCGAGTTGAGGGTGACGGCCTTGCGGCCGCTCGCCTCGCCCGCGATGTCGCCGATCGTGCGGTTGGGGCCGACGACCGTGGCGCCGCCGCCGACGGTGCCGTCCTCGGCCTCGTACATGTCGTACGGCATGTCGGCGCCGCGGCCGACGAACAGGGGTTGTGCGGTGGTGTTGTTGGTCCGCTTGACCGGGAGTTCGTTGGCGTCGTCGGCGATGACGGTCCTGACGGAGAACTTGCCGTTGACGGCCGTCCACGAGCCGAGGCTGACGGGTGCGGTCGACTGGCCGGCGGCGATGGTGCCGTTGTAGGAACCGGTGAGTGTCTTGACGGTGGCGCCGCCTGCGTCGAGGACCGTCAGGGTGACGCCGTGGGCGCCGGCGGCCGAGGCCACCGAACCCTGGTTCTTGATGGCCACGGTGAACGTGACGTTGTCGCCCGCCGAGGCGCTGGACGGGGTCCAGGCGACCGGCGCGGCGACCAGGTCGGAGCTGGAGACCGGCTTGACGACGAGGGGGGCGGGGGCGGTGAAGACGTTGTTGCCCTCGTTCTGCTCGATGACCTTGTTGGACGGGTCCACCTCGGCGCCGAGCGGGTAACTGCCCGCGTCCCGGGTGCCGATGCTCGCGGTGACCGTCGTGGACGCGCCGGCCGCGAGGACCGGGACGTCCGCCGTGGCGGCCTTCGTGCCGCCGAGCGTGAAGTTCAGGTCGGTGGCCTTGGACGCCTTGCTGCCGCTGTTGGTGACCGTCGCCGTCAGGCTGATGGCGTCCGACTCGACCGGCGCGGCGGGGGAGTTGGTGATGCCGGTGACCTTGAGGTCCGGGTTGGCGGCCGGGGTGCCGATCACCTGGAACTCGGCGACCTGCCCGCCCGGGGCGCCGGTGTTGGAGGCGAACTTGAGCTGGATGTCGGCTGCCGCGCCGGAGACCGGGATGGTCACCGTGTTGCCGCTCGCCGGGTTGAAGACGTAGTCCTTCGCCGCGACAAGACTCGTGAACGCGGTCGCGTCCTGGTCGCGGCCGAGCACCTGGATGTTCTGCGTCCGCGTCGACCACGCGGCATCGGGGTTGAGCTTGACGACGACCTGGCTGAGGTCGGCGTTGGCACCCAGCTTGGTGGTGAGGGTCGCCGGGTAGGCGCCGCCCCCACTCTCCCAATAGGTCGCGATCTGGCCGTCGTTGGCGTTCGCGGCGACATAGGTGAACGTGTACGAGGAGGCCTCGATGGGCTTGCCCTGCGCGAGGTCGGAGCCCGCGCCGTTGCCTGCCCGGGTGACGCTGTTGCTCGCCACCGACACGTTCCCGGCGGCGTCCTTCGCCTTCACGTAGTAGGTGACCGTGGCCGTCGCCGACGGGGTGTCGGTGTACGAAGTCACGGCACCGGCAACGGACTTGATGACCTGGTCGTTGGCGTAGACGTCGTAGCCGGTCACCTGGACGTTGTCGTTCGATGCCTGCCAGGTCAGCTTCACGTCGTTGCCCGACTGGGTGTAGGCGAGGTTGCCGGGCGCGGTGGGGGCCTGGGTGTCGCCCGAAGTCCCCTTGCGGGTCACGCTGTTGCTGTTGGCGGACACGTTGCCCGCCGCGTCCTTGGCCCGCACGAAGTACGTGATGTCGCTGCCGGCCGGCTGGGTGTCCGTGTACGTCAGGACGTTCCCGGCGACGCTCGACCTCAACTGCCCGTTGGCGTAGACGTCGTAGCCCGTCACGGCGGTGTCGTCGGTGGCCGCCGTCCAGTTCAGCTCGATCTGCCCGGTGGCCGGCTCGGTGTAGCTCAGACTGCCCGGCGCGGTGGGCGCCTGGGTGTCGCCGGTCGCCGGTCCGTAGACCTCCAGCTCGGACGCCTGCCCGGCGGGCCAGCCGGTGTTGGCGGTGAACAGCGCGCGCACGTACCGCGTCGTCGTCGCGTCGAAACTGATGGTCGTCGACTGGTCGTTCGTGCTGTCGAAGGTGTACGCCTTCGACGCCGTCAGGTCGGTGAAGTTGGAGTTGTCGGTCGAGCCCTGGACCTTGAAGGTCTGGCTGCGGCTCGGCCAGCCGCTCGGCAGCCGCAACGTCACCTGGTTGACCTTGACCGACGAGCCGAGGTCGACCTGGAGCCACTGCGGGAACGCGTTGTTGGTGCTCTCCCAATAGGTGTTGCGGTTGCCGTCACCGGCGTTGGCCGCGCCGTACACATCGGCGTGCCCGCTCTCGCTGAAGGGCTTGCCCTGGGCGAGGTTGGGGGTCGAGGCGGCGGCCGTGAGGACCTGCATCTCGCCCAACTGGGCGGTACCGGCTACCGAGTTGGCGCTGAAGTCGGCCCGCACGTACCGGGCGAGGGTCGCGGGGACCGAGATCTTCACGGTGTTGTCGTTGCCGGGACTGAAGACGTACTGCGCCGACGTCTTGAGCGTGGCGAAGCTCTTGCCGTCCGCACTGCCCTGGAGCGCCAGCGTCTGCTTGCGGGTCTGCCAGCCCTCGGGCAGCCGCAGCACGACCTGCCGGACGCGCTCGCTCTTGCCGAGGTCGGTCTGCACCCACTGGGCCGACTTCTTCCCGGCCTGCCAGTAGGTGTCGGTGTCGCCGTCGGTGACGTTGGCGGCCTTGTGGGTGCCGCGGGTGCTGCCGGCCGAAGTCGCCTTCTCCGCGGCGGTGTTGGGACCACCGGCCGCGTGCGCGCCGACGGCGGGCAGGCCCAGCACCATGACGGCGGAGGCGAGCGCGGCGAGCGCCGCGCGCCGCCCTGGAGATCTCTGCTTGTGTCGAGTCGGTCTGATCGGTCGCGTCATACGGGATCACTTCCTGCGGAGGCTCGCGCACCGGTGGGGCGGCGAGGGCGGCTCGTTCCTGGGGAGTGGTGCAGGAGCAGAAAGGTGCGGGGTGGAGCGGACCGTGATGTCCCTGAGAGGCAGAATTTTGCGTTGTTTCATCGAAATATTGCAGAGGGCTTTGAATGGGTCTACCTCTGGAACAGCGCAATATTCACCAGAAGCGCTCATCGCCTGCTGGTAGCGGCGAGGAAAGCTTGCATTCACTTGCGCCAAGGGAATGAAAGTGAACGCAAGTCACGCAAATTCTTGCGTGATGTGTGGTGGGGTGCGGGAAGGGTGTGGGCTGCCGGTTGCGCACATGGCTGTGGGGTGACGGAACGGCGAACGGAAGGCTGCGACCCTGTGGAACGTCCCGTGCCTTGGTAAAGGGATGTGCTGGACTCGCACAAGTGATCTTGCCTGCGCCTTCACACCGCGCTTACAACTTGGTGCCGCAGCCTGCGTGATCACGGGGGTCGACCTGACGCATCGGCTGCTCCTGTCGGGGTGCGATGCGTAAAGGGTCGGTGGGTGGGGTGCGTCCGCTCTCGCGGTGGCGTGTGTGGCTGGCTGTGGTGCCGTTGCTGGTGTGCTTCTGGGCGCAGGAGGGCGGTGCGGCCTACGCGGCGACGCGTCCGTCGGCCTCGCTGGGCGCCGGGCTGAACCAGGTGTGGAAGTGGCTGTCGGGCGCGGACGGTTCGGGGCCCCGGTCCCAGACCGGTTCCGCGCATGACGTACGCGCCGCGAAGGCAGGCAAGGGGCGGCCTGCCGGGAAGGCGCCGGGCAAGGGCAAGGGGCAGTTGGCCACCTGGAAGGCGCCGAGCACGCAGGCCAAGAAGGAACGTTCCGGCAATGCGTCCGTGGGCTTCGACGCGAAGACGAGCAAGCGCGTGGCCGCGAAGTCCGGCGCGCAGTTCGACTACTTCCAGAACGCCGACGGGTCCTTCACCCGGAAGATGTCGCAGTCCAGGATCAACTACCGGGATTCCTCCGGGACTTGGAAGTCCATCGACACCGCCGTCACGAAGACCGCCGACGACCGCTGGCACGAGAAGGCGAACTCCCTCGGGGTGTCCTTCGCGTCCTCCACGGGGGCGGACGGCTCCGTACGGCAGTCCGCGCTGCGGGGGAGCGGCGCCGGCTCGGTCGTACCCGCTGCCCTGACCTGGACGACCGAGACCAAGGCCGCCTCCGCCCTCCAGGCCGACGCCACCGACGACCCGACGGCCACTCCCAGCCCCACCGTCAGTTCGGGCACCTCCGCCCAGGGCGATCTGGCCACCTTGACCCTGTCCGACGCGGGGGAGGGATCGTGGACAGTTATTCATGCACTGCGATCAACTCCAAGACCGGCATCGGTTCGAAATGCTAAAGAGGTCTAGTGGTGGCAACATTCGCAGAGATCCGAGCTTTGCTGGGCGAACCCGGATTCAACTGGACGGATCCGGCGCCATGGATTGAAATGAAGCGGGAGTTCGGAATCGAATTCCCGGCGGACTTCCGTGAGATCGTGGATGCCTACGGTTCGGTCCAGATCAACAATCAACTGTATCTGAAGCACCCCGCCGGCCATCTTCTGCACAACCTGGGAGAATTGATCAGGGGGGATCTCGAACTCTGGCGCGAGGAAGACATGGTGGAGTACCTGCCCGGTCCGGCAGGGGCGAACCCCGGTGAGTTGATGCCGGTCGCGTTGGCCAAGACGGGGGAATGGGTTTTCCTGCGCGTCCCGGACGGCTCCTCGTCACCCTGGCGCGTCGTGGTGGCGGAGCTCGACAGTCCGGCCTGGACACTGCACGAGATGACGTTCGGCGAATGGTTGGTGGCTTACCTCAGGGGCGAGGACGTGACGGTGTGTTCTCGCAACTTCGCGCCCGGTCGCCCGTTCTTCGAATCGTTGAGCTGAATTGCGGATACCGGCAGACCGGATCGACCTCGACAAGGACGCTGACCTTGAAGGCTTCTGATCGTGCCCACCGCCCGTCTCGTCGACGGTGGTGGGTCGTTCTCGGCGCGGGCGCCGCGGTGCTGCTTGCCGTGGCCGGCCTCGTGGCGCTGCTCCTGCCCTCGGAATCCGGTGCCGACGCGACGCCGCCCGCGCCGGTGTCGCACGTCGACACCGCCACCCGGGCCTGCCTTCTGACGTCCACCGACACGGACCCGACGGGCACCTGGGCGGCCATGCGGAACATGGCGAGGGCGAGCAGCACGAACGTGGTGGTGCAGCGCTACCGCCTGCCCGCGGCTGGGAAGGCGGCCGCCTACGTCAACACCCTCGTCCAGCTGCGCTGCTCCACGATCGTCACCACCGGCGCCACGGCGCGCTCCGCCGTGGCGTCCCGGCTGGCCGCCGGACACGTCCCGCAGGTCCGCTTCGTGGTCGTCGCCGACCAGCCGGTGTCGGGTGCGACCCGGTTGAGTCCGGACTCGGTGAGCACATCGGCCCTGACGCGGGCGGTCATGCGCTGAGCGGGCCCGGGACGCACCCTTGCCTGCACTCGGCCGTCCTGACTCCCCGGTGTCAGGGACTGGGCATGTCGGATTCTCGGCCCGTAGGAACTTTCCTCGCCGACGCGTAACGTGACGCACCATGAAGATCCTCATCAGCGCCGACATGGAGGGTGCCACCGGCGTCACCTGGCCGGCCGACGTGCTGCCGGGCACACCGCAGTGGGAGCGGTGCCGATCGATGTTCACCTCGGACGTGAACGCGGCCGTCCTCGGTTTCTACGACGGCGGCGCCGACGAGGTACTCGTCAACGAGGCGCACTGGACGATGCGCAACCTGCTCCTGGAGCACCTCGACGAGCGCACCGAGATGCTCACCGGACGCCACAAGTCCCTCTCCATGGTGGAGGGCGTGCAGCACGGCGACATCGACGGCATCGCGTTCGTCGGCTACCACGCGGGCGCCGGCATGGAGGGCGTCCTCGCCCACACCTACCTCGCGAACTCGATCACCGGTGTGTGGCTGAACGACGTCCGCGCGAGCGAGGGTCTGCTCAACGCGCATGTCGTCGCCGAGTACGGGGTACCGGTGGTCCTTGTCACGGGTGACGACGTGGCCTGCGAGGACGCCCTCGGGTACGCACCCGGGGCGCTGAAGGTGGCCGTCAAGGACCATGTGTCGCGGTACGCGGCCGTGTGCCGGACACCGGCCAGGACGGCCGCCGACATCCGCGCGGCGGCGAGGGAGGCGACGAAGCTGGCGGTCCGTCAGGAACCGGTCAGGGGCGGGCCGTTCACCGTCGCCCTGGAATTCGACGCCGAGCACCTCGCGCTGGCCGCGACCGTCGTGCCCGGTGTCGGCAGGGTCGGGGAGCGGAAGGTCGCCTACACCAGCGACACCATGTACGAGGGCATCCGGACCTTCAAGGCGGTCACCACGATCGTCTCGGCCGCGGTGGAGGAGCAGTATGGCTGACATCGACGAGCGGGCCCTGGACGAGGTCGTCACGTTCACCTCGGACCTCATCCGCATCGACACGACCAACCGCGGCGGCGGCGACTGCCGGGAGCGGCCTGCCGCCGAGTACGCCGCCGAGCGACTGGCCGGCGCCGGCCTCGAACCCGTCCTCCTCGAACGCACCGAGGGCCGCACGAACGTCGTCGCCCGTATCGAGGGCACCGACCCCTCGGCGGACGCGCTCCTCGTCCACGGTCACCTGGACGTCGTACCCGCCCAGGCCGAGGACTGGACCGTCCATCCGTTCTCCGGGGAGATCCGCGACGGGGTCGTCTGGGGGCGCGGCGCGGTCGACATGAAGAACATGGACGCGATGATCCTCGCCGTCGTCCGCGCCTGGGCCAGAGCGGGCGTACGACCCCGGCGCGACCTCGTCATCGCGTTCACCGCCGACGAGGAGGCGAGCGCCGAGGACGGCTCCGGCTTCCTCGCCGACCGGCACGCCGCTCTCTTCGAGGGCTGCACCGAAGGCATCGGTGAATCAGGGGCGTTCACCTTCCACGACGGCTACGGCCGGGAGCTCTACCCCATCGCCGCCGGTGAACGCGGCACCGCCTGGCTGAAGTTGACCGCGCACGGCCGGGCGGGCCACGGCTCCAAGGTCAACCGCGAGAACGCGGTGACCCGGCTCGCCGCCGCGATCACCCGCATCGGCGAACACGCCTGGCCGCTACGGCTCACCCCGACCGTCCGCGCGGCCCTCACCGAACTAGCCGCCCTGTACGGCATCGACCCCGACCTCGACGACGTCGACCTGCTCCTCGCCAAGCTCGGCCCGGCGGCGAAGCTCGTCGAGCCCGTCGTCCGCAACAGCGCCAACCCGACCGTGCTGAACGCCGGTTACAAGGTCAACGTGATCCCGGGCGAGGCCGTGGCCTACGTCGACGGACGCTATCTGCCGGGCGGCGAGGACGAGTTCCGCACCACCCTCGACCGGCTCACCGGACCCGACGTCGACTGGGAGTTCCACCACCGCGAGGTCGCCCTCCAGGCACCGGTCGACTCGCTGACATACGCTCGGATGCGGGCCGCCGTCGAGGAGTTCGCGCCCGAGGGACATGTGGTGCCGTACTGCATGTCCGGCGGCACCGACGCCAAGCAGTTCTCGCGCCTCGGCATCACCGGCTACGGCTTCGCACCGCTGAAGCTCCCCGAGGGCTTCGACTACCAGGCGCTGTTCCACGGAGTCGACGAACGGGTCCCCGTCGAGGCACTCCACTTCGGCGTGCGGGTCCTGGACCGCTTCCTGAGGACGGCCTAGCAAGTGGGGGAGAACGTGCAGACGTTGGCGTACGGCTCGTGGCCCTCGCCCATCGACGCGGCGCTCGCCGCCGCCCACGACGGACACCCCGAGTGGGTCGGTTTCGTCGGCGACGAGGCCTGGTGGACCGAACCACGGCCCACCGAGGGCGGCCGCCGCACCCTGGTGCGCGGGCGCGCGGACGGCTCCGAGGAATCGGTGCTGCCCGCGCCGTGGAACGTCCGCACACGTGTCATCGAGTACGGCGGCCGGCCCTGGACCGGCGCGGTGCGCAACGGCCAACCCCTCGTGGTGTTCGTGAACTTCGCCGACCAGCGCCTGTACCGCTACGACCCCGGAAGCGAGCCGCGCCCGCTCACCCCCGTGTCGCGGCTGGGCGGCGGACTCCGCTGGGCGGAACCGCAGTTGCGCCCGGACCTGGGTGAAGTGTGGTGCGTGCTGGAGGAGTTCACCGGCGACGGACCCGGTGCCGTACGGCGCGTCCTGGCCGCCGTCCCGCTGGACGGATCCGCCGCCGAGGACCGGGGCGCCGTACGCGAACTCACCGACGACCGGCACCGGTTCGTGTCCGGGCCGTGTGTCTCGCCCGACGGGCGGAAGGCGGCCTGGCTCGCCTGGGATCATCCCCGGATGCCGTGGGACGGCACGGAGTTGCTGCTTGCCGACGTGACGGACGACGGCACGTTCGGGGAGCCGCGGACCGTCGCCGGCGGCCCCGAGGAGTCGATCGCGCAGGTCGACTGGGGATGCGACGGCTCGCTGCTGTACGCCAGCGACCGCACCGGCTGGTGGAACCTCTACCGCGACCACGAGCCGGTGTGCCCGCGCGAGGAGGAGTTCGGCGGACCGCTGTGGAAGCTCGGCCAGCGCTGGTTCGCACCGCTGGAGTGCGGCCTGATCGCCGTCGTGCACGGCCGGGGCGCCGCCCTGCTCGGCGTCCTGGACCCGGAGACCGGTGAGGTCGTCGACGCGGCCGGCCCCTGGACCGAGTTCGCCTCCACCCTCGCGGTGCACGGTGAGCGGATCGTCGGCGTCGGAGCCAGCCCGCGCAGCGCCTACGAGGTCGTCGAACTCGACACCCGCACCGGCAGAGCACGGGTGATCGGCGCCGCCCACGACGACCCCGTGGACCCCGCGCACTACCCCGAACCGCAGATCCGCACCTTCACCGGCCCCGCCGGACGCGACATCCACGCCCACATCTACCCACCGCACAGCCCGAGTTGCGCCGCACCCGGCAACGAACTGCCGCCGTACGTCATCTGGGCGCACGGCGGACCCACCAGTCGGTCGGCCCTCGTCCTCGACCTGGAGATCGCCTACTTCACCTCGCGCGGCATCGGCGTCGCCGAGGTCAACTACGGCGGCTCCACCGGACACGGCCGGGAGTACCGCAACCGGCTGCGCGAGCAGTGGGGTGTCGTCGACGTCGAGGACTGCGCCGCCGTCGCCCTCGCCCTCGCCGCCGAGGGCACCGCCGACCGCGCCCGGCTCGCCGTCCGGGGCGGCAGCGCGGGCGGCTGGACCAGCGCCGCGTCCCTCGTGACGACCGACGTCTACGCCTGCGGCACCATCAAGTATCCCGTCCTCGACCTGGCCAACTGGGCCTCGGGCGAGACCCACGACTTCGAGTCGCGCTACCTGGAGACCCTGGTCGGACCCCTCGCCGAGGTGCCGGCCCGGTACACCGAGCGCTCACCCGTCGAGCACGCCGACCGCATCACCGCGCCCTTCCTGCTGCTGCAGGGACTCGCCGACGTGATCTGCCCGCCCGTCCAGTGCGAACGCCTCCTGGAACAGATGCGCGGACGCCAAGTGCCGCACGCCTACCTCGCGTTCGAGGGCGAGGGCCACGGCTTCCGCCGCGCCGACACCGTGATCCGCTGCCTGGAGTCCGAACTCTCCCTGTACGCACAGGTCTTCGGCCTCCGACCGCCCGGCATCCCGACCCTGGAGCTCACCAAGTGACCGCACTCGTCCGGCCGTTCCGACTCGCCCCCGGCGCCCGCGTCGCCGTGGTCGCGCCCAGCGGCCCGGTGTCCGAGGAACGGCTTGAGGCGGGCCTCGACATCCTGCGCGGCTGGGGCCTCGACCCGGTCGTGGCACCCCATGTGCGCGACCGGCACGGCGAGTTGGGCTATCTGGCGGGCACCGACGCCGACCGCGCGGCCGATCTGCAGAACGCCTGGTGCGACCCGTCCGTGGCCGCCGTCCTGTGCGCCCGCGGCGGCTACGGCGTGCAGCGCGTCGTCGACCTCCTCGACTGGGAGGCGATGCGCGCCGCCGGACCGAAGGTGTTCGTCGGCTTCAGCGACCCCACCGTGCTGCACCAGGCGTTCGCCACCCGGCTCGGCCTGGTCACCCTGTACGGGCCCGCCGCGGCCGGCGCCGACTTCGTCAAGAACACCCGCACACAGGAGCACTTGAGGGCGACCCTCTTCGACCCGGAATCCGTGCGGACCGTTCGGGCCGACCCGGACGGGGGCGGAGTGCTGGTGCCGGGACGGGCCCGGGGCGTCACGCTCGGCGGATGCCTGGCCCTGCTCGCCACCGACCTCGGCACCCCGCACGCGATGGCCGGTGCGCGCGGCGGACTGCTGCTCATCGAGGACGTCGGCGAACAGCCGTACCGCGTCGACCGGATGCTGACCCAACTCCTGCGCGGCGGCTGGCTGGACGGCGTCGCCGGGATCGCGCTCGGCTCCTGGGCGGGCTGCGGGCCGTACGAGAAGCTGCGCCCGGTGCTGGTCGACCGGCTCGGCGGGCTCGGGGTGCCGGTGGTGGAGGAGTTCGGGTTCGGGCACTGCGAGGGGGCGTTGACGATACCGCTGGGCGTGGCGGCCGAACTGGACGCGGACGCGGGCACGTTGACGCTGGACGAGCCCGCGCTGCGGTAGCCGCCCGCCCGCCTGTCGTGCCGCTGCCGGCGAACTCCCTTTCCTCTCCGTCGGGTTGTCCTCACTGTGGAGGTCCCCTGTGTTCCGTCGTGTGCCCGGAATCCGCGCCGCGCTGGCTCTCGCGCTCACCGCACCGCTCACCCTCACCGCACCGTTCGCGCTCGCCGGCCGTGCGGCCGCGACGGACCGATACACCGTCACCGCACTGAGGTTCACCGTCCGCGCGGGCGGCCGGGACTGCGCGGTCGACGCAGACCTGTACCGGCCCGCGGGCGTGGACCGCGCCCACCCCGCGCCCGCCGTACTGGCGACCAACGGCTTCGGCGGCAGCAAGTCCGACGGGTCCACCGACGCCATCGGCGGGACCTTCGCACGGCGCGGCTACGTCGGACTCGTCTACTCCGGGCTGGGTTTCGGGAAGTCGGGCTGTCTCATCTCGCTCGACGACCCGGACATCGACGGTACGGCAGCGTCGGGACTGGTCGACTTCCTCGCGGGCACCCACGCCGCCGACGACGGGACCAGGGCGGACTTCGTGACCCTCGACGCGCGGGGGGACCCCCGGGTCGGCATGATCGGCGGATCGTACGGCGGCGCCGTCCAGTTGGCGACGGCCGCCGTGGACCACCGGGTGGACGCGCTCGTCCCCATGGTCACCTGGCACGACCTGGCGTACTCCCTCGACCCCGACAACGGCGGGAGCGTGCCCGGAGTCTTCAAGTGGCAGTGGACCAACGGCTTCTACCTCATGGGCGAGAAGCGGCCCCTGACCGCACCGGGCCTCGATCCGACCCGGATCGGCTCCCTCGCCTGCGCCCACTTCGTCAGCAAGGCCTGCGCCCTGATCCGCACACTGAACTCCGGGAAGTATTCGGCGAAGGCGACGGCGGACGTGCTCGGGTACGCCCACAGTATCTCGCCGGTGTCGTATCTGAAGCGGGTCAAGGCGCCGACGCTCCTCGTCCAGGGGCAGGCCGACAGCCTGTTCAACCTCAACGAGGCGACGGCGACGTACAGGACCCTGAAGGCGCAGGGGACGACGGCGGAGATGATCTGGCAGTCGTCGGGGCACAGTGGTGGGGCGGCCGCCGGTGAACTCGACCTCGGCCGGGGCGAGTTGGAGTCGAGCTATGTCGGGCGGCGGATCGCGGCCTGGTTCGACCGCCATCTGCGCGGGCGGACGGACGTGGACACCGGACCGGCCTTCGCGTACTACCGCGACTGGATCACCGACCCGGCCGACACCTATGCCACGGCGGACCAACTCCCTTCTCTCGAGCAGAAGTTGTACCTGTCCGGCGACGGCAGGCTGGTGGGCGACCGGGCGAAGGTGGTGCGTGGCAGCCGTGAGTACGTCAACCGGCCTGTCGCCACGAGCCATTCGGAGAACTCGCTGAGCGCGATGACCGGCCTGCCGGACCCGGCACCGTACGACACCCGTGGCACCTTCCTCGGCTGGACCGGCGCACCCCTGACCCGCACGACGGACGTCGTGGGCGCCCCGAAGGCGACACTCAAGGTGGTCTCGCCGGCCGCGCGCCGCGTGCAGAACTCAGGCGACGCCGCCGACAGGCTCGTCCTCTTCGCCAAGCTCTACGATCTCGCGCCCGACGGCACCGAGACCCTTGTCCACCGCTTGGTCGCTCCTGTCCGCGTGCCGGACGTCACGAAGCGCTTCACGGTCGCGCTGCCGGGGATCGTGCACCGGTTCGCGAAGGGGCACCGGCTGCGGTTCGTGATCGCGGCGAGCGACGACGCGTACATCGGGAACCGGGGGATCAAGCCGGTCACGGTGGTCAGCTCGCCGCGGGACACGGGGGTGCTGGAGCTGCCGGTCGTCGCGGACTGAGCCTCACCGTGCGTGATGGCCGATTCGGGCTCACCCTGGAGGCATGAGCCCGAAGACCACCGAGAGCGCAGGCGGGACCGGCCGGCGGGAACGCGTGCTGACGCCCGCCCGGATCACCGTTCTGCTGCTCGCCGTCCTGGCCCTGATCTTCATCTTCGAGAACACCCGCGCCACGAAGATCCGCCTGCTGATCCCCGAGGTCACCATGCCCCTGTGGATGGCGCTGCTGGGCACGGCGGTCATCGGCGCCCTGTGCGGGTGGTATTTCATGCGCCGGCGCCGGTAGCCGGCACTAGGGTGACCGGATGCCGCACACCGCATCCCGCTATCTCGCCGAGGGCCCCCGCGTGGGCATCCGCCACTTCACCTACGAGGACGGCGCCGAGTTCACCGCACGGGTCCGGGAGAGCAAGGATCTGCACCAGCCGTGGCTGTTCCCGCCGGCCGACGGGGACGCGTACACCGCCTACGCACGGCGGCTGATCCAGGACCCGGCCAAGGCCGGGTTCCTGGTGTGCGAGGTGGACGGCGGGGGCATCGCCGGGTTCATCAACATCAACAACATCGTCGAGGGCGGCTTCCGGTGCGGCGCCCTGGGATACGGCGCCTTCGCGCACGCGTCCGGGCGCGGGCTGATGCGCGAGGGGATGAACCTCGTGGTGGGGCACGCCTTCGGGCCGATGCGGCTGCACCGGCTGGAGATCAATGTGCAGCCCACCAACGCCGCCTCGATCGCCCTCGCCCGCACCTGCGGTTTCCGGCTCGAAGGCTTCTCGCCGGACATGATCTACATCGACGGCGCGTGGCGCGACCACGAGCGCTGGGCGATCACCGCCGAGATGCGGACTTCCGGTTGACCTTCATCGTGTCCAGGTCCGTCACCGTCGACCTCAGGTCACGGAAGCCGTAGCCGAGGTCCTTCAGCGCGGTCTCGGCGCGGTCCTCCGCGAGCGCCGCCGCCATCTCCGGGCCGTCCGCCGAGTCCGACACCACCACATACCGCCAGGAGAAGTGCTTGAGCGGCGCCGGCTCGTAACTGAGCGAGCCCTCCTCGGCGAACCGCATGCTGAGCATCCCGTGCTCCGCCGCCTCGCCCAGCAGCCGCTGCCGCGCCTCCTCGGTCAGCGCGTCCCAGGTGCCCCGGACGATCACCCGGTACGTGTGCTGCTCGCCCATCCGCCGTTCCACTCCTCGCGCCGTGCCGTCGATCGCCCGACTCTACGTCGGCGCGGACGAACCGCACGCGGAATTTCCCCGTGCTTCCGCCTTTGCGGAATCCTGACCGGCTGCGCCTCTGGCCACCACCCCCGTTGCCGGGTTCCATGGTGATCGTGACGACGATCCGACGTGAGGTACTGACCCTGCCCACCGCCGAGTTGGGTCCGGACAACCCGCTGCCCCCACTGCGTCCCCTCGACGAGGCGCACCGTATTGACCACCGGGACCGCGAGAACCTCCCGCGTGACATGGCCCGCCAGGTCGGCTACGAACCGCTCCGCAGCCTGCTGCCCACCCGCGTCCGGGACGGCTACGACCGACACCGCACACCGCGCCGGATCGACGCCCTCGTGATCGAGAACGACCGGCTGCGCGCCACCGTCCTCCCCGCCCTCGGCGGCCGCATCGCCTCCCTCGTCCACAAGCCCACCGACCGTGAACTCCTGTACCGCAACCCCGTGTTGCAGCCCGCGAACTTCGCCCTCAACGGTGCCTGGTTCTCCGGCGGCATCGAGTGGAACATCGGCGCCACCGGCCACACCACCCTCTCCTGCGCCCCCCTGCACGCCGCCCGCGTCCCCGCCCCCGACGGCGGCGAGATGCTCCGCCTGTGGGAGTGGGAACGCCTGCGCGACCTCCCCTTCCAGGTCGACCTCTGGCTCCCGGACGGCTCCGACTTCCTCTACGTCGGCGTCCGCATCCGCAACCCGCACGAGAGGCCCGCGCCCACCTACTGGTGGTCCAACATCGCGGTACCGGAGGAACGCCGGGTCCTCGCACCGGCGGAGGAGGCCTGGCACTTCGGCTACGAGCGGCGACTGCGCCGGGTGCCCGTGCCGTCGTACGACGGAGTGGACCGGACGTACCCCCTCAACAGCCCTTACGCCGCCGACTACTTCTACGACCTGCCGGACGGACGGCGCCGCTGGATCGCCGCGCTCGACGCGGACGGGCACGGGCTGGTGCAGACGTCCACCGACGCGCTGCGCGGCCGGAAACTCTTCGTGTGGGGCACGGGCAGCGGTGGCCGGCGCTGGCAGGAGTGGCTCACCGAGCCGGGCACCGGAGGCTACTGCGAGATCCAAGCAGGCCTGGCCCGCACCCAGTTGGAGCACGTACGGCTCGACCCCGAGAGCGAGGTGTCCTGGCTGGAGGCGTACGGACCGCTCGACGCGCAGGCGGAGGGGGAGTGGTCCACCGTCGTGGACGGCGTCGAGGCGCGGCTCGAAGTCGCCCTGCCCCGCGCCGACCTGGACGCCGCCCACACCGCCTGGAAGCCGTACGCCGACACCGAACCCGGTGAGATCCTCGCCACCGGCTCCGGCTGGGGCGCCCTCGAAGTCCTGCGTACGGACTGGAAGTTGCCCGGCACGCCCTTCGAGGAGTCCACGCTCGGTGAGGCCCAGGCACCCTGGGCCGATCTGCTGCGCAGCGGGGTCCTGCCCGAGCCGCGCCGGGTCCGGCCGCCCGGCGAGACACTGGTCGCCCCGCACTGGCGGGACATGCTGGAGACGGCGCCCGCGACCCCGCTCACCGAGTACCACCTCGGCATAGCGCAGTGGCACGCCGGCGATCGGGCGCAGGCGGTGCGCAGTTGGGAGCGGGCACTCGAACTCGCCCCGTCCCTCTGGCCGTTGCTCCGCTGCCTGGCCGTGGCGGACCAGGAGGCGGGCAACCACGAGCGGGCCGCCGACCGGTACAACGAGGCCTTCGCCGACCTGTGCCACGAGCGGCGCGACACCGGGGAGCGATGGACCGCCGCCACGGCCGCGCTCGGCCGCGAGGCGGTCGAGGCACTGCTGCGGGTCCGGCGCACGGCTGACGCCCGCGCCGTGTGGGAGATGCTGCATCCCGGCACTCGTGAACGTGGCCGATTCCTGCTGCTCCAGGCGGAGTTGCTGCTCGCCGAAGGCCATCGGGACGACGCCTGGGCGGTCTTCGGCGAGGGCTTCGAGGTGGCCGACCTGCGCGAGGGCGCCGAGTCGATCGGCCGCCTCTGGGCCCGCCTCACCGACGAACCACTGCCCGGCCGCTACGACTTCCGCATGCGGCCGGAAACACCCTGAGACGGGCCGTGGACCGGCGGGTCAGTCCCGCCGGTCCACGTACTCGTACACCGTCCCGTCCGGATGCACCGCGATCAGATTGCGCCCCACCGGTGTCGCCAGCGGGCCCGCGACGATCCGGGCGCCGAGTTCGGTCAGGAGCGTGTGCGCCTCGTCGACGTCCTTGACGGCGATCGTCGCCGAGACCTTGCGCAGCACCTCCAACTCCGCCTCGGGACCGCTCATCAGCAGGAAGAACCCGACCGCGGCCACCGACACCCCACCGCGCTCGAAACGGAGCGCCGGGGCGCCCGTGAGGCGTTCGTAGAAGGGGACGGCGGTCTCCAGGTCGTCGACGCAGATACGCAGCGTGGCTCCCAGAATGTCCATACGGACGAGCCTAGTTGGGACGGCCCGGCCGTGGTGATCCTTTCGGACGATCCCGGCCCTGCTGCGTCACAGGCGTCCTCAGACGACCTTGCGGCCCAGGATCTCGCCGTGCAGCACGGCGAACCAGCCGTCCTCCTGCTTCCCCCACTCCCGCCAGGCGTCGGCGATGGCGCGCAGCTCCTCGGGGGTCGCATGGCCGCCCTCGGTCGCGACCCCCGCGTACGAGGACGCGACGGTACGGTCCGCCCACAGACCGCTCCACCAGGCCCGCTCGTCCGGAGTGTGGAACGTCCAGGTGCTCGACGTGGCCGTGATGTCGCTCAGCCCCGCCCGCAGTGCCCACGATTTGAGACGGCGTCCGGCATCCGGCTCGCCCCCGTTGGCGCGGGCCACCCGGCGGTACAGGTCCAGCCAGTCGTCCAGCCCCGGCACCTGCGGGTACCAGGTCATCACCGCGTAGTCCCCGTCGCGGGCGGCGATGAACCCGCCCGGCTTGGTCACCCGCACCATCTCACGCAGCGCCTGCACCGGATCGCCCACGTGCTGGAGCACCTGATGGGCATGGACCACGCAGAAGGTGTCGTCCGGGTAGTCCAGGGCGTGGACGTCGGCGACCGCGAAGTCGACGTTGGTCAGGCCGCGTTGTTCGGCGGTGGCGCGGGCCTGGTCCAGGATGCCCGGCTCGCGGTCGACGCCGGTGACGGAGCCGTCCGGGACCAGCGCCGCCAGGTCGGCGGTGATGGTGCCCGGGCCGCAGCCGATGTCCAGGATCTTCATGTGCGGCTTCAGCGAACCGAGCAGGTAGGAGGCCGAGTTGACGGCGGTCCGCTGGGTGTGTGAACGCAGTACGGACTCGTGGTGCCCGTGTGTGTAGACGGCGGTCTCCTGCGGTTTCGGCATGGCTCTACCTACCCCTTCGCGTCTTCTTCCTCGTAGACGGAACGGTACGCGCGCATGTCGCATGATGAGACCTGCGTTTTACGATGTGGACTGACGGGTGATCAGGGACTCGGTCAGGGGCCGGTACACCGTCAGCGCCTCGGGCTGCTCCTCCAGCGTCAACTCGCCCTCCACGTCCGTGACTTCGCCGTCGAAGGCGAGCAGCGTGCCGGGGGCCAGACCGCTCAGTCGCAGTCGGTGCACCTGGGCCGCCGCCTGGGCGGGGGAACGGGTGAACGGGCCGGCGAGGGCCGCCGCGAGCAGCCGTAGCGCGGGCCTGCGGCCGCCGTGCACGATCCGGATGTCGAGCCGCCCGTCCGCCAGGTCCACCCGGCGGCCGGACGCGACACCCATCCGGTGATAGGTGCCGTTGCCGGCGAACAGCAGCCACAACGGGCGGACACGGCCGCCGAGTTCGGCCTCCAGCGGATGCCGGTCCGCGCGCAGCACCCGCAGCGCCGCGACCACACCGGCCGGCCAGCCGCCGATCCGGGGCGCCCAGTGCTCCCGCTCGCGCACCAGCTCCGGATAGACGCCCAGGCTCAGGGTGTTGAGGAAGATGCCCCGGCCGGCGCCGGACGAGAACCGGCCGACGTCCACACGGACCGCGTCGCCCTGCTGGAGCGCCCGGCTCAGATCGCGCGGACCCTCCACGCCGAGGTCGTAGGCGAAGTGGTTGAGGGTGCCGCCCGGGAGGACCGCGAGGGGCAGGCCGTGGCGCAGGGCGACCTCGGCCGCCGCGTTCACCGTGCCGTCGCCGCCGCACACCCCGAGCACCCGGGCGCGGGCCGCCGCCTTCTCCAACTCGGTCCGTATGTCGGCCGGTTCGCAGACGACGAGCTCCGCGCCGGGCAGCAGGTCCGTCAGCGCGGCCGCCCGGTCCGAGGTGCCCGACGCCGCGTTGACCACCATCACCAGACCCTCGCCGTCCGCCAGCGCCGGGACCTCCGCGCGGGCGCGGGCCGGCGGCACGATCTTCCCCCGGGTCGGCACCATGCCGCGCACCGCGAACGCCGCGCACGCGCCCAGGGCGGCGCCCGCCAGCACGTCGCTCGGGAAGTGGACACCGGTGTACACACGGGACAGGGCGACCGAGAACGCGACCGGCGCGACCACGGCACCCCAGGCGGGCGACTCCAGCGCCACCCCGGTCGCGAAGGCCGCCGCCGACGCCGCGTGCCCGGACGGGAACGACGTGGTGATCGGCTGCCGCTTCAGCTGCCGTACGAGCGGGACCGGGTCCAGGGACGGCCGGTGGCGGCGCACGGTCCGCTTGCCGATCGTGTTGATGGCGAAGGAGGCCAGGCTCAGCGAGGCGATGCCCCGGGCGGCGGCCCGGCGGGCGCGCGGCGTACGGCTCGCGGCCACCGCGGCGGCCGTCGCGAACCACAGCACACCGTGGTTGGCGCTCCGGCTCAGCCGGGGCAGCACCGGCTCGCCGGCGGGCCAGTTCCGCTCGGCCGCCGCCTCGAAGAGACGGCTGTCCAGGGAGTGCAGCCAGTCACGCAGGGCGTGCCGGCCGGGCAGGGGGACCGTGAGGTCGACATCGGGGCTCATGCGGTGCCGGGTACCCTGAAATGGCCGTTTGCTGCCCGGCGGACCGTCGGCGAACCGTTTCGACCATCGGCCGGCCGTATCGTCCCGACCGCAGACGACCCGATTCGACCGTCGGCGGACCGTTTCACCAAAGGACCCCCGTATGCGCCTGCTCCTCATACGCCATGGCCAGACGACGGCCAACGTGGCCTACCTCCTTGACACGGCCGTCCCCGGCGCGGAGCTGACCGACCTGGGCCGCCGCCAGGCCGCCGCCCTCCCCGAGGCCCTCGCCGACGAGGACATCGACGCGCTCTACGCCTCCACCCTGACCCGCACCCAGCAGACCGCGGCCCCGCTGGCCGCCGCCCGCGGCCTCGACGTCCGCGTCCGCGACGGCATCCGCGAGCTCACCGCCGGTGACCTGGAGATGCTGCCCGGCGACTCCGAGCCCGGCCACGAGTACATGCGGATCGTGTTCGCGTGGGCCGCCGGTGACACGGAGCTGCGGATGCCGGGCGGCGAGAGCGGCACCGAGGCCCTCGCCCGCTACGACGGCGTGATCGCCGAGGCCGCGGACAGCGGCGCCGACACCGTCGCCGTGATCAGCCACGGCGCCGCGATCCGGATGTGGACCTGCGCCCGCGCCGACAACATCGACGTGACCTTCGCCGCCGCCCGCCCCCTCGACAACACGGGCATCGTGATCCTGGACGGTTCCCCGGCCGACGGCTGGAAGGCCCTGTCCTGGGAGGGCGCCCTGGTGGAGACGGCCGGACCGGACACCGACGGCGGCCCGACCGGACAGCCCCTCGACGAGGACCAGAAGCCGTAGCGAGGCCCTGGCGGGCACAATAAGGGTTTGCCCGGCCGCGAGGCCGCCCCACAGAATGCGTGGTCATGGGACATCTGGAAGCCGCACACCTCGAGTACTACCTCCCCGACGGGAGGCCGCTCCTCGGCGATGTGTCCTTCCGGGTCGGCGAAGGCGCCGTGGTCGCCCTGGTCGGGCCCAACGGCGCGGGCAAGACGACCCTGCTGCGACTGATCTCCGGCGAGCTGAAACCGCACGGCGGGACGGTCACCGTGAGCGGCGGCCTGGGCGTGATGCGCCAGTTCGTCGGCTCCGTACGCGACGAGACGACCGTACGAGACCTGCTCGTGTCGGTCGCTCCGCCGCGTATCCGTGAGGTCGCGGCCGAGGTCGACAGGGCCGAGCACGGCATCATGACCGTCGACGACGAGGCGGCCCAACTCGCCTACGCGCAGGCCCTGTCCGACTGGGCCGAGGTGCACGGCTACGAGTTCGAGACGCTGTGGGACATGTGCACCATGGCCGCGCTCGGAGTGCCGTACGACAAGGCGCAGTTCCGGCAGGTGAGCACGCTCTCCGGCGGTGAGCAGAAGCGGCTCGTGCTGGAGGCGCTGCTGCGCGGGAGCGAGGAGGTGCTGCTGCTCGACGAGCCCGACAACTACCTCGACGTGCCCGGCAAGCGCTGGCTGGAGGAGCGGCTCAAGGAGACCCGCAAGACGGTCCTGTTCGTCTCCCACGACCGTGAACTTCTCGCCCGCGCCGCCGAGAAGATCGTCTCCGTGGAGCCCTCGCCGACCGGCGCCGACGCCTGGGTGCACGGCGCCGGCTTCGCCACCTACCACGAGGCCCGGCGCGAACGCTTCGCCCGCTTCGAGGAGTTGCGCCGCCGCTGGGACGAGAAGCACGCCCAGTTGAAGAAGCTCGTCCTGAACCTCCGTCAGGCGGCGTCCATCTCCCACGAGTTGGCGTCCCGCTACGCCGCCGCCCAGACCCGTCTGCGCAAGTTCGAGGAGGCGGGCCCGCCGCCCGAGCCGCCCCGCGAGCAGGACATCACCATGCGCATCAAGGGCGGCCGCACCGGCGTAAGAGCCGTCACCTGCAAGGGACTTGAACTCACCGGCCTGATGAAACCCTTCGACCTGGAGGTCTTCTACGGCGAACGCGTCGCCGTCCTCGGCTCGAACGGCTCGGGCAAGTCGCACTTCCTGCGCCTCCTCGCCGGCGACGACGTGAAGCACACGGGGGAGTGGAAGCTCGGCGCGCGCGTCGTGGCCGGCCACTTCGCGCAGACCCACGCCCACCCCGAACTCCAGGGCCGCACCCTCCTCGACATCCTGTGGAAGGAACACGCGCAGGCGCAGGGCCCCGCCATGTCCCGACTGCGTCGCTACGAGCTGACCGGGCAGGCCGAGCAGAGCTTCGACCGGCTCTCCGGCGGGCAGCAGGCCCGCTTCCAGATCCTGCTCCTGGAACTCCAGGGAGTCACCGCGCTCCTCCTCGACGAGCCCACCGACAACCTCGACCTGGAGTCCGCGGAAGCCCTCCAGGAAGGCCTCGAGGCGTTCGACGGGACGGTGCTCTCCGTCACGCACGACCGCTGGTTCGCGCGCTCCTTCGACCGGTACCTGGTCTTCGGCACCGATGGCAAGGTCCGCGAGACGAGCGAGCCGGTGTGGGACGAGCGGCGGGTGGAGCGCGCGCGGTAGGTCCGTGCAGTGCGGAGGCCGCGGGGCCCGAATGTTCGTAGAGTGGTCTCAGGACCGTGAGACTCGACGAGCGGGGCACACCATGACCGGAGTCGACCCTGCGCGCCTGGACGACGCCCAGCTCATGAAGGAGCTGGCGACCATCCACCGCACGCGCCACGACACCCTGCTGTACGGCTCGAACGACGCGCTGCGCGCCCACAACGACCGGATGGCCCGGCTGGAGGGCGAGTACCTGCGCCGCCACCCGCGCCGCCTCGTGGCCCCCGGCCGTACCCGGCAGGGGGCACGCGAGCGGGACTGAGCGGCGCGGGTTTGTGCCCCGAGGTCGGGGGCAGGCGAATGTGCAGCGCTGGATCGCAATCGCGTTCCCACCGACGGTGACCGTCCAACCCGGAGCATGCTCAAGGGAGTTGTGACGCACCATGCCCACTCGGCCTGCTCGTACGAACACCAGCACCAGCACGAAACGCCATTCCCACCATGACGCCCCCGACACCGCGGAGGCGTTCCGCACCCTGGCCGCACTGCCGCCCGGCCCACGGCGCGACCTCGTCCGCGAACGCATCGTCGAGGCCTGGCTGCCCATGGCCGACCGGCTCGCCGGGCGGTTCCGCAACCGGGGCGAGAGCACCGAGGACCTGCGGCAGGTCGCCGCCCTCGGGCTGGTCAAGGCCGTCGACCGGTACGACCCCGAGCGGGGCCACGCGTTCGAGAGCTATGCCGTGCCGACGATCACCGGCGAGATCAAACGGCACTTCCGGGACCACATGTGGACGGTGCACGTCCCTCGACGGGTACAGGATCTGCGCAACCGGGTGCGGGTGGCCGGACAGGAGCTGGCCCAGACGGTGCCGGGGCGGCGGCCCACCGTGGCGGAGCTCGCCGCGCGGGCGGCGCTGTCCGAGGAGGAGGTGCGGGTGGGGCTCGAGGCGCTGGAGAGCTTCAGCGCGCTGTCGCTGGACGCGGAGGCCTCCGGCGGTGCGGACGGCTGGGCGCTGGGGGACGTACTCGGCTCCGCTGATCCGGCGTTGGACGTCGTGGTCGATCGGGAGGCCGTGAAGCCTCGGCTGGCCGCGCTGCCTCAGCGGGAGCGGGAGATTCTGTATCTGCGGTTCTTCGGGGACATGACGCAGAGTCGGATCGCCGAGCGGTTCGGGGTCTCGCAGATGCATGTGTCCCGGTTGATCAGCCGGTGCTGCCGGCGGATCCGGGAAGAGGTTCTGGAGGACGCCGCCTAGAGGGTGCGCGTCGGCTGCCGTTCGGTGGGGGCCTGCCCGGCACCGACGACCGTGCCGCCGGAGTCGCCTATCGGGGGACCGCGCGGGTCTCCGACGGGGACGGGAGCGGGCGGGACCCCGCGTGGACCGTCGACGGGACCTGTCCGGCGCCGCCCGGGGGACAGGGCAGGCCGTGGAGCGCGACCTTCAGCGTGCAGCGCGGGGACGCGGGCGGGCAGCCGCCGTGCCCGGAGCCCCGGGGGGAGTCCTGTGACGATGTCGCCGTGATCCAGCGCGGGGTGCGGGCCGGGGAGGGCGGTACCTTCACCGACTCCGTTCCGGCTCTGGTCGCCGGTGGTGTACTGATCGCGGGCGCCTTCGGAGGCGCCGTGTACCGGCTGCGCAGGCGGACGCCGGGACGCTGAGCGCGCGATCGGGACACGGCACGGCACTGCACCAGGGACTGCGCGGAGGCACCATGCGGCAGGCGGACGCGGTGGGCCAAGGGCCCGTGCGCTACGGGCCGGTGTTCCCCGACGACGGACTGCCCGTGCTGCCCGAACTGGCCGCCGTGCTCGCCGCCGCCGCGTCCCGCACCGAGGAACAGCCCGTCGGTGGCGCCCCCGCCCTGCTCGACGCCGCGAGCGGCTACTTCGAACGCCGGGGCCTGCCCGCCGGCCTCCCCCGCGTGGCCGCCGCCCCGGGCGCCCCCGCCCTGCTGGTCGCGCTGACCGCAGCTCTCGGCGGTGACGTC
>NZ_JAENRY010000299.1 GCF_016612545.1 Streptomyces sp. MBT65 | reverse complement strand
GTCTAGCGGGGACCTACAGCCACCCGGCGAATTCCAGCAACAACTCGGCATCCCGGGGCCGCCCCACCCGAAGCGCCCGAACCCCCGACTCCACCGCCCGGAACAACGTCCACCCCCGCAACCGCTCCTGATCCACATCCAGCGACTCGGCAAGTCGCTTGACCCGCCGCCGAGTTGTCGAGGCGCCCGAAGGCGTGGCGATCAGATCCTCCACCCGGTCCCGCACCAACCGAGCCAGATCAAACGCACACTCACCAACGACCGGATCCGGCCCGACGGCAAGCCACGGCACCCGCTCACCCGCCAGCACCTTGCTCTGCCGAAACGTCCCATGCAGCAACCGCACCTCGGGCGGCGCGGCCAGCAACGCCTCCCGTGCGTCCAGAGCCGCCGAGACCAGCGAGGCGACCTCCGCCCCACCGCCGCGCATGGCGACCGCCTGCCGCCCCGTCCGCTCGGCCACCGTCTCGAACGCATGGTCCCCGGGCGGCTCCACCCACAGCCGCCGCAAGGTCCCCGCCGCCTCCAGCAACGCCTTCGCCTCGGGCAACGACCGCACCGACACATCCGGCTGCAACCGCTCCAGCACCAGCACACCCTCGGCGGCGAACGGCTCGACAAGCTGCACGGCACCCAGCCCGCCCCAGCGGGCCAGCGCGGCCCGCTCGCTCTCGGGACGAGCCCGGCGGGGGGCCAGCTTCAGCACCGCCGGGGTCCCGTCCGGCCGCCGTACCAGCACGACCACGCTGCTGCGCCCACCGGGAACCTGCACCCGCTCCACGGTCAACTCGCGTAGATCAACGGCGTGTTGGGCCAGCTCGGGCAGCTTCTCCAACCAGTCGTCACCGCTCGGTGCCGTCTCCCCGAGCGCCCTCACCAGACGCCGCGGCGGTTCGAAAGCCATGCGCGAGTTGTTCCCTTCCTACGGTCCTGCCGTGTGCGTCCCCGTACGGATCACGCCGTGGGTGTCGCCGAGGCCGTGGGAGTCGCGGCCCGCTCGGCGAGACCAGGGAAGGGTACGCTCCCGCCGCGCCAGCGCACCGCCCGCACCGCCGCTTCCCGCAGCGCCTCGGTCGCCGTGCCGCGCACCCCGTCCGTCGAGGCCCGCACCAGGTCGGAGTAGACCCCGGCCACCCGGTCCTCCAGCTCCGCGGCGAGCCGTACGGCCGCCGCCGAGTCCGGCACCGNCCGCGTCGTAGCGCTCGAGGAGGGTCGCGCTGTCGGTGGCCGCACGCGCGCGTGCGTGTTCGGCGGCCGACTCGCTGCCGCCCGTGGTCTCGGAGTCGTCGGCGCCACTGGAGCAGCCCACCAGGAGGGCGGCTCCGGCGGCCGAGGCGAGCAGGCTCCTTCTGCGCGGCCCCGGAAGGGTGCGCGGAGGTGGGGGGAACGGCACGGCAGATCGTCCTCGGGGGGCTCGTACGAACGAAAAGGCGGGCAAGAAGGCGGGAAGGGCGGCACGCCCGTGATCACGGTACCCGCGCACCTGCCCGACGGCAGTCACCGGCACCGGTCCGTCCACAGGTGGACGGCAACACACCCTGGGAGCGGATACCCTTTGAGCAGACACGCGCCCTACCCACAACAGCACACGCGGCCGAGGAGTCACCCGGATGAGCACGACCCAGAGCGAGAGGCTGCGAGAACTGCTGGAACCGCTCGTCGGCTCCCAGGGACTCGATCTCGAAGAGGTCGCGGTGGACTCGGTGGGACGCAAGCGGGTGCTGCGCGTGGTCGTCGACTCGGACACGGGTGCCGATCTGGACCAGATCGCGGATGTGAGCCGCGCGCTCTCCGCCAAGCTCGACGAGACCGACGCGATGGGCGCGGGCGAATACACCCTTGAGGTCGGGACACCCGGTGCCGAGCGCGAGCTCACCGAACACCGTCACTACGTGCGTGCCACCGACCGGCTGGTGAAGTTCCAGCTCGCCGAGAGCGGTGAGCTGGTCGCCCGGATCATCGACGTGGACGACGACGGCCTCGACGTGGAGGTGCCCGGCGTGAAGGGGCGCAGGCCCACCGCCAAGCGGCTCGCGTTCGCGGACGTCGTCAAGGCCCGCGTCCAGGTCGAGTTCAACCGCAAGAACAAGAACGACGACAACGAAGAGGAGGCGTAGCCGTGGACATCGACATGAGTGCCCTGCGGGGCTTGGTGCGGGAGAAGGAGATCTCCTTCGACCTGCTGGTCGAGGCGATCGAGTCGGCGCTCCTCATCGCCTACCACCGCACCGAGGGAAGCCGCCGCCACGCGCGCGTGAAGCTCGACCGGGAGACCGGTCATGTGACCGTGTGGGCGAAGGAGGACCCCGAGGACCTGGAGGAGGGGCAGGAGGCGCGCGAGTTCGACGACACCCCGTCCGACTTCGGCCGGATCGCCGCCTCCACCGCCAAGCAGGTCATCCTGCAGCGCCTGCGGGACGCGCAGGACGACGCGACGCTCGGCGAGTACGCGGGCCGTGAGGGCGACATCGTCACCGGAGTCGTCCAGCAGGGCCGCGACCCGAAGAACGTGCTCGTCGACATCGGCAAGCTGGAGGCCATCCTGCCGGTGCAGGAGCAGGTCCCCGGCGAGACGTACCCCCACGGCATGCGCCTTAGGTCGTACGTCGTCCGGGTGGCTAAGGGCGTGCGCGGTCCGTCCGTGACGCTGTCCCGTACGCATCCCAATCTGGTGAAGAAGCTGTTCGCCATGGAGGTGCCGGAGATCGCCGACGGGTCGGTGGAGATCGCCGCCATCGCGCGCGAGGCCGGCCACCGTACGAAGATCGCCGTCCGCTCCACCCGCAGCGGTCTGAACGCCAAGGGCGCCTGCATCGGGCCCATGGGCGGCCGGGTGCGCGCGGTGATGGGCGAGCTGAGCGGCGAGAAGATCGACATCGTCGACTGGTCGGACGACCCGGCCGAGATGGTGGCCAACGCGCTCTCCCCGGCCCGGGTCTCCAAGGTCGAGGTGGTGGACCTCGCGGCCCGCTCCGCGCGCGTGACGGTGCCGGACTACCAGCTGTCGCTGGCGATCGGCAAGGAAGGGCAGAATGCCCGACTCGCGGCCCGGCTCACCGGGTGGCGGATCGACATCCGTCCGGACACCGAACAGCCGTCCGACCAGGGCGGGGAATAGATCTCGGCCGCGAGTGGCTTAGATCACGACAACAACCGTTCGATTCTTCCCCCGCAGGGGTGAGGTCGGTGCGGGGAGGTAGACTTAGCAGTGTCTGGCCGGACGCGAGCCCGCGCATGCCCTGAACGCACCTGTGTGGGGTGCCGGGAGCGAGCGGCCAAGAGAGAACTGCTGCGGATCGTGGCGGTCGAGGGCGAATGCGTCCCCGATCATCGCGGTACGCTGCCCGGCCGGGGTGCGTATCTGCATCCCGCCCTGGTCTGTCTCGACCTGGCGGTACGTCGCCGGGCTTTCCCACGGGCGCTGCGTGCCCAGGGAACGCTCGACACAAAGACGTTGCGTCTCTCCGTCGAGCAGGCAACACCGTAAGAGCGAGTCGTACGGAACCTCCGTGCGGCCCGGTATTCCGCGAGTTGGAAGTAGGTCGAGATTGCGATGAGCACTCGATGAGCACGCGATGAGTACGCCCATGAAGTAGCGACGGTCCGGACGCACCCGGACCTAAAAGGAGCGAAGTGGCTAAGGTCCGGGTATACGAACTCGCCAAGGAGTTCGGGGTGGAGAGCAAGGTCGTCATGGCCAAGCTCCAAGAACTCGGTGAATTTGTCCGTTCGGCGTCCTCGACGATCGAGGCGCCCGTTGTACGCAAGCTGACAGACGCCCTCCAGCAGGGCAGCGGAGGCGGCAAGCCCGCCCCCGCGCGCAAGGCTGCCCCGGCCCGTCCGGGTGCCCCCTCTCCGGCGCAGGGTGCCCGTCCGGGTCCTGCCGCCCCGCGTCCGCCGGCCCCGAAGCCGGTCGTCGCCGAGAGCGCCGCCGCGGCTCCCGCAGCCCCGGCCGCGCCCGCCGCACCGGCCTCCGCCGGTGGCTCCGGCCCCCGTCCGGGCCCGCGGCCCGCGCCGCGTCCGGCCCCGGCCTCGCCGGCGCCGACCACACCCGAGTTCACCGCGCCTCCGGCGGCACCCGCGGCTCCGGCCGCCCCTGCCTCCACCGGCGGCTCCGGTTCCGCTCCCCGTCCGGGCGCCCCGCGTCCGGCGAGCCAGGCCCCCCGTCCGGGCGCTGCCCGTCCGGCCGGTCCCGGCCAGGGCGGTCAGGGTCGTGGCGACCGTCCCGAGCGCGGTGACCGCGGCGACCGTCCCGGCGCTCCGCGTCCGAGTGGTCAGGGCGCGCGTCCCGGTGCTCGTCCGGCCGGTCCCCGTCCGGGCAACAACCCGTTCACCTCCGGTGGTTCCACCGGCATGGCGCGTCCCGGGGCCCCTCGTCCCGGTGCCCCGCGTCCGGGCGGTCAGGACCGTCCCGGTGGTGCTCCCGGCGGCGCTCCGCGTCCGCAGGGTGCCGGTCAGGGCGGTCCCCGTCCCCAGGGCGCGGCCGGCGGTGCCCGTCCGGGTGCTCCCGGTGGCGCGCGTCCGTCCCCGGGCGGCATGCCCCGCCCGCAGGGCGGCGCTCCGCGTCCCGGCGGCGGCCCCGGTGGCAACCGTCCGAACCCCGGCATGATGCCGCAGCGTCCCGCTGCCGGTAGCCCCCGTCCCGGTGGTGGCCCCGGTGGCCGCGGTCCCGGTGCCGGCGGCGGTCGTCCCGGCGGTCCCGGTGGCGGCGGCGGTCGTCCCGGTGGCGGCGGCGGCTTCGCCGGTCGTCCCGGTGGCGGCGGCGGTGGCGGTTTCGCCGGTCGTCCCGCGGGTCCCGGTGGCGGTGGCGGCGGTTTCGCCGGCCGTCCGGGTGCTCCCGCCGGTGGCGGCGGTGGCCGTCCCGGCTTCGGTGGCCGTCCCGGTGGTCCGGGTGGCCGTGGTGGCACACAGGGCGCCTTCGGCCGTCCCGGTGGTCCCGCGCGTCGTGGTCGCAAGTCGAAGCGGCAGAGGCGCCAGGAGTACGAGGCCATGCAGGCCCCGTCGGTCGGCGGTGTGATGCTGCCTCGTGGCAACGGACAGTCCGTCCGTCTGTCGCGCGGTGCCTCGCTCACCGACTTCGCCGAGAAGATCAACGCCAACCCGGCGTCGCTCGTCGGCGTGATGATGAACCTCGGCGAGATGGTCACTGCCACGCAGTCCGTCTCCGACGAGACGCTGAAGCTCCTCGCGGACGAGATGAACTTCGTCCTCGAGATCGTCAGCCCCGAGGAGGAGGACCGCGAGCTGCTCGAGTCCTTCGACATCGAGTTCGGCGAGGACGAGGGTGGCGAGGAGTTCCTCGTCGCGCGTCCGCCGGTCGTCACCGTCATGGGTCACGTCGACCACGGCAAGACCCGCCTCCTCGACACCATCCGCAAGACGAACGTCGTCGCGGGCGAGGCCGGCGGTATCACGCAGCACATCGGCGCGTACCAGGTCGCGACCGAGGTCAACGGCGAAGAGCGTCGCATCACCTTCATCGACACCCCGGGTCACGAGGCGTTCACCGCCATGCGTGCCCGTGGTGCCAAGTCGACCGACATCGCGATCCTCGTGGTGGCGGCCAACGACGGTGTGATGCCCCAGACGATCGAGGCCTTGAACCACGCCAAGGCGGCCGACGTGCCGATCGTGGTCGCGGTCAACAAGATCGACGTCGAGGGCGCCGACCCGACCAAGGTGCGCGGTCAGCTCACCGAGTTCGGTCTGGTGGCCGAGGAGTACGGCGGCGACACCATGTTCGTCGACATCTCCGCCAAGCAGGGCCTCAACATCGAGGCTCTCCTGGAGGCCGTGGTCCTCACCGCGGACGCCTCGCTCGACCTGCGGGCCAACCCGGAGCAGGACGCGCAGGGCATCGCGATCGAGTCCCACCTGGACCGTGGCCGCGGCGCCGTCGCGACCGTCCTGGTCCAGCGCGGCACCCTGCGGGTCGGCGACACCATGGTGGTCGGCGACGCCTACGGCCGTGTCCGCGCGATGCTCGACGACAAGGGCGACAACGTGGAAGAGGCGGGTCCCTCGACCCCGGTCCTCGTCCTCGGACTCACCAACGTCCCGGGCGCCGGCGACAACTTCCTCGTCGTCGACGAGGACCGCACGGCACGTCAGATCGCCGAGAAGCGCGCGGCGCGCGAGCGCAACGCCAACTTCGCCCGGCGCGGAGTCCGGTTCTCCCTGGAGAACCTGGACGAGGCCCTCAAGGCCGGTCTGGTGCAGGAACTCAACCTCATCATCAAGGGCGACGCGTCCGGTTCGGTGGAGGCTCTCGAGTCCTCGCTGCTCCAGCTCGACGTCGGCGACGAGGTCGACATCCGCGTCCTGCACCGCGGCGTGGGTGCGGTCACCGAGTCGGACATCGACCTGGCGACCGGCTCCGACGCGATCGTCATCGGCTTCAACGTCCGCGCTGCGGGCCGCGCGGCGCAGATGGCGGAGCGCGAGGGCGTCGACGTCCGGTACTACTCGGTGATCTACCAGGCCATCGAGGAGATCGAGGCGGCCCTGAAGGGCATGCTCAAGCCGGAGTACGAGGAGGTCGAGCTCGGCACGGCGGAGATCCGCGAGGTCTTCAAGTCGTCCAAGCTGGGCAACATCGCCGGTGTCCTGGTCCGCTCCGGAGAGGTCAAGCGCAACACCAAGGCGCGCCTCGTCCGCGACGGCAAGGTCATCGCGGAGAGCCTCAACATCTCCGGTCTGCGTCGCTTCAAGGACGACGTCACCGAGATCCGCGAAGGGTTCGAGGGCGGTATCAACCTCGGCAACTTCAACGACATCAAGGTCGACGACGTCATCGCGACGTACGAGATGCGCGAGAAGCCTCGCGGCTGATCGTCACAGCACGCGATCGGGGCCGGTCGGCGGAGACACAATTCCGTCGATCGGCCCCGGCCGTTGCGTGTACGGTTCCTGTATCGGCGTCCGAGACCGGCGCCCATACCCCGCACCGGCGGGACATCCGGACACACATGTATGTGGGGACTCTGTCCTTCGACCTGCTCCTCGGCGACGTCCACTCGCTGAAGGAGAAACGCTCTCTCGTCCGTCCGATCGTGGCCGAACTCCAGCGCAAGTACGCGGTGAGCGCGGCCGAGACGGGCAGCCAGGACCTGCACCGCAGAGCCGAGATCGGGCTCGCGGTGGTCTCCGGGGACACGGGACACCTCACCGACGTACTGGACCGCTGCGAGCGACTCGTCGCCGCGCGGCCCGAGGTGGAACTGCTCTCGGTTCGACGCAGGCTCCACAGCGACGAAGACTGACGCAAGCAGCACGAAGTAGTTACTAAGGAGACGGACCAGTGGCCGACAACGCGCGCGCCAAGAGGCTGGCGGACCTCATCCGAGAGGTGGTGGCCAAGAAGCTGCAGCGCGGGATCAAGGACCCGCGGCTCGGCACCCACATCACCATCACGGACACCCGCGTCACGGGTGACCTGCGGGAGGCGACCGTCTTCTACACGGTCTACGGCGACGACGAGCAGCGCGCCGAGGCGGCCGCCGGTCTGGAGAGCGCCAAGGGCATCCTGCGCTCCGCCGTCGGCACCGCGGCCGGCGTGAAGTTCACGCCGACCCTCACCTTCGTCGCGGACGCCCTCCCGGACACCGCCAAGACCATCGAGGACCTCCTCGACAAGGCCCGGCAGTCCGACGAGAAGGTGCGCGAGGTCTCGGCCGGCGCCGCCTACGCGGGCGACGCGGACCCGTACAAGAAGCCCGGCGAGGACGACGAGGACGACGCCTCCGAATGACCGAGAAACCCCGGACGCCCGACGGCCTTGTCATCGTCGACAAACCGTCGGGCTTCACCTCGCACGACGTGGTCGCCAAGATGCGCGGCATCGCCCGCACCCGCCGCGTCGGGCACGCAGGCACCCTCGACCCCATGGCGACAGGCGTACTCGTCCTCGGAGTCGAGAAGGCGACCAAGCTCCTGGGCCATCTCGCCCTCACGGAGAAGGAGTACCTGGGCACGATCCGCCTGGGCCAGACCACCCTGACCGACGACGCCGAGGGCGAGATCACGGGGTCGACAGACGCCTCGAAGGTCACCCGGGACGCCGTCGACGCCGGGATCGCCAAGCTCAGCGGCCGGATCATGCAGGTCCCGTCCAAGGTCAGCGCCATCAAGATCAATGGCGTGCGCTCCTACAAACGGGCCCGCGACGGCGAGGACTTCGAGATCCCCGCCCGCCCCGTCACCATCTCCTCCTTCGCGGTCTACGACGTCCGGGACGCCGTGGCCGAGGACGGCACCCCCGTCCTGGACCTGGTGGTCTCGGTGGTCTGCTCGTCCGGCACCTACATCCGGGCGCTGGCCCGCGACCTGGGCGCTGACCTCGGCGTGGGCGGCCATCTCACCGCGCTCCGCCGCACCCGCGTGGGCCCGTACAAGCTGGACACGGCGAGGACCCTGGACCAGCTCCAGGAGGAGCTGACCGTGATGCCGATCGCCGAGGCGGCCGAGGCGGCGTTCCCGCGCTGGTCCGTGGACGAGCGACGGGCGAAGCTGCTGCTCAACGGCGTCCGCCTGGACATCCCCGAGGAGTACACGGGCGCCGGCGCGGTCGGTGTCTTCGACCCCGAGGGCCGCTTCCTGGCACTCGTGGAGGAACAGAAGGGCAAGGCGAAGAGCCTCGCGGTCTTCGCCTGAGAGTCACTCCATGGGCGGGACCGAGGACCTGGCGGGTCCTCAACTCCCGCCCGTGGAGCGGCGGTCACGGGGTCTACGTTCCCGCCGCTCCACGGTCCCCCCTCGGTTCCCCCACCCCTAGGGTGTATCCAACCCTCCGCTTCTATTCACCCGTCCGGGCAGGCGCTCGGAGTGAACCGAGGGAGCGGAAGGGGGCGCGTTCACCACGCGATCTGTCCCGCTGATCACGCCACGCCTACCGTCGAACACAGGGCACGGGTACGGCGGGGAGGTTCGACCATGGCGGGACGTGGCCCGCGGACGGGCGGCGGCCGTCGGACGCGGGAAGCGGTAAGGGAAGAGCGGCCGACGCGGGCCGCCGCACCACCCGTCGACGACGCGGCCGGTGACGCCTCCCTGGTGCGCATCCGCGACCTCGCCGGGCGCCCGCGCGGCACCGGATTCGTCGCCGACCACCACGGCACGGTGATCACCAGCCACGAGGCGGTCGACGGCCTGCCCCGCCTCCTCCTGCACGCGGCCGGCGACCGCACCTGCCTCGTGACCGCCGACGCGGTGACCCCGCTGCCCGCGCTGGACCTGGCCCTGGTCCACACCGAGGGCCTCGGCGTCGACCCGCTCCCCGTCACCGTCAGGGACCGCGTGGAGACCGGCACCTACGTCCGCGTGGCGGCGGACCGCTGGCGCGAGGCCCGCCTCCTGGGCGCGACCTCCGTGACCTACACGGCCACCGACCGCTTCCATCTCCTGGACGACGCACTGGAGTTGGCGATCGGCACGGCGGGCCGGGACGCGCTGCGCCTGGGCGGCGGAGCGGCCGGCGGACCGGTCCTGGACGCCGGGACCGGCGCGGTGATCGGCATCCTCGGCACGGCCCTGCAATCGGGCCAACGCGACACGGGTTTCGCGGTCCCGCTACGCCAACTGCCTGCCACGGACGGTCCGTTGACCGCCCTCCTGACCCGCAACGCGGCGACCGTCCCCGCGTACGGCGCCGACCTCAATCTGGCCGGGGTCCTGGAACTGACGGCGACCTCGGTGGGCTCGGACGGCCCCCCCGGTGCGCTGGCGGGCTTCGTGGGTTCGGCCCGCGACACCGCTGGGACATACCTGGTGGAACCGGTGGAACGCCCTTCGGTGGCAAGGGAGTTCACGGAATTCACCTCGGGCCCGTCCCTGGTCCTCGGCCTCGTCGGCCCACCCGGCAGCGGCCGTACGACCGAACTCGCGGCCCTGGCCGCCCGACGCAACGGCGGTACCGAACCGGCCCCCACCCTCTGGCTGCGCGGCGCCGACCTACGGGACGGCGACGACTCGGTGGCGGACGCGGCCCGCAGAACGCTGGAACGAGCGGCCCGCATCCTGGCCGCCTCCGTCGCCCTCCCCGGCGGCCTCGGCGACGTGACCCCCGAACGACTGGCCCGGGTCGCGCGGGACGCGGGTCGCCCTTTGCTGCTGTTGCTGGACGGGCCCGAGGAGATGCCGCCGGTTCTTGCGCACCGGTTGGGGGAGTGGACCGGGGGGACGGGGGAGTGGTTG
>NZ_JAENRY010000298.1 GCF_016612545.1 Streptomyces sp. MBT65 | reverse complement strand
CGTCCCGCCCGAGCCGTGGACCGGGGTGCGCGACGCGCTCGACTTCGGCCCGACCCCGCCGAAACCGCCGTACTCCGAGGGCTTCGCCAAACTGCTCTCCGACCCCGTCGTGCCCGGCGACGACTGTCTCAACCTCAACGTGTGGACCCCGGAACCCGGTCCGGGCGCCCGGCTGCCGGTGATGGTGTGGCTGCACGGGGGCGCGCTCACCCGGGGCTCGTCGGCCGTCCCCGTCTACGACGGACGTGCCTTCGCCCGCGACGGCGTCGTGTTCGTCTCGGTCAACTACCGCCTGGGTGTGGAGGGTTACGGCCTCTTCCCGGACGCCCCCGCCAACCCCGGCCTGCGCGAGCAGCCCGACGCCGAACTCCGCGATCGACTCGCGCCACCAGGGCAGCGCGCCGGCGTACGGCTCGCCGCCCCGCAGGCCCAGGGGCTGGTGCGGCGAGCCGTACTCCAGAGCGGGCCGCCGGAGGCCTTCGACCGCGACAAGGTACGGCGGATGGTGCGCCGGATGGCGACCCGGCTGAAGATCCCCGCCACCGCCGAGGCCTTCGCCGCCGTCGACCGCGAACTGCTGCTGCGCACCCAGGCCGACGTGGGCCGACTCAGCAGCCCGGTGCTCGGCGGACCCACGTTCGGGATCGTCATCGACGGCGATCTCGTGCCGCGCGATCCGCTGGAGGCGCTCGTCGACGGCGAGGTCGGCCGGGGCGTCGACCTGATGCTGGGCTGGACCCGCGACGAATACCGGCTGTGGCTGGTCCCCGGCGGCCTGCACGAGCGGGTCGACCGGCTCGGCGCGGTCGCCCTGGCCGGTGCGATGGCCCGCTGCCACTGCGGCGTCGAGGTCCCGCGCGGCTACCGCACCCTGCACCCCGACGCCGGCACGGCCGAGACCGTCGGCCAGCTCGTCACCGACCACCTGCTCCGCTACCCGCTGCACCGCCTCGCCGAGGCCCGCCCGGGAACCGCCCACGTGTACGAGTTCGCCTGGCCGTCCAACCTCCCCGACCTCGGCTCCTGCCACGCCCTGGAACTCGGCTTCGTCTTCGACACGGGCGACATCCCCGAGTCCGCGAAACTCGCGGGCGAGGGCGCGCCCCAGGAACTCGCCGACGCCATGCACGGCGCCTGGGTGCGGTTCGCCGTGGACGGCGAACCCGGCTGGCAGACCTGGGACGACACTCATCCCGTACGGATCTTCGGCGAAGGCGCCCCCTACGTGGCGAACGGCCCGCGCGACCCCGAGTTCGCCCTGTGGGCGGCCGACACCGAGACCACGGAAGCGCCGGTTCCGGTCGAGCGCCCGCCCGCGCGCAGCGCCACCGAACTGCGTTCGGTCGTACGACGGCTGCGGCGGACCGGGGACGTGCGCCGGTCGTCGTGATTGCCCGGGCACGGGACGGAAACCGGTTGCCCAACGCCGGTCCCCGTCAACTGCCGCGCTGACGTAGGCGAATTGGCCGACGCACGCCCCTCCTCCCGACCGTCGCCCGCTGCTACCCTCCGTGCGGGGAACCGGTTGCCGGAAGTGTTGCCACAGGCCGGGGAGGGGCGAGGCGGTACATGACCAGGAAGAGCCAGGACGCGAACGGGAGCACCATCCGGGACGTGGCGGCCCGCGCCGGGGTCTCCGCGTCCACGGTGTCGCGGGTGCTCGGCGGCGAGTACCCGGTGAGCACGGCGACCCGCACGCGCGTGCTGCGGGCCGTACGCGAACTGGACTACGTCGCCGACGCCCGCGCCAAGGCCGTGGCGGGCGTCGGGACACCGACCCTCGCCTTCGTCCTGGAGGACATCACGGGACCGTCGTTCGCGCTGATGGCGCACGGTGTGGAGCGTGAGGCGACCCGGCTGGGCCATCTCTGTCTGGTGTGCAGCACGGAGGGCGACGTCCAGCGCGAACTGGACTTCATCGAGACCATGCGCGCCCAGCGCACCGCCGCCGTGATCCTCGTCGGCGGCACCGCCGACACCCCCGAGTACCGCGAGCGCACCCGCCGTATCGCCGACTCGCTCGCGGCGGCCGGCTCCCGGCTCGTGCTCTGCGGGCGCCCGCCCCTCGGCCCGGGCGCACCGGTCACGGTCATCGAGTACGACAACGAGGGCGGCGCCTACGCCCTCGTCGCGCACGTTCTGGCCCAGGGCCACCACCGCGTCCTGTTCCTCGGCGGCAAGCCGGACCACGCGACCGCGCAGGGCCGCGAACGCGGATACCTCGCCGCACACCGCGCCCGCGGCCTCGAACCCGACCCTGAACTCCTGCTCCACGGCGACTTCACCCGCGACTCGGGCCACCGTCTGATGCGCCAGGCGCTCAGCCGGAAACTGGAGTTCACGGCCGTGGTCGCCGCCACCGATATGGTCGCGGCGGGAGCGCTCACCGCGCTGCACGAGGCGGGTCTGGACGTCCCCGGCGATGTCTCCCTGGCCGGATACGACGACATCCCCTTCGCCCGCGACCTGCACCCGGCGCTGACCACGGTCCATGTCCCCTACGAGGAGTTGGGCCGCCTCGCGGTACGCACCGCGCTGGGCCGCACAGCGGAGTCCCCGGACGAGCACCTGCTGTTGGGCACCCACGTGGTCGTCCGGAACTCGATCATGACGGTGTGAGGGCCTGCCGGATCGATGTGATCGCCCCGGGCCCCACCCGGCAGCACCCGCCGATCAGCCGCGCGCCGGCCGCCCGCCAGCTCGCGACCTGTTCGGTGGTGAAGGTGGACCGGCCCGTCCACGCACGGGCCTCGGCGTCCCAGACCTCGCCGCTGTTGGGATAGACGACGACGGGTTTTCCCGTCACCCGGGCCGCGATCTCGACCGCGCCCTCGACGTCCTCGGGGGCACAGCAGTTGACGCCGACCGCGATGATCTCGTCCGCGTCGGCGGCCAGGGCGAACGCCTCCTCCAGCGGCTGCCCCGCACGGGTGCGGTCACCGGCGATCGAGTACGACAGCCAGGCCGGCGTCCGCAGTCCGCGCACCGCCCGCAGCAGCGCCTCGGCCTCGACGGTGTCCGGGATCGTCTCCAGGGCCAGCACATCCGGCCCGACGGCGTCCAACGCCTCGATGCGGGGCCGGTGGAAGGCCTCCAGCTCGGCCACGCTCAGCCCGTACCGGCCCCGGTACTCGGAGCCGTCCGCGAGCATCGCGCCATACGGCCCGACCGAGGCGGCTACATACAGCGGCCGCTTCACACCCCGCCGCCAGGTCTCCACCGCCGCGTCCAGCGCCAACTCCACGCTGAGGCCGATGAGTTCACTCGCCTTCTCCCGCTCGACCCCGCGCTTCGCGAAGCCCTCGATCGTGGCCTGGTAGCTGGAGGTGATCGCGACATCGGCGCCCGCCTCGTAGTACGCGAGATGCGCCTCGGTGATCGCCCCGGGCTCGTCCGCGAGCAGCCGCGCCGACCACAGCTCGTCGCTCAGATCGTGCCCGGCCGCTCCGAGCTGGTTGGACAGCCCCCCGTCCAGGACGAGCGTCCCGGCGGCGAGGGCGTCGGTGAGGGGGGCGGAGGTGTCGCTGGTCATGCCTCGACGCTAGTCGATACGGCCGGGGAGCCGGGGCTGTGTCCAGCTGTCGAACAGTATGCCCGGAATGTGGACCATCGGGGTGTTGCCGGCTTGCCCGACAGTCGGCGCGAACCAAGACGTGTTCGTCCCGGCTGTCGAGCTGCCCGGCGCGGACCTACGAGGCGTAGCGGCCGCCAGCCCCTACGACGCGTGCCTGCCACCCCGGCGCTTGCCACCGCCCCGGGTCCGCGCGGTCGCCGGGACCAGCAGGCCGCCCAGCAGGCCGAGTCCGAGTGCGTACGGCCACCAGCCGAAGCCGTCGCCGCGCGCGGTGTTCGCTGTGCGGGCCTCGGTTACCGTCGTGGCTCCTGACGACGACTCGGTGCGGACCCTGGGGGAGGAGCTGCTCGCGGTGACGGCGGTCAGGACGACGTCGTTGCCGTCGCCGCCCCGGTAGCTGATGCGGTACGTCATGTCGGCGAGCTTCAGCTTGCCGCCCTCGCGAAGTCCCTTGAAAGTGCCGGTCGTTGGGGCGTTGCCCGTGTGATCGAGGATCGTCACCGTTCGCGCGGGGTGTGTCCCTGCGGCCGAGAGGTCCAGGTCGCCGGCCAGGGCGACCTTGCCCGCCACCTTCAACGGCTTGGCGCCCAGGACCAGTTCGCCCTTCGCGCTCTGCGTGTAGTTCCCGGTCACGGTGAGCCCGGTCGTCACCAAGCCGTCGTTCGTCACCGAACCCTTCACCGTGCCCACACCGGTTAGATCATTCGCCACACGCAGGCCCGCCGTCCCCACGTCCAGCCGCGCGCCCGCCGAGGTGAGCCGGATCGCCCTGCTGCGGGCGAGAGTTGCCCCCGAGCGGAGCGCCAGCGTGCCCTTCGAGACCGTCGTCGTCCCCGTGTACGTCACCGCCGTACCGGTGAGCGTCGTCGTCGCGGCGCCGGCCTGGACCAGGGACCCGTTCCCGGAGAGGTGTGACAGTTTCGCGGGAAGTGACACGTTCCGCAGGACAAGGGTCCCGTCGTCGACGATCCGCCGCACCTCCGTGCCGGTCAGCAACCTGCCGTCGCCGCCCGCCTTCCCGGTGCCCAGCCGCAGCACCGCCCCCTTCTCCACGGTCGTCGACCCGTCGTAGTACTGCGGCGCCGCGAAGGTCACGTCGTTGCCGCGTGTCCCCGCGACGACGATGTCACCGGCGCCGGGCGCGGCCAGCGTGTCGTGGTACCTGCCGCCGCCGATCGGCGCACCCAGGGTGACCGGGCCGTCGTAGTCGAAGGTCAGCCGGGACCGTACCCCGCTCGCGGCATGCAGGTTGATGTAGACGGTGTCCTTGGTGCCCGGCATGAAGATGCGGTGGGTGGTGCCGTCGCCCCACTGGACGTCCGCGCCCTCGATGTTGGTGCCGCGCTTGTTCAACTGGTGCGGGATCGCACGCCAGTTGAGGTCGGGGTCGCTGAGCGACGGGTTCGTGTCGCCGCCCTGGTCGCTGTAGCTGTACTGGCCCGTGAGGACGACCTTGCTGCCCGGGCGGGAGTGCACGTTGACGTCGCTGCCGTACTCCCGCTGGTAGAAGTTCTGGCGCAGGGTGATCGTCCGGTACAGCGGGGTGTCGATGATCCAGGAGCCCTGGTTGAGGATCGCGCGGGCGTTGGGGAGTGCCACGGGGTACTCGGGGCGGCCGACCGCCATGCCCGTGCCGTTGTCAATCACCCCTGAGAAAGGGTGAGTTCCGGCGAGGTCGAGCGTTCCCCACATGTTTCGGGGCTGGGTGACCAGGCCCGAGCCGCTGATGGTGCCGATGTTGAAGGTGCGGGTCAGGGAGAGGCGCAGGGTGCCGTCGACCCGGACGTTCAACTCGTTGAGCTGGTAGCCGGGTGTGCCGTAGGGGAAGTGGCCGATCAGGCCGGTGCCACCACCCGTGCCGTACTGGAGAGTTGTACCGCGCTCGACCGTGATCGCGGGCGGGTCCGGGTTGCTGACGGTCGTGTACGGGTGGTTGCCGCCCTGGGTGGTCACCTTCTGCCGTTGCCGGGCCGTCGGGAGCGTGAAGTCGCTGTCCTTGGTCAGGATCAGCGTGCCGCCGCCGCGCACGGTCAGCGTCCCCCGGCCGCGGAACACCCCGTCGTACGTCGTCGTCCCGGCCGGCACGGTGACCACCGTGTCGCCGGTGAGCGTGACATCGCGGTCGGCGAGGACATCGGCGGTCGCGTCACGGGTACCGGCGGCCGAGGCCGGGGGAGCGCCGGCCAGGAGGGCGACGGTCGCGAGGGCGCCTACGGCGGCTGCTGTCTTGTGGGTATGGCTGCGCACGTCACTGGAGACGGGCGTCGGCGACGGCGATAACAGAAATCTCGCGTCCATCTTTGTCACGCGCGACCCGTTGACCTTCCCGTAACACACCCTTACCTTTTCGGCGTTCGTCATGCCAGATGACGTACGAGATCCCGAACCATTCCCTGAGTCGTACCTCGAACCCCCCACTGTTTCCTGCCTTGTTGTCCCCCCACCTTCGAGAGGCGTCAGATGAGACGTGTGTACGCAATCCTCGTCGCCCTGTGCTGCGTGCTCGCCGCCGCACTGGTGACCGCAGGACCGGCCCAGGCGGCGGCCCAGACCATCACCAACGGCACGCAGTTCACCGACACTTCGGGCAACGCCGTGCACGCGCACGGCGGCGGGGTGATCAAGGTCGGCAGCTACTACTACTGGTTCGGCGAGGACCGCAACTCCGACAACACCTTCAAGTACGTGGACGCCTACCGCTCCACCGACCTGAAGAACTGGGAGTTCCGCAACCACGTCCTGACCCAGTCCAGCGCCTCCGAGCTGGGCACCGCCTACATCGAGCGGCCGAAGGTCATCTACAACGCGTCCACCGGCCAGTTCGTGATGTGGATGCACAAGGAGAACGGCGTCGACTACAGCGAGGCGAAGGCCGCCGTCGCCGTCTCCTCGACCGTGGACGGCAGTTACACCTACCAGGGCAGCTTCCAGCCGCTCGGCGACAACATGTCCCGGGACATCACGACCTTCGTCGACACCGACGGCACCGCCTACATGGTCTCCGCCGCCAACGAGAACTACGACCTGCACATCTACAGGCTCACCGCCGACTACACCGCCATCGACAGCCTGGTCGCCAACCCCTGGGTCGGCGGACACCGCGAGGCACCGGCCCTGTTCAAGCGCAACGGCGTCTACTTCATGCTGACTTCGGGCGCCACCGGCTGGAGCGCCAACCAGCAGCAGTACGCCACCGCCACCAGCATCACCGGCCCCTGGACGGCCTTCACCAATGTCGGCGACTCGACCACGTACAACTCGCAGACCGCCTACGTCCTCCCGATCACGGGGACTTCGGGCACCTCGTACCTCTACATGGGCGACCGCTGGGGCAACTCCTTCGGCGGCACCGTCAACGACTCCCGTTACGTGTGGCTGCCGTTGACCTTCCCCACCACCACCTCGATGTCCATGGCGTCCTGGTACCCGGAGGTGTCCATCGACACGACCGCCGGCACCGTCACCGGGACGAGCGCGACGTACAACACGCTCATCGCCCGCAACAGCAGCAAGTGCGCGGACGTACCGAACCAGTCCTTGTGGCAGGGCATCGCCATCAGCCAGTACACCTGCAACAGCGGCACCAACCAGAAGTGGTGGTTCAAGGACCTCGGCACCGGCTACTACGAACTCATGGGCCGGGGCAGCTCGTTGTGCCTTCAGGAGAACGCGACGAACGTCACCCAGGAGAACTGCACCGGCGCCACCGCCCAGCAGTGGAGCCTGACCGCGTCCGGCAGCTACGTCCTCGTCAAGGCCAGGACCAGCGGCGAGTGCCTGGACGTGAACGGCGCGTCCACCGCCAACTCCGCCGCGATCATCACCTACACGTGCAGTGGCGCGACCAACCAGCAGTGGACGCGCGGTAGTTGACGGCCCCGTTACCGGACCGGATTCCAGCCGTCCGTGCCCGCCAGATACTTCTGGGCCGTGTAGTTCGCGGCCTGGGAGTCGGTGAGCTGCGGGCGGTTGGAGTTCACCGTCGCGCCCGCGCCGGTGTTCTTGTACTCGAAGAAGCGGGCGTTCTTCCACGAGTAGCCGCTCATGTCCGTCCAGGGCCCGGCGACCTTCACGGCGGCGGGCAACGAGGTCTGGCGGACGACCAGTTGGCCGACCGCGTCCGCCGTCGGATGCCACGGGCGGCCCAGGTAGTACGTGTTGGCCGCCGCCGAGCTGGTGATCGAGCTGCCGGTGACGAGGATGCCGTACGTCTTCGCGGAGCTGGTGTTGGGCGCCGACAGGAAGCCGTTGAGACCGCCCGCCGCCGCGCCCGAGTTGCGCAGTTGGATGGTGACCCGGTCGTAGACGGCGGTCGCGTTGCCGAAGACGAAGTCCACGTCGCCGGAGATGAACGACGAGTAGAAGTACTGCCGGTACTGGCCGGTCGACGACGGCGACCAGTTGAGGACCGTGTCCTGACGGCTGATGAACCGGTCGTTCGTGAACGTCTGCCGGTCGCCCTGCGCGGTGATCGCGACGGCCTGCGTGTCCGTGATGTCGGGATGGGCCGTCTTGTCGAAGGTGTTCTGGACGGTGATCCCGGTGACGGTGAGACCGCTCGCCGAGAAGGTCGCCACCGAACTGCCCAGCGTCCCGTACTTGTTGCCGCTCGCGTCGGTGTAACCGGCGGCCCGGTCATAGGTGATGACGACGTCCTCGGCGTTGCCGGTGGCGCCCTGGATGGTCAACCCCGTTTTCCCGGAAGGGACGTTGACGATCTCGGCGTACGTGCCCTTCGCCACCGAGATCGTGTCGCCGGCGGCCGCCGCGTTCACGGCGGCCTGCACGGTCGTGAAGCGGCCCGAACCGTCCTTGGCGACGGTGATGACGGTGGCGGCCCGCGCCTGGGTCACCAGCGACACCGCGACCAGCCCGAGGGCGGCCGCGGTACCGGTCGCCACGGCGGCGGTCAGACGCCGGGCGGGGGAGCGGCGGTGCGTGTTCGGCTCAGTCATGCCTACAAGTCGCCGTCCCCCGCCAGGAAGTTGCCGCCTCTAGGCGAGCAGGTCGATCGCGTCGATGGACGTGCCGGCGCTCAGGAACGACGTCGACCCCGAACCGCTCGCCACATAGATCTTCAGCGTGTTGTACGCGCTCGCGTCCGTCAGCCAGGCGGACGCCGGAACGCTGTACGTGAACGTGTTGTTGTTGCCCCGGTACGAGCCCACGGTCAGCGACCGCGTGCTCGGCTGGGTGGGCGGCGAGGGAACGGCCGAGGTCCAGGTGTCGTTGACGACGACCTGCGGCCGGCCGTTCGCGTAGGCCGTGGTCACACCGATGCGCAGGGTGTGCGCGGCGGCGAGCTGAGCGGCCGTCAGCTTGAAGTACACGATCAGGCCGCTGTTGACGTCCTTCCAGAGGTAGCAGGGGAACGCCGAGGTCTCCGTCCCGCTGCCGATGACGACATTGCCGGTCCAGGACGCGGCCCGGACGTCCGAGGGATGCGCGTACGTCATCAGGTCCGCGTTCTTGAACCCGCTCGGCGTGCCGTCCCAGTTGCCGATCCGCCAGATCGCGCTCGCGTTGGACGGATCGTTCGAGGACGGGATCGCGATGCTGTTAAGCGTCGTCGTGCCGCCCGCCGTGACCGCCACCGATCCGGTGTAGACGGCGAGTTCACCCTTGAAGACCGTCAGCGTGTACGTCCCCGGCAGGATCCCGGTGATCGAGAAGTAGCCGTCCGAGGCCCGTGCCGAACCCCAGTACTGGGCCGCCGAGTTGGCGAGCCCGACCGTGTACGCGTACGCCGTGTCCCGCCCGGTGATGCCCACGCCGGCCACCCGGCCCCGGCCGCTCGCGGCCGTGTACCCGGAGATGCCGAGCGAATCGGCCCACGAGGTGGTCAGGTTGGNTCGTACAACCCGCCGCCGTCCGCGCTCTGGTGGCGCAGCAGGGAGCGGTAGAAGGGTCCGCCGGACGCCTTCTCGTGGTTGCTGCGCACGACCCACAGGCCGACGCCGCCGGTGGTCCAGCCGATGTAGTCGTAGTCGACGACCCGGTTCTTCGAGTAGTGCTTGGAGCGGGTCTGGCCGTCGGACTTCGCGAAGACGTCGGCGGACTCGATGGTGGTCGGGGCGTAAGTGTAGGAATCCGGCTCGTCGTTGAGGAACAGACCGGCCTTCACGCGCACGATGTAGCGGGTCGCGCTGACGGAGTCGTCGGCCTTGTTGGTCCACAGGTAGACGTTGTTCTCGCCGCTGCGGGCCGCGTAGTAGTGCTTCAGCGTGCCGTACGCGACGGAGATCAGGATCGTCGTGCCGGACTGGGCGATCGTCACGGTGGAGGTGCCGAGGCCGGACTCGACGTGCGAGTTCTTGCCGCCGTAGCCCTGGTACTCGGTGCCCTTGTAGACCAGCGAGGTCAGGTCGCCGTTCGTCTTGCTGACCTTGAGGACGAGATTGGCGCCGGTGTCGACGACGTAGTTCGAGCCGTCGTCGGAGTAGCCGAAAGTCGCGGCGGACGCGGTCCCGGCGAGCGCCGCCGTACCGGCGGCGGCCGCCGTGCCGAGGACGAAGGTGCGGCGGCGAACCGGTCTGTTCACAGAACCGGACATGGGGGTGCCTCCTTCGGGAGGTGGGGGTGCGGGTGCTTTGGAGGGTGGCAGTTGAATCGATTTCGCGAAAGGGCTTTCGCAGCCTTGGAGTTGGCAGTGATGTGAAATCCGTCGTGGGTCTAGAAAGCGCTTGTCCGTAGCGGTACGGTCCACCGCCAGGCCTTGTCGTCGGACGGAGGAGCCACGGATGAGACGTTTCAACATCGCCCTGCTGGCCGCGTTGACCCTGACCACCGCCCTGTCGGCCGCACCCGCCCGGGCCCACGACCGCACACCCCCGCCGGGCATCGCCGACTGCACCGCGACCGCCTGCCACTTCGACGTCCCGCCCGGCACCTACGACGTCACCGTCCGCCTCGGCGGCGAGAGCGCGGCGAGTACGTCCGTCACCGGCGAGACCCGGCGCTCCCTGCTCCCCGAGACGGCCACGGCCGCCGGACAGACCGTGACCCGCGGCTTCACCGTCAACGTCCGCACCCCCGAGGGCGAACCCACCGGCCCCGACGGGACCCCCGGCCTCGACCTCACCCTCGGCGGCACCGCACCCGCACTCGCCGACATCAGGGTCACCCCCGCACGCCACCCCCACCAGATCATCCTGATCGGCGACTCCACGGTATGCGACCAACCGGGCGACCCTTACTCGGGCTGGGGTCAACAGCTCCCACAGTTCCTGAAGAAGGGCGTGTCGGTCGCCAACTACGCGGATTCCGGGGAGAGTACGGTCACCTACTTGGAGAATCCCTTGCTGTGGGGGACGGTTCAGCCGCTGATCCACCCCGGTGACCTCGTGCTCGTCCAGCTCGCCCACAACGACAAGACGACCGACGAGGCGACGTACCGCGCGAACTTGGAAACGCTCGTCGGGGGTATACGGGACATGGGAGGCCGGCCGGTACTCGTGACACCGATCGTCCGACGCTGGTTCAATGCCGACGGCACCTTGAACAACGGCACCGCGCTACTCGTGAACGGACTCGGCGTGGATCTGCCGGGCGTGGTCCGCTCGGTCGCCGCCGCCGAGGAAGTAACGCTGATCGATCTCACGGCGCAGACCAAGGCGCTGGTGGAGTCGCTGGGAGTGGAAGGCTCCAAGGCGATCTATCTCTACAACGAGAAGAAGGACAACACGCACACCTCCGCGCACGGTGCCACGGTGTACGCGGGCCTGGTCCGCGACGCACTCGTCGCCGGGCATCTGCTGCCGGAGAGCCGGGTACGAGTGGGGTGAGACCCGAAAGACCCCTGGGGCGTTCCGACCGGAACCG
>NZ_JAENRY010000297.1 GCF_016612545.1 Streptomyces sp. MBT65 | reverse complement strand
GGGGAGTGGCGCGGGGGAGGCATCATGCGCCGGGGTCTCATATGCGCGGCGGTGGCCGGTTCGCTCGGGCTGGCCGCGTGCTCGCACGGTGGGCAAGTCCCGCCCGTGGAGCGGCCGTTGGTGAAACAGTCGGACGCGAAACCTTCCAGCACGGCACCTTCGGAAGCCGTGCCCTCCAGCACCGTGACGACGGCGGCCTCCGAGGTGCCGCTGCGGCTGGCCTCCGCGCTCCTCGCCCCCGGCGACCTCGAGGGCTTCTCCCTCTCCCCGGCGCCACCGCCCTCGGCGGACGACGCGTCCGCCGGCTCGACCGGGTGCGCGGCGATGGACCGCGTGGACGCGTTCCGGAAGCCGGTGCTCCAGCCGTCCGTGGACGCGAAGTTGCAGCGGTTCCAGCCCGTGTCACTGGTGTACGAGGTGCTGACGCAGCGAAGCGTCGAGGACGCGCGCACGGAGGTGGAGCTGGAGGCGGATGTCTTCCGGGACTGCCACCGTCTCGTGGCGGGTGAACTCACCGGTGATCTCAGCCCGTTGGCGTTCCCGACGCTCGGCGAGCGGACTGTGGCGGGACGGGTGGAGTCCTCGGCGTACGGACTCCGGCAGAACACCGACCTGGTCTATCTGCTGCATCCCAAGGGGATCGTGATCAGCCTCGCGATCATGACCTTCGGTGCCGCCGCCGACTCGGACGTCGCCCAGCAGGTCGCCCGGGTCGCCTATCGCAAGCTGGACGACGTCGTCGCCGGGCGTTGATCGGCACCGGCCCGGCAGGGCGGGTCGGCGGGGAACGACTCCCGCCACAGCCGCGCGGTCGTGGAAGCGCCACGGCCCGTACACACCTCGGCGACCGCCAAGTCGGCGTCGGGGAACCACCGTTGAAGACGTCCCTCGTCCGTCATCGCCACCAGGTCCGTCCTCCCGGCGGACGCGGCTCCGATGGCCGTGGCGCGGTCCTCACCGTCGCCCACCGTCCCCTTTCCGGTCCAGGTTCCCGGGTGCGGTGACGCCCACAGTCGTACGGCGCCGTCGTCGCCGAGTGCCGCGAGGAAGCGCGTACCGGGGCGGGTGCCCGGCCCGAGCGCCAGACCGATGACATCCCCGGAACCGGCGTCGGCGTCGAGGTGGGTGGGCGACCCGTGGGCGCTCGCGCCCAGGTCCCAGACCGTGACCGAGCCGCGCTCTCCCGCCGCGGCCAGTACCGAACCGTCTGCGCTCGCCGTCAGCGCGCGGCCGGTCTTCGAACCGGTGCCCGCGAGCTTCAGCGCCAGGGCGGGCAGGGTCCAGTCGGTGAGGCTCCAGACGTCCACCGCTCCGTCGTCCGAACCGATGGCGAGCCGGTGCGTGCCGCCCAGGAACGCGAGACCCGTCACCGCGCCGGAGTGGCCGTCGACCCCGGTCGGGTCGGGGATGTGCCCGGGGTCCGACAGGTTCCAGAGGTAGACCCGGCCGTGCGGTGTGCCCGCGGCGAGCAGGGTGCCGTCCCGGCTCAGGGCCAGCGAGACGACCGGCTCGGAGCTCCGGGTCGCGAGCCGCGCCATGGGTGTGCCGGAACCGGCCGGTCTCCAGAGCAGGACCGTCCCGGAGGTGAACCCGCCGGCCAGCAGTGCCGCGCCCCGGCCGCCGAACGCGAGCGCGTTGAGTGCGCCGGGGCGGGCGCCGCCGTAGGAGAGCGGGCCGACGGGTCGGAGGGAGCGGTCCGGGCCCGGCGACCAGAGGAACACGGGGCCGGTCCTGCCGCCGCCCGCCACCAGGGCGCCGTCGGCGCGCACGGTGAGCGCGGTCAGGCCGCCCGGCGCTCTGCGGGCGATCGGGTCGGGGAGGCGGTGCAGGGCGAGTCGGGGGCCGGAGGCCGTCGCCAAGGTGCGGCCGTCCGGCGATACGGCCATCGTGGTCAGGGGGTCGCCGGTGCTCACCCGCGCGGTCAGGCGGTTGTCGCTCGTGCCGAAGACGCGCACTCCCGTGTCGCGGTAGGCGGCCATCCACTCCTTGCCGTCGGCGGTGAAGGCGAGGCCGACCACCGGGCCCTTGCCCGAGAACGCCGTACGGCGAGGGAGCGCGACCGAGGTACGGCCGCCGTCGCCGATCCGCCAGCGGGACACCGTTCCGTTCTGGTGGCCGGCGAGCAGGAGCGTGCCGCCGGAGTCCACGGCCAGGGCGCTGACCGGGCTGTCGGCCTGGTGGAGTTTCAGCAGCGCGCGGCGCGGGCCGGACGCGTCCAGGACGACGACGTTGCCGTTCTGCGCACCGACCGCCAGCCAACTGCCGCCCCCGCCCTGGACGATGGGGCCGGAGTCCCCGGCGATGAGCGTGTGCGGCCAGGCGAAGGGCAGGGAGGCGCCGTGGGTGAGGTCGAGGACCGTGGTGAACCCGGGGTAGAAGTTCAGGGCGAGTCGGCGGCCGTCCGGGCGGAACGCCATGCCCAGCACCGGGGCGTTGAGGACACTGGTGACGGCTTGCCCGGCGAGGCGGTCGGCGCCTGCCGTCGAGCGCACGGTCACATGGGCCTGGACCATGCCCTCCTTGGTCGAACCGTCCAGCGTGTTGAAGGCCAGCGCCTTCCCGTCGGGACTGAACACGGCCGAGGTCGACCCGCTCGTGCCGGGCAGTTGGGTCGGCGGTCCGGCCGGGCCGCCGCTGTCGAGGGGCCAGATCCGGACCCGTCCCCCGCCGGCGGCGACCAGCCGGGTCCCCGAGCGGTCGAAGGACAGTGAGGTGATCTCCGGTCCCCGCGCGGTGAGTTGGACCGAGGACCGGGCGGACGCGGCGGTCAGTACGGCGTCCCTGGTCCGGTCGGTGTGCTCGATCCGGTAGGCGGCCAGGGCGAGTTGGGCGGCCAGCGCGGGATCGCCGGCACGCGCGGACTCGGCGTCGGCGAGCAGCGTCTGCATGGATTTCTCCCGCTGCCGCTGCCGGTCCGCCTGGAGCGCCTTGAACCCGAATCCGGCACCCGAGGCGATCAGCACGGCGAGCACCACCAACGCCGAGACCACCCGTGTCCGTAGCCTGCGCCTCCGCTCGTGGTCGGCGGAGGCGGCCAGGAAAGCCTGAACGGTGCTGTTGACCCGCCCCTGTTGGCGGTTCGCCCAGTCCCGGGCGCTCGCCAACTCCGGGCCCAGCCACAGCAGTCGGTCCAGCCGCTGTTCCTCCCAGTCGGCGGCGGTGCGCTCCAGCCGTAGCCGCAACAGCGGTTCGCCGTCGTGGAGTTGCTCCACCCACTGCTCCAGCGCGGACCAGTTCATCAGCAGGGAGCGGTGGACGAGCTGGACGTGGTGTTCGTCCTCGGTGACCAGGCGGTGGAGTTTCAGGAGGTCGAGCACGGTGCGGAAGGTGCGTTGCCGGTCGGCGGGGAAGTACGAGCCGAGGACCTCCGTGCGGAGCCGCTTGACGGTCTGTTCCGTCTCGCCCGTCCAGTGCACGAGTTCGACCAGGATCTCCCGTGCGGTCCTGCGGTCCTCGTCGCCGGTCAGGCTCTCGTAGAAGGTGTCGGCGGCATGGGCGATGGAGCGGCCGAGGCCTCCGGTGCGCTCGTAGTCCGGAGTGCGGAGCGTACGGCCGTGGTGCTTCTCCCAGGTGCCGCGCAGCGCGTGCGACAGCAGCGGCAGCACACCGCTGTCGAAGTCGGCCCGGGCCTTCCGGTGCAGGGCCACGTCGGCCTGCAGCCGGGCGAGGAGGTCGGCGCCGATGACGTGTCCCGCCGCGTGGGCGGGACCGGTGATGACCTCCTCCAACTGGTCGGCGGCGAGGCGCGGTACGGGGTACATGCCCTCGTTCAGGGTCAGCGCCGATCTCAGGGACGCGTAGTCGTGGAGCGCGCCGAGGTGACTGTTCTGCGCGGACAGCACGACGCTCGCCGCCGGCTCGTGCGATCCTCCCGGGGACATCGTGGAGGCGGCGACGAGGCAGGCGATGAAGGCGTCCCGTTCCGCTTTCTCGGTGGCTGTCTCGCTGTCGCCCCGGTATCGGAAGATCTCCTCCAACTGGTCGACGACCAGCAGGTGGTGGGCCGGTGGGCGGAGCGCCTCGATCAGCGTCCGGGGGTCGGCCGCCAGCTGGTGGGCCAGGTTCTCCACGGCGGCCGGTCCGGCGTCGCGCCCCAGGACGGCCCGGGCCAGGGCCTGGAGCGGACGGTCCGTGGGCGTGAGCGTGATCCGGTGCCAACTGCCGGTCTCCGGGGCGACTTTGCCGACGGCGAGCGCGGGCAGCAGCCCGGCCCGCAACAGGGAGGTCTTGCCGATGCCGGAGGGCCCGGTGACGAGCACCGGCCCCTGGCCGCGCCGCGCGACGATCAGCCGGGCGAGCTCGTCGACCTCCTCCGTCCGCCCGAAGAAGCACTGGACACCGGAGGAGTCGTAGGGCGCGAGACCGGGATACGGGCACTCGGGGTGGCCGTGGTCGGAGGCCTCGCAGTCCCCGTCCGCCAGCGGATCGGCCGCTGTGTGGGCGGGGTTGGGGGCGAGGACGAGGCCGGCCACGTGATGGTGGGCGGCGGACTGCGGGGTGGCCGCTCCCCCGAGGTGGGGGCGTTCGACGTGGGCGAGCAGATGGCCCACGGTCAGCAGCGGATGCCCGTCCGAACTCCCCTTGCTGAGAAAGGAGATGACGTCCCCGGTGAACGCGGTGTGGTCGGCGCCGCCGGGCGCGTGGGCCTGCTCGTCGTCGTCCGCCGAGGTCAGCAGCAGACTCGGCCGGCCCGCCCGGCCGGCCAGTGAGTGCAGCCTGCTGCCGGCGAACTCGCCGTTGCTGAGCGGGAGTCCGGAGAAACAGCAGTCGAGTACGACGATCAGGGGCGCGTCACCGACCGGCTCCAGCGCGCTCATGAGCTGTTCGAAGCGCAGCGCCGCGGCGTCCAGCGAAGAACTGCCGTACGGGAACCGGGCCGCCTCCGCGGTCACCAGGAGCAGGGAGTCGTCCCTGCGCCGGGAGGCCTGCACCCCGTGCCCGACGTAGCAGAAGAGCAGCCCGCCCGACGCCTCACCCGCGAGGCGCTCGACCGGGTCGAGTACGTCGGTGGAGCGCTCGGGGTCCTTCAGCCGCAGGAGTCGGTCCGGGGCGAGGCCGCACCGGTCGACCAGGAGGTCGGCGAGTGCGTCGGCGGAGCGGTGCACCGACGGGCGGTACGGGAAGTCGGCGCTGCCGTCGGCCGGGGAGGCGGACACGACGACCGCGCGTGTCCCCTCGTAGCCGAGGAACAGTTGGCGTACGGGGTCGGACGGGGCGCCCATGCCGGGCTCACCCGGTGCTGTCCGAGGAGGCGGTCGGGGTGCTGGGCGGGGGCGACAGGGCCGCACGGACCATCTTGTCGACGGCGTCGTACTCCTTGGCCTGCTGCCGTTTCAGCTCGATCTCCACGCAACTGCCGTCCGGGCGGCGGACGGTGATCTTGACGGACTCGGTGCGCGGCCGGAACTTGATCCAGGCGACGACGGCCCCGGCCAGGACGGTGAAGGCGCCGCCCGGTTCGAGCGCGGCGACCAACGCGTCGGTCAGCGGGCCCAGATGACCTGTCTCCGACTCGTCCGTCGTACGCCGCGCGACCCGTCCGCGCAGGGCCGGACGGTCCGTCAAGTACTCCCACAAGTCCCGGAGTTCGGCGGACCGCTGGTTCGCGGACCCCGCACTCGTCACGGACAGGACCACGTCCACCGCACCGTCCATCGCCATCCCCCGAACATGCCCGCATCCCCCTGAGCGAGACGGTCATGCTAGGGCGTGCGCGGCGGGCGCGCGGCGGTTTTCGGCGGACCGCCGACCGTACGGGTGACGGTCAGGACCCCAGCTGCATCCTGAGCCACTCCTCGACCTCGCCCACGTGCGAGGCCGCCGCCGCGCGGGCCGCCTCGGGGTCGCGGGCCACCAACGCCCGGTGGATGGCGGCGTGTTCGCGGCGGGTGCGGGCGAAGGCGCCCTCCTCCTCGTAACCGCGCCAGACACGGGCCCGGAAGGTCCGGGAGGAGAGGCCCTCCAGGATCGCGGCCATGGTGTCGTTCCCGGCCGCCGCCGCGATCTCGCGGTGGAAGGCGAGGTCGTGGGCGAGGATCTCCTCGGGATCGTCGGTGGCGTTCATCGCCGTGAGGTGCTTCTCGACCTCGGCCAGTTGGTCCGGGGTGATGCGGGCGGCCGCCAGGGCGGTCGCCGTCGACTCCAGGATGCGGCGGACCTCCAGGAGTTCCACCAGTTGCGGGCCGCGCGAGAGGTCGGCGACGACACCGAAGGTCTCCAGCAGGTCACCGGCCTCCAGCTGCGTGACGTAGATGCCCGAACCGTGCCGGGCCTCCAGCACGCCGAGCACGGTCAGCGCGCGGATCGCCTCGCGCATCGAGCTGCGGGAGATGCCCAGTTGGGTCGCGAGATCGCGCTCGGGGGGCAGTCGCTGGCCCGGCTCCAGGCGGCCCTCGCCGATCAACGCCTTGATCGAGTCGATGGCGCGCTGCGTCACCGTGCCCTTGGGCGGAGCCGTCTCGTCCACGCAATCCTCCACTCACTGGGTGAGCCGCAGTGTAACCACTCAGGTGGTCCGACCACTACGGCGAAAATCCAGGAAAACTGCCTCTGTGGGGTGTTGTTTCAGGGAAGTGGTCTGATAAATATGCGGTCATCTGCTCGGACACGCTCAACGAGGAGCCACCAAATGCTCGGCAGGACAGTGGGGATACGCAGCAGGTTGCGCATGATCGGTGCGGTGGCCGCGGTCACCGGCACCGCGCTCGCGCTCACCGCGTGCGGCAGCACCAAGGACACCGGCGCGAGCAGCGCCGGCGGCAGCAGTGGTACCGGCAAGGTGGGGGTGATCCTGCCCCTGCTGACCTCGCCGTTCTGGCAGTCGTACAACGACTATGTGCCGAAGATGGCGAAGTCCGAGGGTGTCCAGGCGCTGAAGACGGTCAACTCCAACAGCGACCCCTCGCAGCAGATCACCGACATCAACAACGAGCTGAACCAGGGCGTCAAGGGCCTGGTCGTCGCTCCGCTGGACAGTGCCGCCATCGAAGCCGGCCTCGACCAGGCCGAGCGCAAGGGCGTGCCGGTCGTCGCCGTCGACGTGGCGCCCGACAAGGGCAAGGTCGCGATGGTCGTGCGCGCCGACAACGTGGCGTACGGCGAGAAGGCCTGCGAGTACCTCGGGGCGCACATCACCAGCGGCAAGGTCGTCCAGATCATGGGCGACCTGGCGTCCGTCAACGGCCGTGACCGGTCGGAGGCGTTCAGGGACTGCGTGAAGAAGAAGTACCCCAAGCTGAAGGTGCTGGAGATCCCCGCCAAGTGGGAGTCCGACACCGCGGCCTCCAAGCTCGACACGCTCCTCAACGCCAACCCCGACATCAAGGGCATCTACATGCAGGCGGGCGGCGTCTACCTCGCGCCCACCCTCCAGACCCTCAAGTCCAAGGGCCTGTTGAAGAAGGCCGGCCAGGCCGGGCACATCGCGATCGTCTCGAACGACGGCATCCCGCAGGAGTTCGACGCGATCCGCAAGGGCGAGATCGACGCCACCGTGTCCCAACCGGCCGACGCCTACGCCAAGTACGGCATGTACTACATCAAGGCCGCGATGGCCGGGAAGACCTTCCAGCCCGGCCCCACCGACCACGACTCCACGATCGTGAAGCTGCCCAGCGGCATCCTCGAGGACCAACTGCCCGCGCCCCTGGTCACCAAGGACAACGTCGACGATCCCAAGCTCTGGGGCAACACGGTCAAATGAGCATCGAGAAAAGCCCGTTGATCCCACTCGTCGAGGCGCGGGGCATTGTCAAGCGGTACGGCCCCACCGTCGCCCTCGCCGACGGTCGACTGACCGTGCTGCCCGGCGAGTCCCACGCCCTCGTCGGCCGCAACGGCGCCGGCAAGTCCACCCTCGTCACCGTCCTCACCGGCCTGGCGGCCCCCGACGAGGGCACGGTCCGCTTCGACGGCGAGCCGGCGCCCCCGCTCACCGACCGCGACGCCTGGCGCGCCAAGGTGGCCTGCGTCTACCAGAAGCCCACCGTGGTACCCGAGTTGACGGTCGCCGAGAACCTCTTCATCAACCGTCAGCCGCAGTCCCGTGGCGGCATCATCAGCTGGCGCAGGCTCCGCACCGAGGCCGCCGAACTCCTCGACACCTGGGACGTGCGCGTCGACCCCGAGGCGCGCACCGCCGACCTCAAGGTCGAGGACCGCCAAATGGTGGAGATAGCAAGGGCGTTGAGCTTCGGCGCCCGGTTCATCGTCCTCGACGAACCGACCGCCCAGCTCGACAACCGGGAGATCGAACGGCTCTTCACCCGCATGCGGGCGCTCCAGGAGTCCGGTGTCACCTTCCTGTTCATCTCGCACCACCTCCAGGAGGTGTACGAGGTGTGCCAGACCGTCACCGTGCTGCGCGACGCCCGCTGGATCACCACCGCACCGGTCGCCGACCTCCCGCGCCGCGCCCTCGTGGAGGCCATGGCGGGCGAGTCCATCGCCGAACTGGAGGTCCAGCTGCGGGAGTTGGACGACGCGGCCCCCGTCCTCCTCGACGCACGGGGGCTCACCTCCCCGTCGTACGAGAACGTCGACCTGACCGTCCGCCGAGGCGAGGTCGTCGGACTCGCCGGATCCAGCGGCAGCGGCAAGATCGAGCTGGCCGAGTCCTTCACCGGGCTGTACACACCGACCGGCGGAACGGCCCAACTCGACGGCGAGAAGCTGCCGTTCGGGGATGTGCAGGCCGCGCTCAAGGCCGGTGTCGGGTGCGTGCCGCGCGACCGGCACGGGCAGGGGCTGGTCTTCGGCATGTCCATCGGAGACAACGCGACCATGACGGTCCCAGGCCGGCTCGGCCGCTTCGGCTTCGTCGGCACCGACCGCAAAAGGGCCTTCGCCACCGAGCTGATCGACCGCCTCGACATCCACACCGAAGGCCCCGAACAGCCCGTCTCCGACCTGTCCGGCGGCAACGCGCAGAAGGTCGTCATGGCCCGCGCGCTCGCCTCCGACCCCAGGCTGCTGGTCCTCATCAACCCCACCGCGGGCGTCGACGTGAAGTCCAAGGAGTCACTGCTCGCCCGCATGGACAGCGCCCGCGACGACGGCACCGCCGTGCTCGTCGTCTCCGACGAACTCGACGACCTGCGGCGCTGCGACCGCGTCCTCGTCCTCTTCCACGGCCGTGTCGTCGCCGAGCACCCGGCGGGCTGGCGCGACCACGAGCTGATCGCCTCCATCGAAGGAGTGGACCATGGCTGACACCAAGGCGGCCCCGCCGCTCGCCGCCCCACGCACCGCCGGGGCGGGCTCGGCCCGCACGGTCCTGCTCCGCCGGGCCCGTGAACTCGCCCTCGTACCGGCCCTGTTGGTGCTCCTGATACTGGGTGCGATCGTCAACGACTCGTTCCTCACCGAACGGAACCTGATCTCCATCCTGGGCGCCTCCGCCGCGCTCGCGATGGTGGTCCTCGCCGAGTCGCTGATCCTCATCACCGGCAAGATCGACCTGTCGCTGGAGTCGGTGGTCGGCATCGCGCCCGCGATCGGCGCCCTGCTGGTCCTGCCGACCGCCGAGTCCGGCTGGGGCACCGAGTGGGCGGCCCCGCTCGCCCTCGTAGCGGTCCTCGTCGTCGGCGGGATCATCGGCGCCTTCAACGGCATCCTCGTGGTGAAGTTCAAGCTCAACGCCTTCATCGTCACCCTCGCGATGCTGATCGTGCTGCGCGGGCTGCTGGTCGGCGCCACCAAGGGCAAGACGCTGTTCGGGATGCCCGACTCCTTCTTCACCCTCGCCACCAGCACCTTCCTCAACGTCCCGATGTCCGTGTGGCTGGCGGCCGTCTGCTTCGCGGTCGCCGGGTTCGTGCTCAAGTACCACCGCGTCGGCCGCGCCCTGTACGCGATCGGCGGCAACCAGGAGGCGGCCCGCGCGGCCGGCATCCGCGTCGACCGCATGCTGCTCGGCGTGTCGATCGTCGCGGGCGTGCTCGCCTCGGTGGGCGGCATCATGCAGACCGGCTACGTCGGCGCGATCAGCGCCAACCAGGGCAACAACATGATCTTCACCGTGATGGCGGCGGCGGTCATCGGCGGCATCAGCCTCGACGGCGGCAAGGGCACCATGTTCGGCGCCCTGACCGGCGTACTCCTCCTGGGAGTCGTCCAGAACCTCCTCACCCTCGCCCAGGTCCCGTCCTTCTGGATCCAGGCCATCTACGGCGGGATCATCCTGGTCGCCCTCATGATCGCCCGCGTGACGACCGGCCGCGCCCAGGACTGACCCACCGGCCTCCGGCACCCGCACGGCACCGGATCCCTGTACCCGACCGAAAGGCCTTCCGTGTCCCCGACCCCCGCTCGCGTCATCGCGGTCGACACCTACGACATCCGTTTCCCCACCTCGCGCGAGCTCGACGGCTCCGACGCGATGAACCCGGACCCCGACTACTCGGCCGCGTACGTCGTGCTGCGCACCGACGCGGCCGACGGGCACGAGGGGCACGGGTTCTCCTTCACCATCGGGCGGGGCAATGATGTCCAGGTCGCCGCGATCGACGCGCTGCGCCACCATGTGATCGGCCGGTCGGTCGACGAACTGTGCGCGGATCCGGGGACGTTGAACCGCGAGCTGATCGGCGACAGCCAACTCCGCTGGCTGGGGCCCGAGAAGGGCGTGATGCACATGGCGATCGGCGCCGTCATCAACGCGGCCTGGGACCTCACCGCCAAGCGCGCCGGCCTCCCCCTGTGGCAGCTCCTCGCCGAGGCCGACCCCGAATGGCTCGTCAGCCAGATCGACTTCAGGTACATCACCGACGCGCTCACCCCGGACGAGGCCCTGGACATCCTGCGCCGCGGCAGGGCGGGCGCGGAGGACCGCAGGAAGATCCTTACGGAGCGCGGCTTCCCCGCCTACACCACCTCCGCCGGCTGGCTCGGATACGACGACGAGAAGCTCACCCGGCTCGCCGCGCAGGCCGTCCAGGACGGCTTCCGGCAGATCAAGCTGAAGGTCGGCGCCGATCTCGACGACGACATCCGCCGTTGCCGCGTGGCCCGTTCGGTGGTCGGGCCCGACATCCGCATGGCGATCGACGCCAACCAGCGCTGGGACGTGGCCGAGGCGATCCGCTGGACCAAGGCCCTCGCCGAGTTCGACCCGTACTGGATCGAGGAACCCACCAGCCCCGACGACGTGTTGGGCCACGCCACGATCCGCGCGGCCGTCGCCCCGGTGAAGGTCGCCACCGGCGAACACGTCCAGAACCGCATCGTGTTCAAGCAGTTGCTCCAGGCCGGCGCCCTCGACATCCTCCAGATAGACGCGGCCCGCGTCGGCGGAGTCAACGAGAACCTCGCGATCCTGCTGCTCGCCGCCAAGTTCGGCGTCCCCGTCTGCCCGCACGCGGGCGGGGTCGGACTGTGCGAACTCGTCCAGCATCTCTCGATGTTCGACTACCTCGCCGTCTCCGGGACGACCGACGACCGCGTCATCGAGTACGTGGATCATCTGCACGACCACTTCCTGGATCCGGTGGTGATCCGCGAAGGTCACTACATGGCACCCACCACTCCCGGGTTCTCGGCCACCATGCGCCCCGAGTCCATCGCCCGTTACACGTTCCCCGACGGCACCTTCTGGGCCGCCGACCTCGACCACCAGAAGGGACACGCGGCATGACCGACTTCGAGGGCCTCAAGGCCCTGGTCACCGGCGGCGCCTCCGGCATCGGCCGGGCCACCGCCGAACTCTTCGCCGAACGCGGCGCGTCGGTCGCCGTCCTCGACCTGGACCCCAGCAGCGTCGAGAAGCCGCTGCTCGGCTACCGCGCCGACGTCACCGACGACGCCTCCGTACGACAGGCCGTGGCCTCGGCCGTCGCCGACCTCGGCGGACTCGACGTGGTGGTCAACAACGCCGGCATCGGCGCCCAGGGCACCGTCGAGGACAACGACGACGAGGAGTGGCTCCGCGTCCTGAACGTCAACGTCATCGGCATGGTCCGGGTCGCCCGGGCCGCCCTCCCGCATCTGCGCGCGTCCTCCCACGGGGCGATCGTCAACACCTGCTCCATCGCGGCCACCGCCGGCCTGCCCCAACGCGCCCTGTACAGCGCCACCAAGGGCGCCGTGTACTCCCTCACCCTCGCCATGGCCGCCGACCACGTCCGCGAGGGCATCCGCGTGAACTGCGTCAACCCCGGTACGGCGGACACCCCTTGGGTCGGCCGCCTCCTCGACTCCGCCTCCGACCCGGCCGCCGAACGCGCCGCCCTGGCCGCCCGCCAGCCCTCCGGACGCCTTGTCTCGGCGGCCGAAGTCGCGGGCGCCATCGCCTACTTGGCGAGCCCGCTGTCCGGCGCCACCACCGGCACCGCGCTCGCCGTGGACGGCGGCATGCAGGGACTGCGGCTGAGGCCGGTGGGCCAGTGAGCGCGCTCGGCGGGAGTGAGGCCGGTGGGCCGGTGCGCTCCCTCGGTGCGAGCGGGGTCGAGGTCGGCGGGCTCGGCCTCGGCACCGCACCCCTCGGCAACCTGTTCACCGAGGTCGACGACGAGCAGGCGCACCTGTCCGTCGACACCGCCTGGCAGCAGGGCATCCGCTACTTCGACACCGCGCCCCACTACGGCATCGGCCTCGCCGAGCGCCGACTCGGCGCCGCGCTGAGCGAGCGCCCGCGCGCGGAGTACACGGTCTCCACCAAGGTCGGGCGCCGCCTGGAACCCGTGGAGACCGTGCTCGGCGACGACCTCGCCGACGGCTTCGCCGTGCCCGCCGACCAGCGCCGTGTCTGGGACTTCAGCGCCGACGGGATACGCCGCACCCTGGACGCGAGCCTGGAGCGGCTCGGCCTCGACCGCGTCGACATCGTCTACCTCCACGACCCCGACGACCACGCCGAAGAGGCCTTCCGCGAGGGCTATCCCGCCCTGGAGAAGCTCCGCGCGGAAGGCGTCGTCGGGGCGATCGGCGCGGGCATGAACCAGGCCGGGATGCTCACCCGCTTCGTCCAGGACACCGACGTGGACGTGGTGTTGTGCGCGGGCCGCTACACCCTGCTCGACCAGAGTGCGCTGAGCGACCTCCTCCCGGCCGCCGTCGCACGTGGCAAGTCGGTCGTCATCGGCGGGGCCTTCAACTCCGGCCTGCTGGCGGACCCGAAGCCGGACGCGACGTACAACTACGCCCAGGCGCCCGCCGAGTTGCTCGACCGCGCCCTGCGGATGAAGGCCGTCGCCGAGCGGCACGGCATCACGCTGCGCGCCGCCGCCCTCGCGTTCTGCGCCGCCCACCCCGCCGTGGCGAGCGTCCTGGTCGGTGCCCGGTCGGCGGACGAAGTGCGGGACTGTGCAGAGCAGTTCGCGGCCCCCGTGCCGGGCGCGTTCTGGCAGGAGCTGCGGGACACGGGGCTGCTGTCCGCCGACGCCCCGGTCCCGGCCGAGGAGTCGCCATGAGAGTCGCCCTGCACACCAAGGTCCGCGCCGACCGAGTCACCGAGTACGAGAACGCCCACCTCGACGTCCCCAAGGAACTCACCGCCGCGATCCGCGCCGCCGGTGCCACCTCCTGGACGATCTGGCGCAGCGGCACCGACCTCTTCCACGTCCTGGACTGCGACGACTACGCCCGACTCCTCGCCGAGCTGGACCAGCTCCCGGTGAACGTCGCCTGGCAGGCCCGTATGACCCAACTCCTCGACGTGGTCCACGACTACTCCAGCCAGGGCGCCGACGCCGGCCTGCCCGTCGTATGGGAGCTGCCATGACCGTCGATGCCCACCACCACGTATGGGACCTCTCCGTCCGCGACCAGGACTGGATCACCGGGCCCGAACTCCAGCCGCTGCGCCGGGACTTCACCGTCACCGACCTCGAACCCGAGGCCCGGGCAGCCGGCGTCGACCGGACCGTCCTCGTCCAGACGATCACCGTCGCCGAGGAGACCCCGGAGTTTCTGGCCCTCGCCGACACGCACTACCTGATCGCCGGAGTCGTGGGCTGGACCGACCTCACGAGCCCGGACGTCGCCGACGCGCTGGCCCGCCTGAGTGAACTCCCCGGCGGCCGCTACCTGAAGGGCATCCGCCACCAGGTGCAGGGCGAGCCGGACCCCAACTGGCTGCTGCGCCCGGACGTACGCCGAGGCCTCACCGCCGTCGCCGCCGCGGGACTCGTCTACGACCTGCTGGTCCAGCCCCACCAGTTCCCGGCGGCCGTCGAGGTGGCCGCCGCGCTGCCCCAACTCACCTTCGTCCTCGACCACTTGGGCAAGCCGCCCGTCGCCTCGGGCCGGCTCGAACCCTGGGCGACCTCGCTCCGCGACCTCGCCGCGCTCCCCAACACGTACGCCAAACTCTCCGGCCTGGTGACGGAGGCCGACTGGAAGACCTGGGGCACGGAGGACCTGCGCCTGTACACGGACACCGCACTCGACGCCTTCGGCCCGAGCCGGCTGATGTTCGGCTCCGACTGGCCGGTGTGCACCCTGGCGGCGGCGTACGGCCAAGTCGCGGACGCGAGCGGTGAGTTGACCGCCAAACTCAGTGCCGCCGAGCGTACGGAGGTCTTCGAGGGCACGGCCACCCGCGTCTACGGTCTCTGAGCCACCGCGTTACGGCTTCTGAGCCGCCGTCGCCAACCGCGTCGGCGGCAGATACTCCCGCACGAACGTCCGCTCCCAGCACGCGCCCGTCTCCCGCAACTCCCGCCAGGACGTGCAGCGGTAGCGGAAGAGACGGGCCCGGACGTAGCGCGGGGGAGCGCCCGGCGGGAACGGCGAGCGGCGCAACAGCCGTATTGTGTCGGGGTCGTCGGCCAGAAGACGTTCCACCAGGGCGCCGAACCACGGGTCGGCGTAGCCGGGGGAGAGGGCCGCGAACCACATCATCCAGTCGAGCCGCAGATGGTACGGCGCGAACTGGCGCGGCCAGTGGCGTGGGTCGCCCGGCTTGCCCCTGAACTCGTACTCCCGCCAGTCGGAGTCCAAGCGGGGTACGGCGTCCGTGGTGCCCTCGATCACCACCTCGTGGCGGACACGGCTGACGCTGCCGAACGCGCCGTAGGTGTTGACCAGATGGAGCGGGTCGAAGGAGCGGTTCATGATCTGGCGGCGGGAGACCATGTTGCGGACCGGTTGCCGGCTGAGCCACAGCAGCAGGGCTGCGACCGTGAGGACCATGGCCTCGTACCAGACGGGTGGGCCGGGCGCGGACGGTGGTGGGTGCGGGAACCGGATCGCGGACAGGGCCAGCGCGATGGTGAGCCAGTTCAGCCAGGCGAAGTTGCCGGACAGGACCAGCCACACCTGGGTGGCGATCATCAGGGACGCCGCCGCCGTCGCGATCGGCTGAGGGGTGAACAGCAGGACGGGGACGACGAGTTGGGTGAGGTGGTTGGCGGCGACCTCGACCCGGTGCAGCGGCCGGGGGAGATGGTGGAAGAACCAGCTCAGCGGGCCCGGCATCGGCTGTGTCTCGTGGTGGAAGTCCAGGCAGGTCAGCTTCCGCCAGCACGCGTCGCCGCGCAGTTTGATGAGCCCCGCGCCGAACTCCACCCGGAACAGCACCCAGCGGAGCAGGAACAGCACCACGACCGGCGGGGCCACCTCGTCGTTGCCCAGGAACACGGCCAGGAAGCCGACCTCCAGCAGCAGTGACTCCCAGCCGAACGCGTACCAGGTCTGGCCGACGTTGACGATCGACAGATACAGCACCCACGGCACCAGCCACAGCACCATCCCGCCCCAGAGCGGCAGTTGGGAGTCGAGCCCGGCCGCGAGTGCCGCCGACACCGCGCAGCCCGTCCAGGCGCAGCCCGCGAAGAAGCGGTCCGTGTAGTGGAGTTGGAAGACGCTCGGGGCCCGCCGGAACGGCACGCGGTCGAGGAAGCGGGGGACCGGCAGCATGCCGCGCTCGCCGATCAGCGCGCGGAACTGGCGGGCCGCGGTGAGGAACGCGATCAGATAGACACCGGCCAGGGCCCGCTGGAAGACCAGTCGGCTCAGCCAGTAGTCGGGTGCGGTGAACCATCCCACGACCGTCCGCTCCTCCCTCCGTCGTCACACCGCACGTCACACCTCGGTCGACCGTCACTCTCCGCGATCCAAGCCTCCGGTTGCGTGACCCAAGTGGGTGAAGCAGACAATAGTGGCGAATCACCCGGCTTGAGGCGGGAGAACACGGTGCGCACATCCACCGGAACCATCGTCGCGGCCTGCGCGCTCTCGGCGACGCTCCTCGTCGCCGGGTGCGGCGGAGGCGGCGGCAAGGACGCGAAGTCGAGCGGCGAGGCCTTCCTGCAGCCCGTCGCGGCACAGGGCCCCGACCCCTTCACGGACTCCACGGCCACCGCGCCGGGCACCCCACCACGGGTCACCCGAACGCCGCAGTCGACACCTGCGGGGACCACATCTCCGTCCGCCCGTCCATCGGCTTCCCCGTCCAGCGGCCGGACGCGTGCCGTCTCCGGTGCCACGCCCGGCCTGTACGGCGGGACCGCGCGGGCCGGCAGTTGCGACGTCGAGCGGCAGATCGCCTATCTCACCGCCGACCGGGCCAAGGCCCGCGCCTTCGGCCAGGCCGAGGGGATCTCCCCGGGCGCGATCCCCGGCTATCTGCGCGGGCTGACCTCGGTCGTGCTGCGCGCCGACACCCAGGTCACCAACCACGGGTTCCGTGCCGCGCGGGTGACCGGATTCCAGTCGGTCCTCCAGGCCGGCACCGCCGTCCTCGTCGACGACCGGGGCGTGCCCCGCGTCCGCTGCGCCTGCGGCAACCCGCTCAAGGCGGGGGTGGCGGGCGGGGGGACTCCCGGCAACAGCGGCCGGCCGTGGTCCGGGTACCGGCCCGCCGAGGTGGTCGTGGTGACCCCGGCGCCTCAGGTGATCACCAACATCACGATCATCGACGTCGTCGACAACACGTGGATCGAACGGCCCCTCGGTCATCACGGGCCCCACCACGACCACGTCGTACCCCCGCCGACGCACGTGGCACCGACGCCGGTGCCGAAGCCGTCCCACCCCTCTCCGCGACCGCACGAGAGCGAGTCCGGCACGTCACCCGGCGGCAGTGCGAGCGCGTCCCCCGGCGACGGCCACGGTGCTCTCCCCCCGATGCCGCCCTCCGACTGCGTCACCCCGACCGTCACCATCGCCCCGGGCGTGAGCGGCGCCCCGGCGGCTGCGGTTCCGTCCCCGGGTGTCACGAACTGCCCCACCGTGACGGCCACCCCGACGACCGGCCCGCCCGGCACCACGCCCACCCCGTCACCGCGCGGCTCCATCC
>NZ_JAENRY010000296.1 GCF_016612545.1 Streptomyces sp. MBT65 | reverse complement strand
GCTCCGCGGCCGTCCGCCGATCGATGTGCAGGTGCTGTTCAGGAAGCCGGCGGGGGCGCGTCCGGGGGCGTGGTCGTGCCGCCGCCCTCCGGCCCTGTGGTCCCTGTGCTCGCCGAGTTCCCTGGGCTTCCCGGCTCGTCCTTGTGCGCGAGTCGGTCCATGGCGTCCTTGGCCTTGCCCGTGCCTGTCTGGATCTTGCCGCTGTACTTCCCCTTGGTCTTCTCGTCGACCATTTTCGCGGCTTTGTCCAGGCCGTTCTCGATCTTGCCTCCGTGCTGCTGCGCGAGGCCCGAGACCTTCTCCTTCGCCGGGGCGAGTTTGGCCTTGAAGCTGTCCATCAGACCCATGGTTCACCTTTCCACGCGGGGCGGTTACGTGCGGGCGCCTTCACCGGCCTCGTTGTCGGCGGCCTCTTCGGCGGACTGCTGCTTGGGGATCTCGACGCCGTCCGCGGCCTCGACGGCCTCCGTCGCCGTCGTCCCCGCCGCTTCCTGGACGCCTGCCCCCGCATCGGTCTCCGACACCTCGTCCGTCGTGTCGGCCGTCAGGGGCTCGGCCGTCTGTCGGTCGGCCTGTGCTTCGGCGGTCGACGCCTCCTCCGTAGCCTTCGACCTCCGAAGAATCCGGTCCAAAACGCCCATATCAACTCCATACGTTACTCGTGCGGGCGAAATCCCGCGTAGCCCGGTGCGTCCGTTTGCGTCGCCCGGGTCACCGCCTCCCGAAACCGGCGGCGGGGTACCTCGCATCGGGCAACGACCCCACGCGCGGGCTGTCACGTAACTCGTTCGAGCCCCGGGTCCGACGTTTGCGAGACTGGGAACGTGAGCAGCGCACCCCCCGCCCCCCGAGTCATCGCCGTCGTCGGACCGACCGCGGCCGGAAAGTCCGATCTGGGCGTCTTCCTGGCCCAGCGCCTAGGTGGCGAGGTCGTCAACGCCGACTCCATGCAGCTCTACCGAGGGATGGACATCGGCACCGCCAAGCTGACGCCCGAGGAACGCGACGGCGTCCCGCACCACCTCCTGGACATCTGGGAGGTGACGGTCACGGCGTCCGTCGTCGAGTACCAGCGGCTCGCCCGTGAGCGCATCGACGCACTGCTCGCCGAGGGGCGCTGGCCGATCCTGGTCGGCGGCTCCGGGCTGTACGTGCGCGGGGCGGTCGACAACCTGGAGTTCCCCGGCACCGACCCCGAGGTCAGGGCCCGCCTGGAGGAGGAGCTCGCCCTGCGCGGCTCCGGCGCCCTGCACGCCCGCCTCGCCGCCGCCGACCCCGAGGCCGCACACGCGATCCTGCCGAGCAACGGCCGCCGTATCGTCCGGGCCCTGGAGGTCATCGAGATCACCGGCAAGCCCTTCACCGCCAACCTCCCTGGCCACGACTCGATCTACGACACCGTCCAGATCGGCGTCGACGTGGCGCGCCCCGAGCTGGACGAGCGCATCGCGCGCCGGGTCGACCGGATGTGGAGCGCGGGGCTCGTGGACGAGGTGCGGGCGCTGGAGACGCACGGTCTGCGCGAGGGGGTCACGGCGTCCCGCGCGCTCGGCTATCAGCAGGTGCTCGCGGCGCTCGCGGGAGCGTGCACGGAACAGGAGGCGCGCGCGGAGACCGTGCGTGCCACCAAGCGCTTCGCGCGCCGCCAGGATTCGTGGTTCAGACGCGATCCCCGGGTGCACTGGTTGAGTGGAGCTGCGGCGGATCTCACAGAACTTCCGCACCTGGCACTGGCGTTGGTCGAACGACCGGTCACAGCCTGATCACGTCATGGCATCGGGACGCTCCGGCCGCCGTTGTGGCGTTCGGGGGCGTGCCATCATCGAGCTTCGATCGACCAAGTGGAGTCCGAGTTGGGAGGGCGCGTGGCGATGGAGGCCGGCCCTCGCGACACCGCAGAAGGCATCGAGCAGGTCACTGCGGACCGTGCTGAACCGGAAGAGGTCGACGGTCTGCTGAGCCCGGACGGCCCGGACGAGATCCAGGGCGGCGTGACCGCCGACGGTCCCGGACCCGACGAGATGTTCGCGGGACCCGAGGTTGAGGTGGAACTGCGCCCGCAGCGTCGGCTGCGGATCTGGCAGCTCGCCCCCATCGTGGCCCTGGCCGCGGTCGGTTCCCTGATGTTCGCCTTCCCGCTCGCCTTCGACTTCGGCGACAGCGGGGCCGTGATCGCCATGCTCGGCCTGCTCATCTGCTGCTGCGCGGCCGGCTGGGGTACGACGGCCGCCCGCCGCGTCGGCTACACCTGGCCTGGCTTCCCGCAGCGCGGCTCCGAGCGCCGCCCGGACTGGCGGGTCGTCGTCGCGTACGCCCTCGTGCTGACCGTGGTGGCGGTGCTGGCCGTGTGGCGCGTGGCACGGCTGCGCTAGGCGCTCCGCTGGGGATGCGGCGTCACGCCGTAGATCGTCTGTGGCGCTGTTGCGGCTGGACGCGGCTGAGCCGTACGTCACATCGCTCCGCGCCCCTTCGAAGTGCTCCTCCGGTGCGGCGGACAGCGCCCGCCCCGGCCGGTCTCCGAGTCCTGTCACCGTGATCGTCGGGATGTCATAGCCACCCCGTACGATCGAGGAATGAGCACGCGGATCGCCTTCCTCAAGGGGCACGGCACCGAGAACGACTTCGTGATCGTCCCGGACCCCGAGAACGTCATCGACCTGTCCCCGGCCGCCGTGGCCGCCCTGTGCGACCGCCGCGCGGGCATCGGCGGCGACGGGCTGCTGCATGTGGTGCGGTCCGCCACGCACCCCGAGGCGCGGGACATGGCGGCCGAGGCGGAGTGGTTCATGGACTACCGCAACGGCGACGGGTCCGTCTCCGAGATGTGCGGCAACGGAGTGCGTGTGTTCGCGCGCTATCTCCAGCGGGCCGGACATGTGGCCGAAGGGGACATCGCGGTCGCCACGCGCGGGGGAGTCAAGACCGTCCACCTCGCCAAGGACGGTGACGTCACCGTCGGGATGGGCAAGGCCCGCCTCCCCGAAGGGGGTGTCACGGTGAGCGTCGGCGAGCACAGGTGGCCCGCGCGGAACGTGAACATGGGAAACCCGCATGCGGTCGCCTTCGTGGACGACCTCGCGCAGGCCGGTGACCTGTACTCCCCGCCGCCCTTCAGCCCGGCCACGGCCTACCCGGACGGTGTGAACGTGGAGTTCGTGGTCGACCGCGGCCCCGGGCACGTCGCCATGCGCGTGCACGAGCGCGGTGCCGGCGAGACCCGTTCGTGCGGCACGGGCGCGTGCGCGGTCGCCGTGGCCGCCGCCCGCAGAGACGGCACCGACCCGGCCGTCACCGGGACGCCCGTGACGTACACGGTCGATGTGCTCGGTGGCACGCTGGTGATCACCGAGCGGCCCGACGGCCAGATCGAGATGACCGGTCCCGCGGTGATCGTCGCCGAAGGCGAGATCGATGCGGAATGGCTGGAAAACGCCATCCGCTGAACGGGTGATTCGCAGTTATGGCGGCTCTGGGCACCCTGATCGGAAGGTCCCTGGCGCCCGAGCTGGCTCGAAACCACGGCTGACTTCCTGAGTCGTGGCGCAAAACCGTAAACCTCCTGACCTTCGCTCGAATGGGTGATCCGTTTCACGCTCGGCGAGAGGCGGTCAGTCGCACGTGGTGGGCTCGGTAGCATCAAGCACCGGCCCGGACGGGGGATCGAAGATCCCCTGAGCCGAGTACGCCATGGGGCACCCGTCCGCCGGTCAAGCAGCCGGAGGTGCCCATGAGTGCGGAGGCCACGAACCCTGCGAGCCCAGGCCCTGTGATCAACACAGTGCCCCGCAGGAAGGCCCGCCCCCGGATCGACCTGCGCCGGCTCGGCCGGGCCGCCCTGCTCGGTCCCACCGCGCGCGACCGGCTGCCCGACGCCATCGGCCATGTCGCCGAGGCGCATCGCGCCCACTATCCGGACGCCGATCTCGAACCGCTGCGCCATGCCTGGGTCCTGGCCGAGTCCTCGCACCGCGGTCAGATGCGCAAGAGCGGTGAGCCGTACATCACACACCCCCTCGCGGTGACCCTGATCCTCGCCGAACTCGGCGCCGAGACAACGACGTTGACGGCCTCTCTGCTCCACGACACCGTCGAGGACACGGAAGTGACTCTCGATCAGGTCGGCAAGGAGTTCGGCGCCGAGGTGCGCTATCTCGTCGACGGCGTGACGAAGTTGGAGAAGGTCGACTACGGCGCCGCGGCCGAGCCGGAGACCTTCCGCAAGATGCTGGTCGCGACCGGCAGCGACGTCCGCGTGATGTCGATCAAACTCGCCGACCGCCTGCACAACATGCGCACCCTGGGCGTGATGCGCCCCGAGAAGCAGGCCCGCATCGCCAAGGTCACCCGGGACGTCCTCATCCCGCTCGCCGAACGGCTCGGCGTCCAGGCACTCAAGACCGAACTGGAAGACCTCGTCTTCGCGATCCTCCACCCCGAGGAGTACGACCACACACGCGAGTTGATCGTCGACAACGCTTCGCGCGCGGACGACCCGCTCGCCGAGGTCACCGACGAGGTGCGCAGCGTGCTGCGTGACGCCGGCATCCAGGCCGAAGTCCTCATCAGGCCACGGCACTTCGTCTCCGTGCACCGCGTCGCCCGTAAGCGCGGCAGGCTGCGCGGCGCCGACTTCGGCCGCCTGCTGGTGCTGGTGAACGAGGACGCGGACTGTTACGGCGTCCTGGGCGAGCTGCACACCTGCCTGAAGCCCGTCGTCTCGGAGTTCAAGGACTTCATCGCCGTACCCAAGTTCAACCTGTACCAGTCGCTGCACACCGCCGTCGCCCACACGGACGGGCAGGTCGTCGAAGTCCTCATCCGCACCCACCAGATGCACAAGGTCGCCGAGGCCGGCGTCATCGCGCTCGGCAATCCCTACGCTCCTCCTTCGGAGGAGCAACAGGCCGCGAACGACGGCGAGCGCGCCGACCCCACCCGGCCCGGCTGGCTCTCCCGCCTCCTCGACTGGCAGGAGGGCGCGCCCGACCCCGACACCTTCTGGTCGACGCTCCGCGAGGACCTCGCCCAGGACCGCGAGATCACCGTGTACCGGCCCGACGGCGGCACGTTGGGCCTGCCCGACGGCGCGACCTGTGTGGACGCCGCGTACGCGCAGTACGGCGAGGACGCCCACGCCTGCATCGGCGCCCGTGTCAACGGCCGTCTGGCGACCCTCAGCACGGCCCTGAAGGACGGCGACACCGTCCAGCTCCTCATGGGCCAGGACCCGGCCTCCGAGCCCTCCAGGGAGTGGCTGGAGCACGCGCACACGCCTGCGGCCCGGATCGCCATCCAGCGGTGGATCGCGGCGCATCCGGGGAGCGCCGACGGAGAGAGCGCCCATGAAGAGGGCGCCTACGGAGGGAGCGCCTACAGAGAGAGCGCCGAGGCGGACAGGAGCGTGAAGCCTGCCGATGGCGTGAAGCCCGACAGGACGGCGAACTCGGAGAAGGGGGCGCAGAGCCTCCGATCAGCGTCCCCCGCCTCCGAAGACGCCCTGGACGGCTCCACCGCGCCGAGCCCCGCCACCCCCGTCGTGGACCAGCCCGGCGCGACCGTACGGCTCGCGGGCTGCTGTACGCCCGTACCGCCCGACGAGGTCACCGGATTCTCGGTGCGCGGCGGGGTCGTGACCGTCCACCGCGTGGAGTGCAGCACGGTGGCGCACATGAAGGGCGTGGGGCGCGCGGAGGTCGGTGTGCGCTGGGGCGACACCACCGAGTGCCGGGTCACGCTGGTAGCCGAATCGTTCGGCCGCCCGCATCTGCTCGCCGACCTCACCGAGGCGATCGCCCTGGAGGGCGCGGAAATCGTCTCGGCGACCGTGGAACCCCCGACCCAGCAACGCGTCCGCCACACCTACACACTCCAACTCCCGGACGCGGCCCACCTCCTGACCCTCATGCGAGCGATGCGCAACGTACCGGGCGTCTACGACGTGAGCCGGGCCCAGCACCATACGGCGGCCTTCTGAGACGCGGGCCGGCCGCGCCCCGGCCCGCGCGCCCCGGCGCGCACAGAGCCCCGTAGCCCCCCGGAAGCCCCCGTTCGAGTGGGCCGGGCGCGAGTCGTCGCCGTAGGGCGCGTGTGCGCTGGTAGCGGTGGTGCATGCTGCTCACCCCTCGCACCGGTACGACCGGCATCGGCACTCCCCGTACTCGCACCGGTGATCCGGTCTCACGGCCGCGCACCCGGAACTCCCGACGGCTGAAGGCGGCGCTGCTCGCGTCCGCCGTGTCCGTCTGTCTCGTCGCCGCGAGTGCTCCGCCCACGCCCCTGGGGGTCGGTGACCGTCTCTTCCCGACCCTGGGCAACCCGGGGTACGACGTGGCGTCGTACGACCTCTCGTTCACGTATCCCGGCAGCAACACCAAGCCGCTCCGGGCCGTCACCACCATCGACGCGTGGACGACCGAGACGCTGGACCGGATCAACCTCGACTTCGCGCACGGCACCGTGGACTCGGTCGAGGTCGACGGGCGGCCCGCGACCTTCGCCGCGGCCGGTGAGGATCTGGTCGTGACCCCGGAGAGGCCGATTTCCGAGGGGAGTTGGACGCGGATCACCGTGCGGCACACCAGCGACCCCGTGTCCGCCAAGGGCCAGGACGGCGGGTGGGTGCGCACCAAGGACGGGCTCGCGATGGCCAACCAGGCCGACGCCGCGCACCTGGTGTTCCCGTGCAACGACCATCCCTCCGACAAAGCGATGTTCACCATCAGGGTCACCGCCCCCAACGCCTACACGGCCGTGGCGAACGGACTGCCGGCCGGCGTCGACAAGGTCGGCGGGAACACCACCTGGACGTACCGCACCCAGCACCCCATGGCCACCGAACTCGCCCAGGTGTCCATCGGCCGCTCCGCCGTGTTGCACCGCACCGGACCGCACGACCTCCCGATGAGGGACGTCGTTCCGGCCAAGGACGCCAAGCAGCTCGAACCGTGGCTCAAGAAGACCCCCGACCAGATCGCCTGGATGGAGAGCAAGGTCGGCCGGTACCCCTTCGAGACGTACGGGCTGCTCATGGCGGACGCGTCCACCGGCTTCGAACTCGAGACGCAGACGATCTCTCTCTTCGAGAGAGATCTCTTCACCGAGCCCGCCTACCCCAAGTGGTACGTCGAGTCGATCATGGTGCACGAGCTGTCCCACCAGTGGTTCGGCGACAGCGTCAGCCCCCGCACCTGGTCCGACCTGTGGCTCAACGAAGGACACGCCACCTGGTACGAGGAGCTGTACGCGGAGGAGAAGGCCCACCGGCCCATGGAGACGCGCATGAAGGCCGCCTACGGCGCCTCCGACGGCTGGCGCGCCGCCGGCGGACCGCCCGCACTCCCCAAGGCGCCCGCGCCGGGCCAGAAGATCAGCATCTTCCGCCCGAACGTCTACGACGGCGCCGCCCTCGCCCTCTACGCCCTGCGCCAGGAGATCGGCCGCCCGGCCTTCGAACGCCTGGAGCGCACCTGGGTGCACATCCACCGCGACAGCACGGCCACCACGGCGGACTTCGAGGAACTCGCCTCCGCGATCTCCGGCCGCGACCTGAGCGACTTCTTCCAGGCCTGGCTCTACGGCGAGAAGACCCCGCCGATGCCGGGGCACCCGGACTGGAAGTCGCAGCCGCCCGCGAAATAAGGCAGTGACGTGGCGATCGGCGCCGTGCGACCATCGTCGGGTCGGCGGCGCGGATCGCCCGGAATCTCCGTTCACCGGAATCTCCGGTCACGGGGAATCTCCGGGGGCACCCGCACGTTGTGAACTTTGCAGGACTCCCATCGACGTAAGGACCCAATGACCTCCTCTTCTTCCCCTTCCCAGGACACTGAGCGCTTCGCGCACGCCTATCCCGAAGGTCTTCGGGCCGATGCCCTGATGGAAGAGGACGTCGCCTGGAGCCACGAGATCGACGGAGAGCGGGACGGCGACCAGTTCGACCGCTCCGAGCGCGCGGCCCTGCGCCGTGTCGCCGGCCTCTCCACCGAGCTCGAGGACGTCACCGAGGTCGAGTACCGACAGCTCCGCCTGGAGCGCGTCGTACTCGTCGGCGTCTGGACCACGGGCACGGTGCAGGACGCGGACAACTCGCTCGCCGAGCTGGCCGCACTCGCGGAGACCGCGGGCGCCCTCGTGCTCGACGGTGTCGTCCAGCGCCGCGACAAGCCCGACGCGGCCACCTACATCGGCTCGGGCAAGGCCAACGAACTGCGGGACATCGTCCTGGAGACCGGCGCCGACACCGTCATCTGCGACGGTGAGCTCAGCCCGGGCCAGCTGATCCACCTCGAAGACGTCGTCAAGGTCAAGGTCATCGACCGTACGGCCCTGATCCTCGACATCTTCGCCCAGCACGCCAAGTCGCGAGAGGGCAAGGCGCAGGTCGCGCTCGCGCAGATGCAGTACATGCTGCCGAGGCTCCGCGGCTGGGGTCAGTCTCTGTCCCGTCAGATGGGCGGCGGCTCGGGCGGCGGCCTGGCCACCCGTGGTCCCGGTGAGACCAAGATCGAGACGGACCGGCGTCGTATCCGCGAGAAGATGGCGAAGATGCGCCGGGAGATCGCGGACATGAAGACGGGCCGCGACATCAAGCGCCAGGAACGCAAGCGCAACAAGGTGCCCTCGGTCGCGATCGCCGGTTACACCAACGCCGGAAAGTCGTCCCTGCTCAACCGCCTCACGGGCGCGGGCGTGCTGGTCGAGAACGCGCTGTTCGCGACCCTCGACCCGACCGTGCGCCGGGCCGAGACCCCGGGCGGACGGCTGTACACCCTGGTCGACACGGTCGGATTCGTCCGGCACCTGCCGCACCACCTGGTCGAGGCCTTCCGCTCCACGATGGAGGAGGTCGGCGACGCCGACCTGATCCTGCACGTGGTGGACGGTTCGCACCCGTTCCCGGAGGAGCAGCTGGCCGCCGTACGCGAGGTGATCCGGGATGTCGGCGCCACCAAGGTGCCCGAGATCGTGATCATCAACAAGGCCGACGCGGCGGACCCGTTGACGCTCCAGCGGCTGATGCGGAACGAGAAGCGCTCCATCGCGGTCTCGGCCCGTACCGGCCAGGGCATGGACGAGCTGCTCGCGCTCATCGACAGCGAACTCCCGCGCCCCTCGGTCGAGATCGAGGCGCTCGTGCCGTACACCCACGGCAAGCTGGTCGCCCGCGCCCACTCCGAGGGCGAGGTGATCTCCGAGGAGCACACCCCGGAGGGCACCCAGCTCAAGGTGCGGGTGCACGAGGAACTGGCGGCGGACCTCGCGCCGTACGTCCCGGCACCGTTGGCCTGACCGGTCGTAACACGGCAACTCACTCCGAAGGCTCGCCCCACCTGGGGCGAGCCTTCGCACTTACCACGGATAGCCCCGGGCGCTCATCGAGCCGGGACGAACACCGGTGCGGCGGGGAGGTTCCCGTGAGGCACCCCGCCGACGCCCGTCCCCGGACCGTGCCTGCCGTCGCGCCTACTGGCCGGCGAACTTCTTGCTGACCGAGTCGTACACACTCTTGGCCACATCGCCCAGCCGCGGACCCGCCAGCCAGCCCGAAGTCACCGGCCCGATCGAGGTGTTGGACACCAGCGACGGCTTGCCGTCGGAGCCCGTCTCGACCCAGCCGCCACCGGACGAACCGCCGGTCATGCTGCAGCCGATGCGGTACATCGTCGGGTCGGAGGCGCTGATCGACAGCCGCCCCGGCTTGTCCGTGCACTGATACAGCGTCGAACCGTCGTACGGCTTCGCCTCGGGGTAGCCGGTCGCCGTGATGCTGGACACCTTCGGCACGGCCGGCGCCGCGAAGTTCACCGGCAGCGCCGAACCGACCGTCTCCTCAAGGGACTTGCCCCCGTTGCCCTTCTCGGGCGTCACATGGATCACGGCATAGTCGTACGACGAACCCTGCCCGCCCGTCTCGCCGCCCTGGTCGATCCACTGCTGCGAGGTCTGCGCCCAGTCGGCCCACCAGACACCGTACGGAGCGACCTGGTCCCGGCTCGCGGTCGCCAACTGCGCTGCCGTCCGGCCCGCGTTGTTGTACGACGGCACGAACGCGAGGTTGCGGTACCAACCGCCCTTCTTGCCCGCATGCACGCAATGGCCCGCCGTCCACACCAGGTTGGACTTGCCCGGGTGCGCCGGGTCCTCCACGACCGTGGCCGAGCAGACCATCGTGCCCTCGGGGGAGTCGAAGAACACCTTGCCCGCCGTCGCCGCGTTGGCGTGGTACGTAGGCGACACGGCCTTCGCGTCCACCACCGCGGGCGTCGGGTCGGTCACGCCCTGGTCACCGGAGATGTCGTTGGTGTCGACGCCCGTGTCCGGGTCGTTGGCGTCCTGCATCCGGCCCGAACTCCACAACCCCTTGATGATCGGGTTGATGTAGTCGTCGGCCTCGCGCAGCCAGTCGTCCTTGTTCCAGTTCTTCCAGGCGCCGTTCTTCCACTTGTCGATGTCGATCCCGTGCTCTTTGAGCTTGTCCTTGATGTCGTCCGGGATCTTGATCTTGCCGTCACCGGTGTCACTGCTGGTGGCGGACGCGGTGGACTTGCCATCGGCCTTCGTGTCACTGGAACCGCACGCGGTCGCGGTGAGCGCGAGCACCGAGGCGAGGGCAACGGCGGCCAGCGCGGGGGAGGTTCCGCGACGCGCGCCACTCCCTCGACGGGCGGTGAAGGACGGCCGTATCGATCGCATGGTCTTGACTCCCCCTGGGTGAACGGATGGTGCGCCACGGCTGTGATCTCAGCCGGAACTCATGGTGAGTTCACGCTGAACTCACTGCCTTCGGGAACGGCACCACACACTATGCGCTCGCTGTGGGGGACTTCCCACGGAACGGCAACGGTTCCGTCACGGCAAGGATCTTGAGACGACCCGTAACCCCCTGGGCGGTGCGGGGTTGGTAGCCATGGGGGCCTGCTGTCGATGCGCGGTCCCCTGCGCCCGTGGCGACGCGCGACCTCAACTCGCCTCTGGACAGCGGGAGAGACGGAGAACCGTGGCCGACTCGGCGTCTGCGTACGGGAGATGGCGGCCCATTGGGGGTGGGGCGTGCGGACTCGGCGGTGCGTGCGTGGTGGTGTGCGGGGCACAGGCGGCGGCCTTGGTACATAGGCGGGCGGGCGGGGAGCACGAGGGTGGACGGGGGCGCCAGTCGTCACTGCTACGCCGTGTCGCCCGTGCTGGAGGACGCAGCGCAGCCAGACACCAACTCGGCTTGTCTGCA
>NZ_JAENRY010000295.1 GCF_016612545.1 Streptomyces sp. MBT65 | reverse complement strand
GCATGGGGGTGCCTCCGGCAGCGGGCATGGGGGTGCCGGCGACTTCGGAGGTCTGGACCTCGGCGGCTTCGGGGGCCGGGAGCACGAAACCGGAGGCGGTCCCGGAAACGGGGCCGGCTCCGGACCGCGGAGCCGGGAGGGCGTGGGCCGCTTCGGGGGCTCCGGTCACGAGGCCACGGGCCTCTTCAGGGGCCGGGGACACCAGGACGTCGGCGACCTCCCGGACTCCGTGGACATCGAGGAATCCGGTGGGCTCGGAGAATCGGGCGGGTTCGGGGAATCCGGCGGGCTCGGGGCGTCCAGTGGATTCGGGGACTTCGGTACGGGGGTCGAATGGGTGTGAGCGGCGGGTCCGGTCCCGGCCAGGTGCTCAGTCTCGACACGCTGGTCCGGCTGGGGCGTGCGCTGCACGGGCCGGGTACGCCCCGGCGACTCGCCGTCCCCGAGGACATGACGGTCCCGCTCGGCTGCGACGCCGTGGCGGTGCCCGCCCGTTTCGGACCGCTGGTCCTGCCCCGTCTGCCGCGCGTCGGCTGTGTCTACGCCGACGAGACGCACTGGTGGTGGATCGTCCCGTCCGACTCGGACTACGCCCTGGACTGGCCCGCGCCGGCGCGCTACACCACCGGGGCGCTGGTCCCGGACTCACCGAGCGCGCCCGGCCTCATCCATCGACCGGACGGCAAGCTGCCGTACACCCCACCGATCCCGCTGTACCTGGCGGTGTGCCGGGTCACGGGGGCCACGCCTTCCTGGTCGCGGCCCATCAGCGCGTAGCGCTCCGCGGGTTGAGCGGGGTTTGTCTGCGGGGCCGGTGAGTGGTTCTGTCGCGGGTTCGGTGGGCGCTGGTCTCTTAGTTCTCCGGGGTGGGTGGATTTGTGTGCGGGCCGATGGGGGCTGGTCGCGCCCACGCGGCGTAGCCGCACAATCGGCACAACCTCCCGCCTCTTTCAGTGCGCCGAGCGCCCGCGCGGCGAGGCCGCACGCCGGTCCAGCCCGCGGCCTCTTTCAGAGCGCTGAACGCCTGTGCGGCGATCCGCACATCGATACAGCCCACGCCCCTCTCAAGGCGCCGAGCGCCCGCACAGCGAGCCGCACGCCGATACAGCCCACGCCCCTTCCAGGGCGCCGAGCCCCCGCACGGCAGAGCCGCACACCGATACAGCCCGCGCCCCTTCCCGGGCACTGAACGCCCGCATGGCGGAGCCGCATATCGACACAGCCTCGCGCCCGTTCCCGAGCGCCGAACACCCGCACGGCGGAGCCGCACACCGATACGACCCACGCCCCTTCCAGGGCGCCGAACGCCCGCACGGCGAGGCCGCACATCGATACAGCCCGCACCCCTTCCAAGGCGCCGAACGCCCGCACAGCGAGGCCGCACACCAATACAGCCCGCACCCCTTCCAAGGCACCGAGCCCCCGCACGGCGAAGCCGCACATCGACACAGGCCCCGCGCCCCCTCCGCGGCGCTGAGACTCGGGCCACAACGACCCGGTTCATTCCCGGCGCACGCCCGCGCGTCGGTGGTCCTCTCTCCCGCGCTCTCCCCCGAATCGCCGCGCCCCGCGATAGTGGCCGTTCGTCCACGATCGGGGGAGGTCGGCGTTGGGGAGCAAGGGTGACTCGGGGCCAGGGGAGCCGTCCGCGTCGGAGCGGCTGCTCTTCGGTGGGCCCTTGCGGTACGACACCGGGTGGAGCCAGCACAACGACGCGTTCCTGGAGCTGAGCTTCCGGGCGATGGTGACGCGGTTGCCGGCGATGCTGCGGTCGAGTTTCCGGCTGGCCTGGCAGGCAGATCCGCGGGCCGCGCGGGTCGTACTGGCCTCCGAGACGTGCCGGGGCGCGACCCAGGCGGTGGGTCTGCTCGCGGTCAACAGCGTGCTGGGGCAACTGATCACCGGCGGTGCCATCGCCGACCGGCTGCGCGGTGCCGCACCCGCGCTGGTCACGATGGCCGCCGTCCTGCTGGTGGGCGCGCTGCTGCGGGCCGCGTCCACGTACGCGACCGGGCGGCTGGAACCGAAGGTCGAGCGGGTCGCCACCGAGCTGTATCTGGAGCGGGCGGCGGCCGTGGAGCTGTCCGCGATCGAGGACCACGCGTTCCACAAGCTGCTGGACACCGCGCAGTACGGCGCCATGTCGGCCCGCCGCATGATCTCGTACGCGACGAACGTCATGAACGCGCTGATCTCGCTGATCGCCGCGGCGGGCGTGCTGACCGTGCTGCACCCCGCGCTGCTCCCGCTGCTGGCGACGATGACGGTGCCGAGCGCGTGGGGCGCGCTGACGAACGCGCGGCGCCACTACGAGTCGTTCCACACCTGGGTGCAGCATGTCCGTGCCGGCCGGCTGATCGGTTCGCTGCTCACCGAGCCGGAGGCGGCCCCGGAGATCCGGGTGCACGGTGTCGGGCCGTTCCTGTTGCACCACTTCCACGAGATGTCGGAGAGCGCGGAGGCGGAACAGGCCCGGCTGGCCCGGCTCACCGCCCGCACGGGGCTGATCGCGGCGAGCTGGACGGGCCTCGCGACGGCGGCGACGTACGCGACGCTGGGCGGGCTGCTGCTGTCCGGTGCGATGGCGCTGTCGGTGGCGGGTACGGCGGTGATCGCGATCCGTACCGGTTCCGCGAGCCTCGACACCCTCGTCCTGGCGGTGAACCAACTGCACGAGGAGGCCCTGTTCGTGGGCGATCTGCAGAAGCTGTACGAGGAGGCGACCGCGTGGGAGATCCCGGTCGGCGGGGCCGCGCTGCCCGAGGAGCCGCGCGAGATCCGCTTCGAGAACGTCACGTTCAGCTACCCGGGCGAGTCCACCCACCCCGCGCTCGACGACGTCACCCTCGCCCTTCCGCTCGGCCGGATCATCGCGCTGGTCGGCGAGAACGGCTCCGGCAAGACGACCCTGGTCAAGCTGCTGGCCGGGCTCTACCGCCCCGACCGCGGCCGGATCCTGTGGGACGACGTCGACGCCGTGACCGCCGACCGGCAGCAACTCGCCGACCGGATAGCGATGGTGGCGCAGAACTTCAAGCGCTGGCCGTTCACCGCCCGCGTCAACGTGGCCGTCGGGCGGTCGGCGGCGGCGATCACCGAGGAGCGGCTGGCGAGCGCGGTCGCCGAGGCCGGCGCGCAGGACGTGGTCGCGGATCTGCCGCGCGGTCTGGACACCCTGCTGGCCCGCAACTTCAGCGGCGGGCACGAGCTGTCGGGCGGTCAGTGGCAGCGGCTCGGGATCGCGCGGGCCGCCTACCGGCGCGGCCGCATCCTGATCGTGGACGAACCGACGGCGGCCCTCGACGCCCGGGCCGAGCTGGAGGTCTTCGAGAAGATCCGCGCGCTGGCCGGCACCGGGCAGACGGTCGTGCTGATCACGCACCGGCTGGCGTCCGTACGCCACGCGGATCTGGTGCATGTCCTGGACCAGGGGCGGCTGGTGGAGTCCGGGACGCCCGACGAGCTGCTCGCGAGCGGCGGGGTCTACGCGGAGCTGTACGCGCTCCAGGCCGACCAGTTCACGGTGAAGGTGCCCGCCCCGAAGGCCGGCTGACCTCGGGCGGGCCGACCTCTCAGGCGGCGACGTCCACGACGTCGCCGCTGCGCACGATCACCAGGAACGCGTCGGTCGCGATGTCCATGACGACCTCAGCCTGCAGGCCCTCAAGACGGCGCGCCTGCGCGAACTCCTCCGCCGGCCACGAACCACGCGGCCCGCCGGCGGGGAAACGCTCAAGCACCGTTCGCCCGTTCACCCTGTACCTCCCTGTCGTGCTGAACTCGGAGAGCTTCGTGAAGCCTCGTAGAGTTAAACGCCGACAGTACGGTGAACGGCTCGCGAAGTGACGGTACTGAGACATAGTCGACACCTGGCCGCACATCTTTCCCGTACGTTCCGTATCAGTCCTGGTACTCGTCGTGATAGAGCACGCGTGCGCTGCCGGCGGGCGCCCCCAGCGCCGACGCGCGCCCCTTGGGCTCCTCCCACTCCTCCTGGCGCCCCAGCGCGGTCAGGTCCAGGAAGGTGGTGGCCGAGCCGAGCCCGTCGAGCCCGCGCTCATAGGTCGAGTACGTGTGGAACACCCGGTCCCGGTCGCGCAGGAAGCAGCTCACCCCGGGCCGCTCCATGGGGTCCCCGTCCCCGACGAGCGTCACGTCGAAGTCCCAGTTGAAGTCCCCGCCGAAGGACGAGTACCAGGGCAGCGTCCACCCCATCCGCGCCTTGAACGGCAGGATCTTCGTATACGGCGCCCTCGACACGGCCGCGAACGTCGTGCCGCGTGCCTTCAGGTGAGCCAGGTGCCCGATCTGGTCGAGGAACGCCGAGCAACTGCGGCAGCCCGCCTCCCACTCGGGCGCGAACATGAAGTGGTAGACGACGAGTTGGCCGCGTCCCTCGAAGAGGTCGAGCAGCGTGGCCTTCCCGTCGCCGCCCTCGAAGAGGTACTCCTTGTCGATCTCCACCATGGGCAGCCCGCGCCGCTCGGCATTGAGCGCGTCCCGCGCGCGCGTGGCCGCCTTCTCCTTGACCAGCAGTTCCTGGCGCGCCGCGCGCCACTGCTCACGCGAGACGATCTCCGGAAGCGACATGGGGGCCCTCCTGTGACAACGGTCCATTGAGGGGTGGACCGGAGCGGGACCCGGAACTCATCGCTGCCCGGAAAAAAACTTCAGGTGGCGTTCTTCCCGTACGACACCGGGAGCGCGAGCAGCCCCCGCGCCCGCAGCGACGGCCGCCACCGCACCTCGCCCGCCGCCAACTCCAGCCGGGGGAACCGCTCCAGCAGCGCGGCCAGCGCGATCTCCGTCTCGGCGCGGGCGAGCGGCGCGCCCAGGCAGTAGTGGATGCCGTGGCCGAGCGCGAGATGCCCTGAGGTGTCACGGGAGAGGTCGAGCCGGTCGGGGTCGGGGAAGCGGTCCGGGTCACGGTTCGCGGCGGACGCGGACACCCAGACCGTCTCACCGGCCGGGATGGTCACCCCGCCGATGGTGACGTCCTCGACGGGGAAGCGCCGGATGGCGAGCAGCGCGGGCCCTTCGTACCGCAGGAACTCCTCCACGGCGGCCGGGAGTTGAGCGGGGTCCTTGCGCAGGACGGCCAACTGCTCCGGGTGTTCGAGCAGGGCGAGCACCGCGTTGCCGATGAGCTGGACGGTGTTCTCGTACCCGGCGAAGAGGATGAGGAAGGCCAGCGACATCAGCTCGTCCTCGCTCAGCCGGTCGCCTTCGTCGCGTACGGCGATCAGGTCGGAGAGCAGGTCGTCGCCGGGCTCCTCCCGTTTGTCGGCGAGGAGTTGGGTGAAGAAGCCGAGCATCGCGACGACCGCGTGCTTGCCCGCCTCGGGCGGTGTCCCGGGGGCGGGTGCGACGAGGGTGTCGGTCCACACCCGGAAGTCCCTGCGATGCCGGTCGGGCACGCCGAGCAGGTCGCAGATGACGGTGATGGGGAGGGGCGCCGCGTAGGAGGCGATGAGGTCGGTGTCGCCCTCCGCGCCGAGTGCGTCGAGTGCGTCGAGGAGTTGGTCGGCGGTGCGCCGGATGGGCGTACGGAGTTGCTCGGTCCGACGCGGGGTGAAGGCACGGCCGACCAGGCGGCGGATGCGGGTGTGGTCCGGCGGGTCCATGTTGAGGAGGTTCGCGTCGAGCGCGGGCGGCAGCGAGAAGCCCCTGTAAGTCCCGGCCGTGGCATGCGACTTGTCCAGCGAGAGGCGCGGGTCGGCCAGCGCCGCCCGCACGTCGTCGTACCGGGTGACGAGCCAGGCGGGGGTGCCGTCGGGGCCGGCGATGCGGTGCACGGGGGCGCTGTCGCGCAGGCGCCGGTACACGTCGTACGGGTGGTCGAGAAGGCCGTCCGCGAGATCCATGAACCCAGCGTAGAGGCGCGGCTCAGGTGTCGTATTCCTGGATGCGCCGACCGTGACTCCGGTCGACGAGGGCGGGCAGCCGCTCCCCCAACTCCCGTACGACGGAGGGCACATCGAGGGTGAGCAGCTCGCGGTCGCGCATCAGGACGTGGCCGTCGACGATGGTGGTGCGGACGTCGGCGGAACGGGCGCTGTGCACCAGGGTGGCGGCGAGATCGTGGACGGGCTGGGTGTGCGGCCCGGTGAGGTCGACGAGGATGATGTCGGCCCGCCGCCCCGGCGCGAGGGACCCGATCGAGTCACCGAGTCCGACCGCCCGCGCGCTCTGGAGAGTTGCGTGGTGCAGCGCCTGACGGGACGTCAGCCAGCGGGGATCGCCTTCGCTCGACTTCTGCACCAAGGACGTGAGGGCCATCGACTCCCACACATCGAGGGAGTTGTTGGAGGCGGCGCCGTCCGTGGCGAGTCCGACCGGGATGCCGATGGCACGCAGGGCGCGGATCGGAGTGGTGTCGGGCCAGCCGAACTTGAGGTAGCCCCGGGGCGCGGTGGCGACCGCGACACGACCGCTCGCGCGCTCCAGGACGGGCAGGTCGCGGTCGATGATGCCGGTGCCGTGGGCGATGAGCAGGTCGGTGGCCAACAGGCCGGTGCGGTCGAGGACTTGGATCGGGGTGAGGCCGTGGCGGGTGAGGCTGGTGTCGGTCTGGTCGCGGTTCTCGGCGGCGTGGAGGTGGACGGGGAGACCGTGTTCCAGGGCGAGTTCGGCGGTGGCGGCGAGGTCGACGTCGGTCACGGTGTACGGGGCGTGCGGGGCGAGGGCGGTGGTGATGCGACCGTCGGCCGCGCCCCGGTGCCGTAGCGCGAACTCCAGTGACTTCTCCCGGCCTTGAGGACCCTGGGAGGAGAAGTAGGCCTCGCCGAGATGGGCGCGGATCCCGCACTCCGCGACGACGGCGGCCACGGTGTCCATGGAGAAGTAGTGGTCGGCGAAGCAGGTGACCCCGGCGCGGATCATCTCGGCGCAGGCGAGCCGCGCCCCCAACTCCACGTCCTTCTCGGTGAGGTTGGACTCCACAGGCCAGACGACGTCGTTGAACCACTCCTCCGTGGGCAGATCCTCGGCGAGCCCGCGCAGCGCGACCATCGGCGCGTGGGTATGGCAGTTGATCAGCCCCGGCAGGGCTAGCTGCCCGCGCGCGTCGATATGTTCGACGGCGGCGAGGCCGCCCACGGCCGCCACGTCCGCCGCACTTGTCACCGACTCGATGAGCCCGTCCCGTACGACGATCGCCGCGTCCGACTCGAAGTCGATCCGTTCCTGCTCGTCGTGCACGAGGACGGTGCAGCCGGTGATCAGCAGATCTGCGGGAGAGTCGCTCACTCTCCCAACGTACGACGCCGTCCTCGTCCCGTGTGAGCCGAACCGCGCATCCCGGCGTGCCGCTGTCGCGAGCCGCCCCGGACCAGCACGCTTGCCTCATCACCAAGGCTCTTGCCTCATCACCGATACTTCTGGACCAAGGCTTCTGGAAGGGGCCCCGCATGCTCCTCGGCACCTGGAATCTGGAGAACCTGTACCGTCCCGGCGGCCCGTCCGGCCCCAAGGACAAGGCCACCTACGAGACGAAGCTCGCCTCTCTCGCCGCCGTGATCACGGAGTTGGACCCGGTGCTGCTCGGCGTCCAGGAGGTCGGGGACCCCGCCGCGCTCGACGACCTGGCCGGTATGCTGGACGGTGAGTGGCACACGGCCACCTCCGCGCATCCGGACGTCCGGGGCATCCGGGTCGGCTTCCTCAGCCGGACCCAGCCGCGGGTCGTCGCCGACACGAACACCTTCCCCGCTCATCTCCGCCCGGTGCAGTCCGACGACTCGGGCGCCGAGGAACCGAACGCGGGCCGGGGCTTCCTCGCGGTGGAGGTCACGACGGCGACCGGGCCGCTGACGGTGGCGGTCGCCCATCTGAAGTCGAAGCTGCTGACCTACCCGGGCAACCGTTTCTTCCCCCATGACGAGGGCGAACGGGCCCGCTACGGCGCCTACGCCCTCTACCGCCGGGCCGCCGAGGCGGCGACCCTGCGCGCACTGGCCGACGAACTGCTGGCCGGTGAGGGCCGCACCCGGGACGTGGCGGTGCTCGGCGACCTGAACGACGAGGTGCAGGCCGCGACCACCCAGATCCTGCTCGGCCCGCCGGGTTCGGAGCTCGGCACGCCCGGCTACGACCGGCCGGACCAGGGCGACGCGGTCCGCCTCTGGGACGTGGCCCCGCTGATCCCCGCCGACCAGCGCTACTCCCGGATCAACTCCGGGCGCCGCGAGCTGATCGACCACCTCCTGCTCAGCCATCACCTGGTCCACCGGGTGACGGCGGCGGGGACGGGACTGCCGCGCGCGGGTGCGCCCCAACTCCCGTCGGTGGGACCGGATCCGGCGGAGCGGCGGGAGGCACCGGGCTCGGACCACGCGCCGGTGTGGGTGCGGATGGAGTAGCCGCGCCGGCGTAGCGAATTGCCTGTACGGCGACCGGCAATTCGACAATGGACGCACGGCGACGGGCAGTTCGGCAATGGCTATACGGCGATGGGCAGTTCGATGGCGCGCAGCCCGAGCCGCCCCCGCCCCCGCTCGAACTCCTCCAGCAGGTCGGTGAGTTGCTGGATGTGGCGGGGTGTGAGGTGCCCCGTGTCGTCGAGGTGGACGGCGCAGGCGGTGGTCGTGTCGACGAGCCGTTCGAGGACGGCCGCGACCTCGTCCGTGCCTTCCGTGTGCCGGGCGAGGGCGGGGAGTTCGGCGGCCGAGACGGCGATGGCGCCGCGGGCCTCGGCAAGCGTGCGGTAGGCCTCGCGGCGCAGGGTCCAGCGCTCGGCGCGGTCGTCGGACTCGTTCAGTACGTGTACGAGGTAGTCGTGCGCGGCTCCGCCCGCGGCGGCGAGCCGGGCGCGCACGCCGCCGCCGCGTTTCCCCGGCATCGGCAGATGCCCGACGATCAGCACGATCGCGCAGGCCAGCAGGGTCTCGCCGATCCGGCTCGCGGAGGCCTGCGGTTCGCCGCCGACCATCACGAGGGAGAGCACGAGGACGGTGACGACGGCGGTCTGCGCGGCGAAGTGCCGGGTGGCGACGGGAATGAGCGCCCCGCTGAGCGCCACGAGCGCGACGAGCCCCTCCGGCCGGGGCAGCACGGCGGCGAACCCGGCAAAGACAAGAGCCCCCAGCACGGTCCCCGCCGCCCGGCTCAGCGCCCGCGAGGCGAGCGGTCCGAGGTCGGGCTTGACGAGGAAGACGGCGGTCGCGGGCAGCCAGTACCAGTGCTCGTGCAGCCCGTACCAGCGGGCCTGGTGCAGCGCCTGGGCGACGGCGACACTGGCCCCGAAGCAGAGGGCGACCCGGATCCCGTACTCCCGCCCCCCGGCCCCAAAGGCCGTACGGAAAAGATCAGTTGCTGTCCGCCGCCGCGTGTGCAGATCACTCCCCTCGGCCTGGTCGAAGGCGTCGGCGGCGTGCAGCAGGGCGTCGTCGAGGGCACGGAGTGCGGGCGCGGAACGGTTGGGCGCGGGCAACGGCCCGGTGTGCGTGTTGTCGCGCACGGCGGCGGCGAGCCGTCGGGGCCCTTCGCTCGCCCGCCCGGCGACCGCCTCCCCACCCCAGGCGATCGCGGTCGCGGCCTCGGCCAGCGGCAGCGCGGCGGCGTACTGCCCGTGCAGCCGCCGCTCGGCCGCGGAACTGGCGTACCGCCGCAGCCGGGGCCCGGCGAGCGCGTCCTGCGCGTGACACTGGCGTCGAGCAGCGCGGCGACCGCGTCGTACACGGCGGCTACGGCGTCCCGCTCGCCGTCGAACCGGTAGTCACCGGCGATGGCACCGGGCGTGGGCAGCGCCAGCCGCAGCAGGACCAGCCAGGCGGCCCCGGCGAGAAAGGCCAGCGCCCGCTCCCATCCGGGCTCGGGCAGGGGCATCCCGGCACCGATGGCGGAGGCGACGAGCAGTTGGGTACCGGCGCCGGACGCGACCGGCCCGATCGCGCTGAAGCTGCCGGCGAACAGCCCGATCCCGGTGAGGAGCAGGGTCAGCACGACAGCCCCGACATGGTCCCCGGCATAGGTCCCGACGAGCAGCCCACCTGCCCCCGCGAGGGCAGGCCCCCCGAGCCGCTTGACCGAGGCCCGCCGACTGCCGGGCCG
>NZ_JAENRY010000294.1 GCF_016612545.1 Streptomyces sp. MBT65 | reverse complement strand
GGCCATGGGCGGGGCTCCTTCGGCATGGGATGCGCTCACGCGGTGACCAGGTCCGGGTCCTCGTTGCCAAGTGGCTTGAGGGCGGGGGTACTTGCGGGTGACGCGGTTGTCTTCGACGGTAGGGAACCCGTTCCGGGAGTTGCAACCGTTTCCGCCCCGCTTCACCCTTGTGGGTGGCTGCCGAACAACCTTGTGACCCCCGGGAGTTCGGCTGTGCACACTGCCCGGAGGAGGTCGCTCATGCCACCCAGGAACAACCCCAGCGAACGTCAGCGGCGGCTCGGACTGGAGCTCCGCAAGCTGCGCAACCGCGCCGGGCTGTCCGGCGACCGGGCCGGCGAGCTGCTCGACGCCGATCGCACCCGGATCAGCAACATCGAGGCGGGCCGCATCGACGTCTCACGCAACCGCCTCTACAAGCTGCTGCGCGAGTACGACTGCCCGCCCGGCCCGCTGTTCGACGGGATCATGGCGATGGCCCAGGAGAGCGGCAAGGGGTGGTGGGACGAGTTCAACGACACGATCGGCCCGGCGGCCCGGAACCTGGCCGAGCTGGAGTCCCGGTCGACCGTGCTGCGCACCCACAACCCCCTCGTGATCCCTGGGATGTTGCAGACCGACGAGTACGCCCGAGCCGTACTGACCGCCACCGAGTCAGCCCCTCGACACGCCGACCGTTACGCCGAGTTCCGCCTGGCCCGCCAGCGCGTACTGACCGGCGCCGAACCCGTCACGTACCGCGCCGTCATCCACGAGTCCGCACTCCACACACGGGTGGGCGGCCCTGCCGTCATGCGCAGGCAACTGGTGAGGCTGATGGAGGTGTCCCGGCTTCCCCACGTGACCGTTCAGGTCTATCCGTTCGAAGCCGGCGTCTACTCCGCGCACACCCGCTCCTTCGTCCTCTTCGGCGGCGGGGCCCCCGAACTCGACACGGTCTACCTGGAGCATCCGACCACCTCCCTCTTCCTGCGGGATGGAGAGCAACTCGACGAGTACGCCAAGATGTTCGAGCGACTCTCGGAGCTGGCGCTGGCGCCGGTCGACCCGGAATCGGCGCCGGAGTCGCACGAGTCACGCGATTCGCTGAGCCTGATCCAGCACGTCATGTACGCCCTGTGAGAGGACCCGCCATGCCCCACCTCGTCTGGCAGAAGTCGTCGTTCAGCACCGGCGGCGAGGGCGAGTGCGTGGAGCTGGCGGCAACCGCACCCGGCCCCCACATCCACCTCCGCGAGAGCGACCACCCCGACCACATAGCCACGCTCACACCCCACACCCTCGCCACCCTCCTCCACACGCTGAAGTCCCTCCCGCCCTTGCCAAGCCGTAAATAAAGTGATTCATTCGCAACGCAAGTGAATGGATGCACATCAAGCGCGGGGAGGCGGCCGTGACGGTCACCTTGGGCCAGGAGCCGATCACCGTCGAGCAGTTCGTCGCGGTCGCCCGCCACGGTGCCCGCGTCGAGTTCGACGCGACCTACGTCGACCGGGTCCACAAGTCCCGCGCGCTGGTCGAACGCTTCCTCGCCGAGAACCGCCTCGTCTACGGCGTCACCACCGGCTTCGGCGACAACGTCACCGAGGTCATCGCCCCGGCGGACGCCGAGCGACTCCAGCGCAACATCGTCCGCTCGCACGCCGTGTCCGTGGGCGAACCCCTGCCCACCGAGATCGTCCGCGCCATCGCCCTGATGGAACTCGTCGGCCTCGGCGAGGGCTACTCCGGCATCCGGTTCGAGACCCTGGAACTGATCCGGCGCATGCTCAACGCCGGCGTCACCCCACACGTCCCCGGCGAGGGCTCCGTCGGCTATCTGGCCCCCGAGGCCCACATGGCCCTCGTACTCCTCGGAGAGGGGCGGGCGTCGTACGACGGCCAACTCCTCCCCGGCGCCGAGGCGTTGGCCCGGATCGGGGAGCAGCCTGCCCGGCTCGCCTGCAAGGAGGGGCTGTCGCTCACCAACGGGACGCACTCCGTCACCGCGATCGCCGTCCTCGCCGCCCATGACGCCGGAGTCGCGGCGACCACGGCCGACGTGGCGGCGAGCCTGTCGGTACAGGCGCTCAAGGGGACCGTCCGCGCCTACGACGCCCGGTTGCAGGAGCGCAAGCGGCATCCCGAGCAGGCCGCCGTCGCCGAGAACCTACGACGGCTGACCGACGCGAGCGCGGTCAGCTCCGCGTTTCTCGACCACCGGCTCCAGGACAGCCTCTCCCTGCGCGCCGTCCCGCAGATCCACGGCGGTGCGAAGCGGGCGCTCGCGCAGGCCCGGGAGGTCATCGTCGAGGAACTCCACTCCGTGGGCGACAACCCCGTCATCCATCCCGAGGGCGAGGACGGGGTGGCGCTGAGCGGGGCCAACTGCGACAGCACGTACGTCGGGATACAGGCCGACACCATGGTCAACGCGATGACGGTCCTCGCCAAGGTCTCCGAGCGCCGTACCGACCGCATGGTCAACAGCAACTTCAGCGAGCTGCCCGCCTTCCTGGCACCGCGACCCGGCCTCGACAGCGGCTACATGATCGCGCAGTACACGGCCGCCGCCCTGACCATGGAACTGCGCGGCCTGGCGATACCCGCGTCCGCCGACAACGTCACCACCTCCGCCAACCAGGAAGACGCCGTCAGCAACGCCTACTTGGCGGCCCTGAAGGCCTACCGCGCAACCCGCAAGCTCGGCTACGTCCTCGCGATCGAGCTGATGTGCGCGGCCCAGGCCCTCGACCTCCTCGCGCCGCTCACCCCCTCCCCCGCGGCCGAGGCGCTGCGCGCCCGGATCCGCGAGACCGTCCCGACCGTCGACGAGGACCGCGTGTTCCACGCCGACATCGAGCACATCGCCCAACTCGTGCGGAACGGTGAGGCGTTGCGGGTCGTGGAGGGTGTCGTGGGGGCGCTGGCGCGGTGACGGCGGCCGGCGCGTTGCCGTTAAGGTTCGCCCCATGAAGGCAGCGGTGCACGACCGGTACGGACCGCCCGCCGTGGTCCGGGTCGCCGAGGTGGAGAAGCCCTCGATCGGAGATCGTGACCTTCTGGTCAAGGTGCACGCGACGACGGTCAACCGGACGGACTGCGCCTACCGTGCGGCCAGCCCCTTCTTCATGCGCCTGCTCACCGGGCTGTCCCGGCCCCGGCGGACCGTGCTCGGGACCGAGTACGCGGGGGTCGTGGAAGCGGTCGGCGCCGGTGTCTCGTCCTTCGCGGTCGGCGACCGGGTGTTCGGGTACAACGAGGGCGCCTTCGGAACTCACGCCGAGTACCTGGCAGTTCCGCACGACGGCCCCGTCGCGACCATCCCGACCGGCCTGACCTTCGAGGAGGCCGCTCCCGGTACCGAGGGCGCGCATTACGCGCTCGCGTTCGTCAGGAAGGCGGGCATCCGGTCCGGACAGGACGTCCTCGTCTACGGCGCGACCGGCGCCATCGGCTCGGCGGCCGTGCAGCTCCTGAAGCAGCGCGGGGCCACCGTGACGGCGGTGTGCGACACCGCGCATCTGGAGCTGGTGAAGGGCCTCGGCGCGGAGCGGGTCGTCGACCGCACCGCCCAGGACTTCACCCGGGACGAGCAGCGCTACGACGCGGTCTTCGACGCCGTCGGCAAGAGCACGTTCGGCCGCTGCCGGCGGCTGCTGAAACCCCACGGGACCTATCTGTTCTCGGAGTTGGGCCCCTGGTGCCAGAACGTGCTCCTGCCGCTCGTCACACCCTTGTTCCGCGGCAGGAAGGTGAGGTTCCCCGTTCCGAAGCAGGACCAGGAGATCGTGCGGCACCTCGGGGACCTGCTGGCCTCGGGAGAGTTCAGGCCGGTCGTCGACCGGCGGTACCCGTTGGAGCGGATCGTCGACGCCTACGAGTTCGTCGAGACCGGGCGGAAGGTCGGCAACGTCGTCATCGCCGTCGTACCGCCCGACTGACCCTCCGCGCCCGCGACTTCGCCCTCACAGCCGCCCCTCAGACGGCCCGCAGCACGCTCTCAGCCCCGAGGCGTCCAATCCCCGTGTACGGGGTGATCCGATCCCGGTGCGGACGGACGGGAGGACGTCGTGTTGTTCATCGTGGTGGTGCTGCTGGCCCTGATCGTCGCCGGAGCGGCCGCCTTCGGCAAGCGGCAGGCCGGGGGCGGGAGTTCGAGATTCGGGTACGACGGCGGCGGCGACGCCGATGCCGACGCCGCGGCGGAGGCCGCCCGTTGGGTGGAGCGGCTCGGGGGGAGTCTGTCGACGCTCGACGCGGGTGGGAACACCGCCGCCCGGCAGGCCCTCGCCGACGCCGCCGAGCGGCACCGGGCCGCCGAGGGGCAACTCGCCGTCGCCTACTCGCCGTTGCAGTACGGGCTGGTGACCCAGACCGCCATCGAGGGGCTGCATCACATCCGGACCGCTCGCGGTGCGCTGGGGCTCGACCCGGGGCCCGAGTTGCCCGCGCAGGGTGCCGGTGGACAGGTCACGGTCGGCGGGCGGACGTACACCGCGTCCGCGCGGCCCGGCACGGGGACGCCGTACTACTACCCGGGAGGGGTCGTCAACGGCCGTTCCATGCCCGGGGGTTGGTACAGCACTCCCTGGTGGAAGACCGCCCTCGTCGCGGGTGCCGCCGGGGTCGGGGGCATGCTGCTCGCGGACGCGCTGTTCGACGGCTTCCACCATCACGGGCCGCACGGTGGGATGTTCGGCGGTGGGCCGGGGGGACCCGGTGGGTTCGGCGGGCCGGGCCCCTTCTGAAGACCCCCTCGTCAGCCTTTCTGAAAACCCCGCCCGTCAGCCCTTGTTGGCGCCCAGTGTGAGGCCGCTGACGAACTGGCGCTGGAGCGCGAAGTACACGATCAGGGTCGGGATCGCGGTGAGCAGGGCGCCCGCGGCGACCAGGTTGGGGTCGGTGAAGTACTGGCCGGAGAGGTTGTTCAGGGCGGAGGTGATCGGCATGTTCTCGCCGGTCGAGATCAGCACGATCGCCCAGAAGAAGTCGTTGTAGATCCAGATGGAGAGGAGGGTGGCCAGGGCCGCCATCGCCGGCTTGCAGAGCGGGAGCACGATCTGCCAGTACATCCGCCACACCGACGCGCCGTCGACCAGTGCCGCCTCGGTCAGCTCGTCCGGCAGCATCCGCATGTAGTTGCTCAACACGAAGGCGCAGAAGCCCGACTGGAACGCCACGTGGATGAGGACCAGGCCCAGCGCGGAGTCGTAGAGCTTGCCGCTCGCCGTGATGCCCGGAAGGTTGATCAGCAGGTACATGCGGTACAGCGGGGTGATGATGACCTGCTGGGGCAGCAGGTTGCCGGCCGTGAAGACCAGCAGCAGGAAGATGTTCAGCCGGAAGTCGAAGCGGCTGACGTAGAACGCGACCATCGACGCCAGCAGCAGCGTGAGCAGCACGGCCGGGACCGCGATGATCAGTGTGTTGACGAAGTAGTGGATCATGTCGGACTGCTGGAACGCGTTCTTGAAGTTGTCGAAATTCAGCTTGTCCGGCCAGGAGACGTACCCCTTGTTGCTGGTCTCGGAGTACGGGCGCAGGGCCGCGTAGACCGCCCACAGCAGCGGGGCGAGCCAGGCCAGCGAGGTGACGACGAGGAACGTGTGCAGCAGGACCCGGGCCGGGCGGAGCGGGGTGCGCTGCTTCAGACCGAGTGCGGCGGTGGGGGTGGTCATGCGCGCCGCTCCTTCCGGAAGGTCGCGATCAGGTACGGGATGATGACCACGAGGGAGATGACCAGCAGGACGACGGCGATCGCGGAGCCGTAGCCGATCCGGCTGGACTCACCGATGATGTTGTTGGTGATCAGGATCGACAGCAGCTCGGTGCCCTGGGCGCCCTTGTTGAAGACGTAGACCAGGTCGAAGGCGCGCAGCGACTCGATGATGGTGACGACCAGGACGACCGTGTTGGTGGGCCGCAGGGTCGGGAAGATGACGTTCTTGAACGTCTGCCACTCGTTCGCGCCGTCCAGTGCGGAGGCCTCCCGCAGGGACGGGTCGACGCCCTTGAGACCGGCCAGGTACAGGATCATCATGTAGCCGGCGTGCCGCCAGGACGCGGCGATCAGGACGGCCCACAGGTTGAGCTTGGGGTCGCCGATCCAGTCGATGTAGTGGCCGGGCTTGTTGGCCCCGATGAGGCTGTTGATCAGACCGGTGTCCGGGTTGTAGATCAGCTGCCAGACGAAGCCGGTGACCGCCAGCGACATGACGACCGGCAGGAAGAACGCGGTCTGGTAGACGCGGCTGAAGCGGATCTTCTTGTCCAGCTGGACGGCCAGGAACAGGCCGAAGGGCGTCGGCAGCAGGATGAGCACGACGAACCAGATGACGTTGTGCTCGAGTGCAGGCCAGAACTGCGGGTTGTCGTTGAACAGCTCCTTGAAGTTGGCCAGCCCCACCCACTTGATCGAACTGAAGCCGATGCCGTCCCAGGACGTGAAGGCCAGGAGGATCGAGGCGAGGGCGGTGACCCAGACCAGGGCCACGTGCAGGACCGTCGGCACGCCCGCCATGAAGGCGAGCGTGATGCGGTCACGGCGGGTCAGCAGGCGCTTGGCGCCCTGCTGGACCCGCTTGTTCTCGGGCGCGGGGCCCGGAGGCGGAACGGCGTCCGCCTCCGGGCTCGTCGTAGTCGTCTCGGAGATCATGAGGAGGCGAAGATCGTCTTCTTCTGGCGCTCGATCGAGGTCAGCAGACTGTCGACGCCCTTGGGGTTCTGGAGGAACTTCTGGAGCCCGGGCTGCATCACCGTCGAGGTGAAGTCCGGCCGGGAGTCGCGGTCCATGAACTGCGTGAGGCTCTTGGCGGCGCCGATCATGTCGAACGCCTTCTTCTGGAGCGGCGAGTACGCCGAGGTGTCGGCCTTGCTGGAGGCGGCCACCACGCTCGGGTCGGTCTTGAGGTACAGCTGCTCGGCCGCCGGGGTGCCCAGGTACTCCAGGAGCTTGACGACACCGTCGTGGTTCTTCGGGGACTTGCTGACCATGAAGCCGTCGGTGGGCGCCTCGACGGTGTCCTGGCCGTACGCGGTGTTGATCACCGGGAAGGGGAAGAAGTCGAGGTCGTCGAGGTCGGCCTTGACGGTGAACTGCTGGGCCACGAAGGAGCCCAGGAGGTACATGCCGGACTTCTTCGACACGATGCCCTGGGCGGCGTCCTGCCAGGTGCGGCCCATGAAGCCGTCCTGGTGGTACGGGAGGAGCTCGGCCCAGTGGTCGAAGACCGCCTTGACCTTGGGGTCGGTCCACGCCTCCTTGCCGGCCATCAGGGACTTGTGGAAGTCGTAGCCGTTGAGGCGGAAGTTGATCTGGTCGAAGGTGCCCATCGCCGGCCAGGCGTCCTTGTCGCCGAAGGCGATCGGGACCAGTCCGTCGCTCTTCATCTTCTTGCACAGGGCGACCAGCTCGTCCCACGTGGTGGGGACGGTGTAGCCCTTGTCCGCGAAGACGCTCTTGCGGTAGAAGATCGCCCACGGGTACGTGGTCAGCGGCACGAAGTAGTACTTGCCGTCCTCGCCCTTGCTGAGCTGCTTCATCGCGTCGGGGAAGTTGTCCCCGATCTTCGCCCACACGTCGTCGATGGACGTGGCGAGCTTCTTGGCCGCGAAGAACTGCATGCGGTACCCGGCGAACCAGTTGAACACGTCGTCCGGCGTGCCCTGGAGGTAGGAGTTGATCTGCTCCTGGAAGGTGTTGTGGTCCTTCGTGTTGACCTTGACGGTGATGCCGGAGGTCTTCTTGAAGTCCGCGTAGACGCTCGCGAACGCCTTCTTCGGCACCGCGTCGGACGCGTTGGAGCCGAGGCTGACGGTCTTCGGGTCGGACGAGCTACCACTGCTGCCGCACGCGCTCAGCAGGGGTATGCCGGCTCCGAGGACGGCTGCGCCGCCTATCCCGCGCAGGACGGAGCGGCGGCTGGCGGCAGGGAGGGAGAAGTCGGGCATGAACGGCTCCTGACGGACAGGGTTCGGCCGGAATGCGCCACGCCCCAGGTCGTCGTAACCGACCAGAAACCAACGCGACCAAACACGGTGGCGTAATAACAGTCCTATGTCTGGTCATGCGTCAACACCCGTCGCCTTCATTTGTCGAAACGTAATCGACACTCAGGAGCAAAAGGAGCGAACGTGCGGCCGAGTGGCCACACGTTCGCTCCGGGGATTCCGGGTCACGTGGTCCGCAAGGGACTCCTGGGGCCCGTGGGGCGCCTACTGGAAGGCCGCGAAGGCCTTGGTGAAGGCGGACGCGCCCTGGACGACGGAGCTACAGGTCGCGTCCGCGGTGGGCTTGGCACCGCCGGGGCACTGCTTGTCACGGGTCGCGGACCACATCGAGAGTCCACCCAGACCCTTCGCTTTCGCGAAGGTGGCCAACCCGTTCGCATCCTCGACCGTGAAGACCTCCGATGACACGTCGTTGACACCGATCATGGGCGTCACTGCAACCGCTTTCCATGCAGCGGCATCAGAGAGCCCGAGAACACTCTTGACTTGGGCTTGTGTGGCAGTAGCCGCTTGCTGTGAGTACGTTCCCATATTTCCGGAGTACGCCGGTCCGTAATCCATCGCCATGATGTTGACCGTGTTGATCTTCACGCCGTTGGACTTGGCATTGGACAACAGGCTCACGCCGTCCTGGGTCAGACCCTCGGGCATCACGGGGAGGGTGTAGGAGACGTCCAGGTTCGGGTGCTGCTGCTGGAGCTTGGCTATCGCCTGGGCGCGGATCGTGTTGGCCGCCGTGTTGGGCAGCGCCGCGCCCTCGATGTCGAAGTCGACCTTGGTGAGGCCGTACGCGTCCACGACCTTGCCGTAGGCGCTCGCCAGCGCGCTCGCCGAACCGCATGTCGTCGCCAGCTCGGAGCCGGACGCGCCGCCGAAGGAGACCCGTACGTCGCCGCCCTTGGCGCGCAGCGCGCCGATCTGGGCGGCCACGCCGTCGCTCGCGAGATCCGACACACCGCCCCACTTCGGGGTGCAGCCGCCGCCGTCGGTGATGAAGGCGAGGTTGTAGTTCTTCACGCCGGTCGCGGTGACGTTCGCGAGCAGGTCGAAGGCGGGGTAGAGGGAGGTGTCGACGTACGGGGCGAAGCCCGCGCCGGCCGTGGTGCCGGTGCCGCTGCTCGGAGTCGGGGTCGGGGTGGGTGTGGCCG
>NZ_JAENRY010000293.1 GCF_016612545.1 Streptomyces sp. MBT65 | reverse complement strand
CGCTGCCCTCAGCGGGAGCGCGCGCCCAGAACCCTCACACCCCCCGCGCGCTCCCGCTGAGGGCAGCGTTCCTCGCGGGAAACAGGTGGGATGCGGTCGGGTAACACCGGCGTCGCAGGCTCCTGGGCATGACCTCGAATCCGCGTGTGGTGCCCACCATCGTGCTCGTCGGCCACGGCATGGTCGGTCAGCGCTTCCTCGAAGCGCTCGCCGAGCGCGGCCTGACCGCGACACACCGCGTGGTCGTGCTGTGCGAGGAGCCGCGTCCGGCGTACGACCGCGTCCAGCTCACCTCGTACTTCTCGGGCCGCACACCCGAGGAACTCTCCCTCACGGACGCGCAGTTCATCAGCGACCACGGGATCGAGCTGCGGATCGGCGACCCGGCGGAGACGATCGACCGGGCAAGCAGGACGGTAGTCGCCCGCTCTGGATTCTCGGTGGAGTACGACACCCTCGTCCTCGCCACCGGCTCGTACCCGTTCGTGCCGCCGGTCCCGGGCAGGGACGCCGAGGGCTGTTTCGTCTACCGCACGATCGACGACCTGCTCGCGATCGAGGCGTACGCGAAGTCGAGGGCCACGACCGGTGCCGTGGTCGGTGGCGGGCTGCTCGGTCTCGAGGCCGCCGGTGCGCTCAAGGGGCTCGAACTGACCACGCACATCGTGGAGTTCGCGCCCCGGCTGATGCCGGTACAGGTCGACGAGGGCGGTGGCGCGGCCCTGCTGCGCACCATCGAGGACATGGGCCTCACCGTCCACACGGGGACCGGTACGCAGGAGATCCTGGCCGGTCCGGACGGCGCGGTCACCGGCATGAAGCTGTCGGACGGTTCCGAACTCGCCACGGACATGGTGGTGTTCAGCGCCGGTGTCCGCCCCCGCGACCAACTCGCCCGGGAATCAGGCCTGTCGGTCGGCGAGCGTGGCGGTATCGCGGTCGACGAGCAGTGCCGTACGGTCACCGACCCGCAGGTGTTCGCGATCGGCGAGTGCGCGCTGGCCGCGGACGGCCGGGTGTACGGCCTGGTGGCCCCGGGCTATGAGCAGGCCGAGACGGCCGCGGCGACCATCGCCCAGGACGAATCGGCGTTCACCGGCGCGGACTTGTCGACCAAGCTGAAGCTGCTCGGCGTGGACGTGGCGTCCTTCGGCGACGCGCACGGCGCCACCGCGGACTGCCTCGACGTCGTCTACTCCGACGCGCGGACGGGCACGTACAAGAAGCTGGTGATCGGCCGGGGCGGCGAGCTGCTGGGCGGCATCCTGGTCGGCGACGCGGACGCGTACGGCACGCTGCGCGCGTTCACCGGGTCCGTACCGCCCGTCTCTCCCGAGCAGTTGGTGCTGCCGGCCGGTTCCGGGGGCGCCGTCCAGCTCGGGCCGTCCGCGCTGCCCGACGCGGCCGTCATCTGCTCCTGCCACAACGTGACCAAGGGCGCGATCCGCGGCGCGGTGACGGACCACTCCTGCACGAGCGTGCCGGAGGTGAAGAAGTGCACCAAGGCCGGTACGGGCTGCGGGAGTTGCGTCAAGGTGCTCGGCCAGCTGGTCACCTCCGAACTGGAGGCGAACGGCGTCGAGGTCGACAAGGGCCTGTGCGGCTGCTTCGCGCAGACCCGCGAGGAGTTGTACGAGATCGCCCTCGCGCTGCGGATCAACTCCTACCAGGACCTGCTGGATCGCTACGGCCGTGAGGGCGCCCGGGGCGGCGACGGCTGCGAGACCTGCAAGCCGACGGTCGCCTCGATCATCGCGTCCCTCGCCCCGACGATCGGCGCGAGCGGCTATGTGCTGGACGGCGAACAGGCGGCCCTCCAGGACAGCAACGACCACTTCCTCGCCAACCTCCAGAAGAACGGCTCCTATTCGATCGTGCCGCGCATCCCCGGCGGCGAGATCACCCCCGAGAAACTCATCGTGATCGGCGAGGTGGCACGGGACTTCGGCCTCTACACGAAGATCACCGGCGGCCAGCGCATCGACCTCTTCGGCGCCCGGGTGGAGCAACTCCCGCTGATCTGGGCGAGGTTGGTGGACGCCGGCTTCGAGTCGGGCCACGCGTACGGCAAGGCCCTGCGCACGGTGAAGTCCTGCGTCGGCCAGACCTGGTGCCGCTACGGCGTCCAGGACTCGGTGCGGATGGCGATCGACCTGGAGCTGCGCTACCGGGGCCTGCGCTCGCCGCACAAGCTCAAGTCGGCGGTCTCCGGCTGCGCCCGCGAGTGCGCCGAGGCCCAGTCGAAGGACTTCGGGATCATCGCGACGGCCAACGGCTGGAACCTGTACGTCGGCGGCAACGGCGGCGCGACCCCGCGCCACGCGGACCTCTTCGCCCAGGACCTCTCCGATGCCGAACTGGTGCGCCTGATCGACCGGTTCCTCATGTTCTACATCCGTACGGCCGACCGGCTTGAGCGCACGAGCGTGTGGCTGGAGCGGATTCCGGGCGGCCTCGACCATGTGCGGGACGTGGTCGTCAGGGACTCGCTCGGTATCTGCTCTGAGTTGGAGTCGCTGATGGCGGCGCATGTCGCCGGGTACCGCGACGAGTGGGCCGAGACCATCAACGACCCCGAGAAACTGGACCGGTTCGTGTCCTTCGTGAACGCGCCCGACACCCCCGACCCCGTCGTCGGCTTCGTCGCCGAGCGCGACCAGATCAAGCCCGACCTGCCCCTGCTGACCATCGGCATGCGGCCCCAGCAGCCCGCAGACGTCCTGGAAGGAAGCGCCCAGCGATGACCCTGGCTCCCGAGACGACCGACCTGAAGGTCCAACTCCAGCTCGCCGACGGCTGGTTCACGGTCTGCGACCTGAACCGGCTCACCCCCGGCCGCGGCGTCGCGGCCCTGCTCCCCGACGGCCGCCAGGTCGCCCTGTTCCGCGACCGCGCGGGCATCCTCTACGGCATCGACAACCGCGACCCCTTCAACGGCGCGGCCGTCCTCTCCCGCGGCCTGACCGGCACCCACCAGGGCCGCCCGTTCGTCGCCTCGCCGCTGCTCAAGCAGCGCTTCGACCTGATCTCCGGGGAGTGCCTGGACGACGCGTCGGTGCGGGTGGCGACGTACGAGGTGCGGGCCTCGTAGAAGGCGTCTCCGCGACCTGATCCATCAGGTCAACTGACCTGTGTTCGCCGGGACTTGCCACGGCTTGCCCGACCCTCGATTGCCGCTACCATCACTCGCCAGATCCTTGTGGGGTACGCGATACGGGGGATGCACGGCATGTATGTGGTGGAGTTACCTGTCGGTCCTGGCGAGGCGGACGTGGTGAAGGTCGAGGTCCGTGAGGTCGACGAGGGCATCCAACAGGTCGCCCGGCCGGGGCAGGTGGTGGCACGGGCCTCGCGGTCGCTCGGGGACATGCTGCGATCGGTACGGCCGGTGGCGGAGACGTTCGTCGGGAGTTTCCGGGACATCGCGCAGCCGCCGGACGAGATCGCGCTGGCGTTCGGGGTCACCCTGACCGCCGAGGCCGACGCGCTGATAACCAGCACTGCGGCGGCGGCCAACTTCTCGGTGTCGCTGGTGTGGCGGCGCACCCGGCCGGACGACGCAGCCCAGGGATGAGCGGGGCGAGCACGGAGGTCGGGCCCCGGAATCTCGACACCGCCGTCCTACGGATCTGGGGTCCGCGCGACCTCCCCGTCGGTGCGGGCTTCCTGGTCACCGGCGAACTGGCCTTCACCTGCGCCCATGTCGTCACCGCGGCGCTCGGCACGCCGAAGGACGAACGGCCTCCGCACGACGCCCGAATCCGCCTCGATCTGCCGCTGAGCGGTACCCGGGCGTCGGTGACCGCGCGCGTGCACCATTGGGCGGGCGCACAGGACATCGCCGTACTGCGACTGGACGGACCACTGCCCGGTGCGCGGCCGGTCCGCCTGGTACGGGCGGCCGAGGTATGGCACCACCCGATGCGCGCCTTCGGGTTCCCGGTCGGGCGCGGCGAGGGGGTGTGGCACTCGGGCCGGCTCCTCGACCGACAGGGCGACGGCTGGATCCAGACCGAGATGACCTCCCCGCACGGCTACCGGGTCTCGGGCGGATTCAGCGGCGGGCCCGTCTGGGACGACCGGCTGGCCGGTGTCGTCGGCATGGTGGTGGCGGCCGAGACGAAGGAGCCCGCCGCGGCCTATCTCATCCCGGCCGACGAACTGCTGCTTCCCTGGCCGGAGTTGGAGCTGCCGACCGTTCCGGAGTCGCCGTTCCGTCCGCTGGCCGCGTTCGGCGAGGCCGACGCGCGGTACTTCTTCGGCCGCGAGGAGGAGACCGCGCAGGTGGCCGACCTGGTGCGCAAGCACGAGGTGGTCACCCTGGTCGGGCCGTCCGGCTCCGGGAAGTCCTCGCTGGCCATGGCGGGTGTCGTCCCCCGACTGCGGAAGAACGGGTACGAAGCCGTGGTACTGCGCCCGGCCTCCTCCCACGGCAGCCCGTTGACCGCGCTCGCCGACGCCCTCCTTCCGCTGCTGGAACCCGGTCTGCCCGAAGTGGACCGGCAGGACAGGACCCACAAACTGGCGGGCGTCCTGGAAAGCGGAGGCAGGTCCGCGCTGCACTCGGCGGTGACGGCCGCACTGCGGACCGGGGGCCGCCGGCGCCTGCTGCTGGTCGTCGACCAGTGCGAAGAGGCCCTCGCCGTCCCGCCGGAAGAGATCGCCGCAGTGACCCGGCTCCTGTCCGGCGAGAGCGCGCCCGAGCAACTGCGCGTCCTGATCACCCTGCGCGCGGACTTCCTGGAACCGGCGCTGGCCGACCCCTCCCTCGGTCCACTGGTCAAACAACGCATCCACGCACTGCGGCCGATGGACCACGAGCAACTCCGCGAGGTGATCGACCGGCCCGTGGACGACACCCCGCAGGTGTCCTACGACGGCGGACTGGCCGACCGGATCCTGCGGGACACAGGCGACGCGCCGGGCGCCCTGCCGCTGCTCGTCATGGCTCTGGACCTGTTGTGGCGCGAACAGACCGTGCACGGCCGGCTGACCCACGAGGCGTACGAGCGGACCGAGGGTGTCACCGGCGCCCTGCGCGGCGAGGCGGAGCGGGTCTGGGCGGAGAACGTGCGGGAGGCGGACGAACCGGCCGCCCGCCGGCTGTTCACCCGGCTGGTCCGGGTCCCGGTGGCCGGGTCGGGAGCGGTCGCCCGCCGACCGGCGGTCCGCTCCGAACTCGCCCCCGGCGAATGGGAGATCGCCCAGCGGCTAGCGGCCACCCGACTGCTGGTCGCCGGCGGCGGGGAGAGCGTCGAGCTCGCCCACGAGGCGCTGATCACCGGCTGGCCGAAGCTGGCCGGATGGGTGGCCGAGGACCACGAGTTCCTCGCCTGGCGCGAGACCGTACGCCTCGACATGGACCGCTGGCGGGACGCCGGGAAACCGGCCGAACTGCTCCCCGCGGCGGTGACCTTGGCCACCGGGCAACGCTGGCTCGGGGCACGCGCCGACGACATCGGCGGGCCCGAGCGGGAGTTCCTGGAACAGGGCCGCCGCCGGCGCCGGTCGGCCGTACGGAGGCGGCGCGGTCTGTTCTCGGTGCTCGGGCTGATCTCCGTGCTGGCGCTGGTCCTCGGCGCGCTCTTCGGATATCAGCGCGAGGTCAGCGCGGAGCAGCACGCCGCCGCGAACTCCCGTGCCCTGGCGAGCCTTTCGGCCGACCAGCGGCTCCAGGATCCGGCCCTGGCGGTCAAGTTGGCGCTGGCGGCCTACCGCACGTCACCGACGGACGAGGCCAAGAACACACTGCTGCGGTACTACGCCCAGTACCGGGCCACCACCCGGATCCTGTCCGGGACGCTGGACGAGGTCGAGGACTTCCGGGCCAGCCTGGACGGCGACGTGATACTCGCCCGTACACCCGCGGGACGGGCGACACTCTTCGTCCACGCGCTCGGCGGGACGGTACGCAAGGTGCAGCTCAACGGGCCGCAGTACGCCATGAATCCACTGGTCTCGGGAGACGGCAGCAGGGTCGGGTACGTCGGGGGCGACGGAGTCGTCTGGTTCAACGTCCACCCGGACGCCCACTCGCTGGTGGGCGAACCCCGTCAACTGGTCAGTTCGGCGCCGGAGTTGACGAAAGCCCTGTACAACACGCCGTTCGCGCAACTCTCTTACGACGGACACCTGTTGGCGGCGGGCAGCGGGATGAGCGTGGCGTGGTGGGATCTGGAGCGCGGCGCCCTCGGAGGCCGGATCTGGCTGCCCCAGGTGAGGGGCGGGGAGGTACGGGGTGTGTGGTTCGGGCCGGACGACGACACACTTGTCGTGCTTGCCGAGATGGCTGACTACACGCAACGGCTGATGGTCGTTGACCGCCGTTCGAGCAAGGTCCGCGTCATCGCCGCCTCCTTCGAAAGCGCCGTGGTCTCGGGCGACGGACGTGCCGTGGCGATCTGCCGCCCCGAAACGAAGGGCGACGGGGACAAGCAGGGCGTCTACACGGGACTGCGGATCCCCGACGGCAGCACGCTGGGCCGGTACGAGAACCCGGATTCCACCGGTTGCGACCCGGTCACGCTCGGTCCGAAAGGCCATCAACTCGTCTTGGGTATCACCACCAAGACGCTGGTCGACCTGCCGCGCGGCAGGCTCCTCTCGAAGTTCGAGGAGCCGGACGACGGAGGCACGTCCGTGGTGTCCTACGCCCGGCTCGTGGGACCCGCGACGAAGCCGGTGCTCATCACCGGTAACGGCTCGGGGATCTTTGCCGTCCAGACGTCGGCCGTCCCCGCGCAGGACATGCAGCACATCGACCTGACCCCTGACGGCCAAAGGATCGTCACGGTGCCGACAGGCGGGAGATCCATCCAGCTCAGGTCGGCGAGCCTGGACTCCGACATCCTCGCCGAGGCACCCCGCCTCAAGCCCTACTGGGAAGCCGACGATTTGGTCGCCTTCGGCGAGCACGCCACCCTGCTGGCCCACCGTGAGGGCGTGAACACCGTGGTGGTACGGGAGACCGCGTCACTGCGACGGCTGGCCGTGATCACCACCGCCATGCCGCCCACTCTCGCAAACAGCCGTCTCCAACCGGCTCTCAGGTACTTCTTCGACGGCTATGGCCACCTCGTCACGCTCGCTGGTGCGACGCTCCAGCGCTGGGACGCAAGAACGGGGCACGCCGTCGACGACTACGACCTCAACGTCCTGGGACGCACGGTCGCAGCGCAGAAGGGCAAGGACTTCCCGGACTACGACATCAATGGCTACCCGGCTCCCGACCGGGTGACCGTCGTCGTTCGGGACGACCCGTACGTCCGAGTCCTCGCGCTGCCGAGCGGACGGGTGACGACCCGGTACCGGACGAGCCACGCCGATCTCATCGCCGCGTCCTTCGACTCGAACGGCCGCTACTTCGCGGTGCTGCGCAAGAGCAAGACCATCGAGCTGTGGAGCACCGACCCCGTGCGCAGGAAGATCGGCCCGCTGTCGGGCTTCGACATCCCTGCTGCCGTCGGTTTCCTGAAAACTCCGGGCCGCTACATGATCGCCTCCAACAACAAGATCCGCGTCTACCGGGTCGAGGAACGGAGCTACGACCTCTCGTACGACCTCGGCCCCTACAGCGATCTGAGTACGGATCAGCCCAGGTACTACTTCCTGGACGCCTCCGGCGACGGCCGGACGCTGCTGTACCTCCGGGCCGGCAACACCGACGTCGTCTATCCCCTGAGGTTACGGCCCGACGACTGGATCGACGCCCTGTGCCGGATGCTCGGCGGCAGTGATCTCAGCACGGAAGAGCGCAGCAGTCAGCCCGTGCCCGTCCCGACCGAGCCCATCTGCCCGTGAGCGTGATCCCGCTCGCGATGTTCTCCAAGCGCAGCCGCAACGCCGCAACGTGGGTCTACTACGATTTTCTTGACCGTATATTCCAAAAAGACCTACTCTCCTCCCCATGGCCAGAACCAAGGAATTCGACCCCGACGCCGCCCTCCAGTCCGCCCTGGAACTGTTCTGGCGGCGCGGCTACGAGGCGACGTCGATGGCCGATCTGGTAGGCCACCTGGGCATCGGCCGGGCCAGCCTCTACGCGACCTTCGGCAGCAAGCACGAGCTGTACCTGAAGGCGCTGGACCGCTACGACCGGGCCGGACTCCCGCCGATCGTGCGGGAGTTGTCCCAGCCGGGCCCCGCGCTGCCGGCCGTACGAGCGGTCGTGCGGCGGTACGCGTCGGAGGCCGCCGACGACCAACTACGCCTGAACGGCTGCCTGGTGACCAATACGGCGGCCGAACTCGCCCCGCACGACCCGGCCGCGACCCGGCGCGTCGAGCGCAACTGGGACCAGCTGGAGACCGTACTGCACTCGGCACTTGTCCGCGCCCAGGCGCAGGACGAACTGCCCGCGGACCGCGACCCGCTCACCCTCGCCCGCATGCTGCTGGTGCTGATGCAGGGGCTACGGGTGGTCGGCAAGGCGTCGGCGGACCCGGCGCGGGTGCGGGACGCGGCGGAACAGGCCCTGCGGCTGCTGGACTGACACACGCCGTCGGCCCCTTGCTCAAAGGGGCTCTTTCTATGCCCGCATACTGAACCGATCGGTCAAGAAAAAGGGGAGATCATGACCACCACCCGCCTCACAGGCAAGACGGCTCGCTTCACCGGCCGGACGGCCCTCGTCACCGGCGCCGGCTCCGGGATCGGCCGTGGCATCGCCCTCGCGTTCGGCGCCGAGGGGGCGAACGTCGTCGTCGCCGGGCGGCGGCGGGAACCGCTCGACGAGACCGTCGCCCTCATCGAGGCCGGGGGCGGGAAGGCCCTCGCGGTGAGCGCCGACGTGTCGAAGGCCGTCGATGCCCACGCCCTGGTCCGGGCTGCCGTCGACCGGTACGGCTCGCTCGACGTGGCCGTCAACAACGCGGGGGTCTTCCGCGGCGGACAGCCCCTCGCCGACCTCACCGAGGAGGACTGGCGCACACAGCTCGACATCAACGTCACCGGCGTGTTCCTCGCGCTCCAAGCGGAGATCCGGCACATGCGCGCCCAGCCCTCCGGCGGCGCGATCGTCAACGTGGCCTCCACCTTCGGCGTGCACACGAGCAGCCCGGGAGCCGCCGCCTACGCCGCCTCCAAGGCCGCGGTCACCGTACTCAGCAAGGGTGCCGCCGTGGACCACATCCGCGAGGGCGTCCGTATCAACGTGGTCAGCCCCGGCCCCACCGACACCCCCATGTCCCTGCGCCCCGGCGAGACACCGGCCGAACGCGCCGAACGCGCGAAGGCCGGGCTCCCCCTCGGCCGTATCTCCGCCACGGCCGAAGTCGCGGCCGCTGTCCTCTACCTGGCCTCGGACGACGCGGGGTCGGTGGTGGGTACGGACTTGGTGGTGGACAGCGGAGCCACTGCGTGAACCTCCGCTCTCATACCTTGAGTTGCCCGTACACAACCCCCGTCAGCTCTTCCGAGGCCGCCCAAAGGCGTTGCCCCATCGCGTCGTTGCGGGTCCACGGTGTCCGCCAGGACGGTGCCGGCGCCCCGCGCCACATCGCGACGCGGGGCCCGAAGAAGGAGTCGGGGCGGACGTCGGGGGCCGTGGCGGCGTAGAGGGAGGGCAGTGCGCCGGCCTCCGCCGACTGGGCGAAGATCCGGTTGCCGAGTTCCATGAGCCGTTCCGCGCCCCTGCGCCCCTCCGCCTGGGGCCCGGCGGTCTGGAGGTTGGTGGCGGCGTACCCGGGGTGGGCGGCGGTCGCGACCACCCCCGAACCGGCCGCCGCGAGCCGCCGCGCCACCTCGTGCGTGAAGAGGAGGTTGGCGGTCTTGGAACGGGCGTAGGCGGTCCAACGGCTGTACCGGCGCTCGCTGTTGAGGTCGTCGATGTCGATGTTGGCGAGCGCGTGCATGAAGCTGGAGAGCGTGACGATCCGCGCGTCGGGCGCGTCGAGCAGGGCCGGCAGCAGCAGCCCGGTGAGCGCGAAGTGCCCGAGGTGGTTGACCCCGAAGTGCGTCTCGAAGCCGTCCACCGTCGTGCCGTACGGCATCGCCATGACCCCCGCATTGTTGACGAGCAGATCGAGCCGCTCGTACGGGAACGTGGCCGCGAACTCCCTTACGGAGGACAGGTCCCCGAGGTCCAGCCGTCCGAACTGGGCCTCGGCGCCCGGCACTTCGGCCACGATCCGGTCGGCGGCCTCGTTCCCCCGCACCGCGCTCCGGCAGGCGAGCACGACCCGGGCGCCCTTGCGGGCCAGCTCGCGGGCGGTGACGTAGCCGAGACCGCTGTTGGCCCCGGTGACGACGGCGACCCGGCCGCGCTGGTCGGGGACGGCCTTCTCGTTCCAGCCGGACATGGGCGGCTCCCTCCGTCGACGCCTGACTCCCGGCGTACGAAGAGCGTACGAGAGCCGGACCGGGCCCGCTCCCCGCACACCGAGTGACGTGACCATCACAGCTTGGTCACTCCTCCTTCACATGTTCCGCCGGGGCATTACGTTCCATGCCACACCAGACACAGGGGGACGAGATGACCCATCCGTACGCGATGCCACCCATGCCACCGGCGCCCCAGCCCGTCCGGCCCGCGCCCCGCTGGGCCCGCAAGCGCTATGTGCTCCCCGCCCTCGCGCTGACCCTCTTCGTCGGCGTCGGAATCGGTGCCTCCGGCCAGGACCCGAAGAAGGACACGGCGGCCGACGCGATGCCCGCCGCCGCCAGTCCCCGGCCGACGATGACGGTCACCGCGACCACGACGGAGACGGCCGCCCCGGCGCCCGCGCCCACGGTCACGACGACGAAGACCGTCAAGGTCACGAAGACGGTCACCGCCGAGGCCGCCGTGGACAACGGTTCCGGTTCCGACGACAGCGGCTCCGGCGGCGGCAGCACCTACTACACGAACTGCACCGCCGCCCGCGCCGCCGGCGTCACGCCGCTCCACCGGGGCGATCCGGGCTACGACTCCCACCTCGACCGGGACGGGGACGGCGTCGCCTGCGAGTGACGGCGGACGGCAGGCAACAGCAGACGGCAGCGGAGAGGGGCGGCATCCCCGCACGGGTGCCGCCCCTCTCCTCGTGATCCGGAACCGCCGTCGCGTCGGTGAGGGTCAGGGTGACCGACGGCTGTCCCGGGGTCCGTCAGCGGTGGTCGCTCCCCTGCGCCGCACAGGCCGCCCGTCCCGCCTCGAGCCGCGCCACCGGGATCCGGAACGGCGAGCAGGAGACGTAGTCCAGTCCGACCTCGTGGAAGAAGTGGACCGACTCGGGGTCGCCGCCGTGTTCGCCGCAGACGCCGAGCTTGAGGTCCGGGCGGGTCTCGCGGCCCGCCTTCGCCGCGAGCTTCACCAGGGAGCCGACGCCGTCGCGGTCGATGGTCTCGAAGGGGCTGACGCCGAAGATGCCCTTCTCCAGGTAGGCCGTGAAGAACGAGGCTTCCACGTCGTCGCGGCTGAAGCCCCACACCGTCTGGGTGAGGTCGTTCGTGCCGAAGGAGAAGAACTCCGCCGCCTCCGCGATCTGGCCCGCCGTCAGCGCGGCGCGCGGGAGTTCGATCATCGTGCCGATGGACAGCTTCAGGGACGTGCCCGTCGCGGCCTCCACCTCGGCGATGACCTGGTCGGCCTCCTCGCGGACGATCTCCAGCTCCTGGACCGTGCCGACGAGGGGGATCATGATCTCCGCGCGCGGGTCGCCCTTCGCCGCCTTGCGCTCGGCCGCGGCCTCGGCGATCGCCCGTACCTGCATGGTGAACAGGCCGGGGATGACCAGGCCCAGGCGTACGCCCCGCAGACCCAGCATCGGGTTCTGCTCGTGCAGACGGTGGACCGCCTGGAGCAGCCGCAGGTCGTTCTCGTGGGACTCCTGGCGCGACTCCGCCAGCGCCACGCGGACCGACAACTCCGTGATGTCCGGGAGGAATTCATGCAGCGGCGGGTCCAACAGGCGGACGGTGACCGGGAGTCCGTCCATCGCCTTGAACAGCTCGACGAAGTCCGCCTTCTGGAGCGGGAGAAGCGCCTTGAGGGACTCCTCGCGCTCGGTGTCCGTGTCGGCCAGGATCAGGCGTTCCACCAACTCCCGGCGGTCGCCGAGGAACATGTGCTCCGTACGGCACAGCCCGATGCCCTGCGCGCCGAAGCGGCGGGCGCGCAGCGCGTCCTCGGCGTTGTCCGCGTTGGCGCGCACCCGCAACCGGCGTACGCGGTCGGCGTACCCGATGATCCGGTGCACCGCCTCGACCAACTCGTCGGCGTCGTCGGCGCCCGCGTGCATACGGCCCTCGAAGTACTCGACGACGGGGGACGGGACGACCGGAACCTCACCGAGGTACACCTTGCCGCTGGACCCGTCGATGGAGATCACGTCGCCCTCCTCCACCACATGCCCACCCGGCACGACCATCCGGCGCCGCTTGGTGTCGACCTCCAACTCCTCGGCACCGCACACACAGGTCTTGCCCATGCCCCGCGCCACGACGGCCGCATGGGATGTCTTGCCGCCACGGGACGTCAGGATGCCCTCGGCCGCGATCATGCCGTCGAGGTCGTCGGGGTTGGTCTCGCGGCGGACCAGGATCACCTTCTCGCCCGAACGCGACCACTTCACCGCCGTGTACGAGTCGAAGACCGCCTTGCCGACCGCAGCGCCCGGCGAGGCCGCGATGCCCCGGCCGACCTGCTGGACCTTCGCGTCCTCGTCGAAGCGCGGGAACATCAGCTGCGCCAACTGGGCGCCGGTGACCCGCTGGAGGGCCTCCGCCTCGTCGATCAGCCCCTGGTCGACGAGTTGGGTCGCGATCCGGAAAGCCGCACCCGCCGTCCGCTTCCCCACCCGCGTCTGGAGCATCCACAACTGCCCGCGCTCGATGGTGAATTCGATGTCGCAAAGATCCTTGTAGTGGTTCTCCAGGGTCTTCATGATCTGCATGAGCTGGTCGTACGACGCCTTGTCGATCTGCTCAAGTTCCGCGAGCGGCACGGTGTTTCGGATGCCCGCGACCACGTCCTCGCCCTGCGCGTTCTGCAAGTAATCGCCGTAGACGCCCTGGTGGCCGCTGGCCGGGTCGCGGGTGAAGGCGACACCGGTGCCCGAGTCGGGGCCGAGGTTGCCGAAGACCATCGAGCAGACGTTGACGGCGGTGCCGAGGTCGTGCGGGATGCGTTCCTGGCGGCGGTACAGCTTGGCGCGGTCGGTGTTCCAGGAGTCGAAGACCGCGTGGATGGCGAGGTCCATCTGCTCGCGCGGGTCCTGCGGGAAGTCGCGGCCCGCCTCGGCCTTGACGATCCGCTTGAAGCGGGTGACCAGCTTCTTCAGGTCGGCCGCGTCCAGCTCGGTGTCGACCGTGACCTTCTTGGTCTCCTTGGCCTTGTCGAGGGCCTCCTCGAAGAGGTCGCCGTCGACGCCGAGGACGGTCTTCCCGAACATCTGGATGAGGCGGCGGTACGAGTCCCACGCGAAGCGCTCGTCGCCGGCCTGCTTCGCCAGGCCCTGCACGGACTTGTCGGAGAGGCCGATGTTCAGGACGGTGTCCATCATGCCGGGCATGGAGAACTTCGCCCCGGAACGGACCGAAACGAGGAGGGGGTCGTCGGCCTGCCCGAGCTGCTTGCCCATCGTCGACTCGAGCGCGTCGAGGTGTGCACTCACCTCGTCACGCAGTGCCGCCGGCTCCTCGCCACTGTCGAGGTAGGTCTTGCACGCCTCGGTGGTGATGGTGAAGCCGGGGGGCACGGGAAGGCCCAGGTTGGTCATCTCGGCGAGGTTGGCACCCTTGCCGCCGAGAAGGTCCTTGAGGTCCTTGTTTCCCTCGGTGAAGTCGTAGACGAACTTCGCTACGTGGGGTTCTTTGTTTTCCGACACGGGTCTCGACTCCTCGGGACGCGGGTGGCTGCCCTGACGGCCAGGAACATACCCAGATCGAAGGCGCCTGGGTACGTCCACTTGCATGTCATGCGTCCGTAACCAGTCGTCCGCCAGCGGATCGAAAGTCAAGGCTCGGCAAGCGAACACCGCCGAGTGTTTTCACTTCTTGAACGCGACCGGGCCCATCTGCGGCATTTTCCGCTCACCTGAGCGGGTTGCGCGCTCGCCTGATTTCGATCGATGAACGATCAAGGGGTGGCACGGAGTGCCACCCCTTGGAGAAGTGCAGCCGCGCAAGATCCGCTCACCTGAGCGCCACCCCTATCAAAGGTGGTGAGAATCACGCTTCCACACCCGGCCGGATTTCACCATGCGGACGGCCGCCGGACGAGTCTCCGGGCGGAAACGCGAACGTCACATGCCCAGCGCGAGCAGCCGCTCCTCGACCCGCTCCGGCGCGTACAGGTGCTCCACGACCAGCGCCCCCGCCCCCACCAGACCGGCCCGCTCGCCGAGCCGCGAGGTCAGTACGTGCAGATGAGCGGTGGAGCGCGGCAGCGCCCGCTGGTACAGCAGCTCGCGTACGCCCGTGAGGAAGGAGGTCCCGGCCAGGTCCCCCGCGATCATCAGCACCCCGGGGTTGAGCAGCGTCACCACGGTCGCCAGGACGTCACCGACCTGCCGTCCCGCCTCGCGGGCGAACGCGGCCGCTCCCGGATGCCCCGACGCCAGCAGGTCCCGTACGTCCGAGCCGGACGCGGCCGGCACCCCGGTCTCGGCCAGCCGCCGCGCCACCGCGCCACCGCTCGCCACGGCGGCGAGACAGCCGTAGGACCCGCAGCGGCACAGCGCCTGCGCGCCCGCCGGGATCCGGATGTGGCCGATGTCGCCGGCGCCGCCGTCGATCCCCCGGAAGATGGAGCCGCCGACGACGACCCCGGCGCCGATACCGGTCGAGACCTTGACCAGGACGAAGGCCCCGCAGTCGGGGTGTCCGGTGCGCTGTTCGCCGTAGGCCATGAGGTTGGCGTCGTTGTCGACGAGGACCGGTACGCGGGGGGCGCCGGTGTGTTCCGTGAAGGCGCGGGCCAGGCGGCCTCTTATGTCGTAGCCGTCCCAGCCGGGCATCATCGGCGGCTGGACGACGCGGCCGGTGTCGGTGTCGACCGGGCCGGGGACCGCGAGCCCGATCCCGCAGACCTCGGACGCCCGATGCCCGGCCTTCTCCAGCAACTCGGCGAACCAGCGGCCGAGTTCACCCAGTACGACGTCCGGGCCGTCCTCGATGACGAGCGTGCCGCCGTGCTCCGCGAGGATCTCGCCGGTGAGCGAGAGGACGCACGCGCGCGCGTGCCGGGTGTCCAGGTCCGCCGCGAGGACCACGGCATGAGCGTCGTCGAATTCGAGAGTGATCGAGGGGCGACCGCCCAGCGGGGAGTCCACCGGACCGCCCGCGCCCTCGCGCAGCCAGCCCGCGCGGAACAGCCGGTCCAGGCGCTGGCCGACGGTCGCGCGGGAGAGTCCGGTCACTTGCTGGAGGGCGCCTCGGGTCGTGGCGCGCCCGGTGCGCACCAGTTCGAGCAGATCTCCGGCGCTCCCTTGACCTCTTCCCGTCATGCGCACCCCCTTGTGTTTCTCAACCCTGCATTACATATTGAGTTTTGCGTGTTAAATAGACGTAACCCTACGGTAGCCATGACCGAACCGGTCGGCACGACGTGTTTCGTGGAGTCCCGAGTGGATCGCACTGCCCAGCTCACAGCCCTCCCAGTGGAGCACCACCTCGTATACGATCCGCCGTCCTTGTCAGGTTCGCTGCACCTCAGGGCGGCTGCCGTCCTCGAGGGGAACTGGACGGGAACCTCAACGGTCCCCTCCCGTGGTCTGTATCCGCACCAGTGGTCCTGGGACTCCGCGTTCATCGCGATCGGTCTGCGGCACCTCTCGCCGCTGCGGGCCCAGACGGAGCTGGAGACGCTGCTCGCCGCCCAGTGGGGCGACGGCCGTATCCCGCACATCGTCTTCAACCCCTCCGTACCGCTCGACGCGTACTTCCCGAGCCCCGACTTCTGGCGCTCCTCGACCGCGGGGCACAGCGCGGGCGCCCCGCGCACCGTACAGACCTCGGGCATCGTGCAGCCACCGGTGCACGCGCTCGCCGCCTGGCTGGTGCACTGCGCGGACCCGGGCCTGTCCCGCGCACGCGGCTTCCTCGCCGGTGTCTACCCCAAGCTGGCCGCCTGGCACCGCTATCTGCTGCACCGGCGCGATCTCGGCGGGGGCGGGCTCGCGTCCGTCGTGCACCCCTGGGAACAGGGTATGGACAACAGCCCTTGCTGGGACGCCCCGTTGAGCCGGATCACACCCGCCCCGGCCCGGTCCTTCCGCCGCGCCGACCTCGACCACGGAGCGGCCGAGGACCGGCCCACGGACCTCGACTACGGCCGTTACGTGCGCCTGGCGACGGACTACCGGGACGGCCAATACGCCGACGGGGCAAGCGAGTTCGCGGTGGAGGACCCGTCCTTCAACGCCCTGCTCATCGCCTCCGAGCACGCACTGGCCCGTATCGCACGGGAGTTGGGCGCGACGGGCACGGCCCGGCACGCCCGCGCGGAGCGGCTGACCGGGGTCCTGATCGAGCGGCTGTGGGACCCGGCGGAGGGCATGTTCTTCTGCCGCGACGTGCGCGGCGAGACGCAGGACGCGGGACACCGGCCCCTCACCGGCGCCCTGATCCCCGAGCGCAGCGTCTCCGGCCTGATCCCGCTGCTCCTCCCCGACCTGCCCCGGGACATCGTCACGGCCCTCGTCCGTACGGCGTCCGGCCCGCACTTCGGTCTCGGCGACAGCACCGAACTCCCGCCCAGCTACGACCTGTTGGGCGAGGCCTTCGATCCGCACCGGTACTGGCGCGGCCCGGCCTGGTTCAACACGAGCTGGCTGCTGGAGCGCGGCCTGCGGCTGCACGGCGAGCGGCAGCGGGCGGACGCCCTGCGCGAGGCGGTCCTGGAGACGGCGGCCGCCACCGACTTCGCCGAGTACGTCGACCCGTACGACGGCGAGGCGTGCGGCGCGACCGGCTTCAGCTGGACCGCCGCGCTGACCCTCGATCTGCTTCACGAGCCCCCCGGACACGGCGTGTCCGGCACGGGTCTCGGCACGTTCGGCATGAGTGGCACAGAAGTGAACGGCACAGAAGTCAAGGGCGCCAAGAGAGTCAAGGGAGGGGACCGGGGATGACGGACCGACACCATCTGCTTGTGCACGGCGGGACGTTCGCAGCCGTGGGCGACGGCGGGGACATCAGCGGCGTACGGGGCGGCAGTTCCCCGGACGGGTTATTCGTACGGGACGCCCGGCACCTGAGCCGTTGGCAGTTGACGGTCGACGGCGCGGTGCCGGAGGCGCTGACGCCGGTGGCCGACGGGGACATGGCGCGCTGTGTCCTGGTCCCGCGCGGCGGTCGCCAGGAGCCGCCGGCGCACACGCTCTTCCGTGAACAGGCCGTGGGCGACGGCGCGTTCGTCGAATCGCTGAAGGTGACCAGCAACCGCCCGGTGCCGACGACGGTCCGGCTCGCGGTCACCGCGGACGCCGACTTCACGGACCAGTTCGAACTCCGCTCGGACTACCGCACCTACGCGAAGATCGGAGCCACCCGCTCCCGCCAAGTCCTCGAGGACGGCGTGGAGTTCGCCTACCAGCGCGGCGAATGGCGCTCTTGTACGACGGTCACGGCCGAACCGGCCCCCGACGGCGTCGAGGAGACGGGCACCGGCGCCCGCCGCATGGTGTGGACCCTGGACCTGGAACCGCACGGCACCGCCGAGTTGGCGCTGCGCGTGATGGCCCGCCCGCACGGCGACAAGCGCGCCCTGCGGGTACCGCGCTCACCGTCCGCCCTGAACGACCAACTCCTCGCGCTGGAGGGCGAGTACGTCCAGGGCGTCTCCTTCCCCACCGGCTGGCCGGAGTTGGCCGCGGCCTGCGCCCGGGGCCTGTCGGACCTGGCCTCGCTCCAGGTACCGGCGACGGGCCCGGACGGCGAGGAGTTGCGGGTCCCGGCGGCGGGAGCCCCGTGGTTCCTGACCCTCCTGGGCAGGGACGCACTCCTCACGTCGCTCTTCGCCCTCCCCTACCGCCCCCAACTGGCCGCCGCCACGCTGCCGGCGCTGGCCGCGACCCAGGCGACGGCGGTGGGCCCCGAGTCGGTGTCGCAGCCCGGCAAGATCGTGCACGAGGTGCGGCACGGCGAGTTGGCGCACTTCGGGCAGGTGCCGTACGGGCGTTACTACGGCTCGGTGGACGCGACGCCGCTGTTCCTGGTGCTGCTGGGCGCGTACGTCGAGCAGACCGGCGACACGGCGCTGGCCCGCCGTCTGGAGCCCAACGCCCGTGCGGCGATCGGCTGGATGCTGGACCACGGCGGCCTCACCTCGCGCGGCTATCTGGTCTACCGCGCCGACCAGGGCGGCCTGGCCAACCAGAACTGGAAGGACTCCCCCGGCGCGATCTGCGGCGCCGACGGGACGCGGGCGAGTGGTCCGGTGATGGCGGCGGGGGCGCAGGGGTACGCGTACGACGCGCTGCGCCGCACGGCGTGGGTGGCGCGGACGGTGTGGGAGGACGAGACGTACGCGGCGCTCCTGGAACAGGCCGCGGCGGACCTGCGGGACCGTTTCCAGCGGGACTTCTGGATGCGGGAGCACTCCTTCCCGGCGCTGGCGCTCGACGGCGAGGGCCGGCAGGTGGACGCGCTGGCGTCGGACGCGGGCCATCTGCTGTGGTCCGGTCTCCTCGACAAGGAGTACGGCGAGCTGGTCGGCCGCAGGCTGCTGGCACCGGACTTCTTCTCGGGCTGGGGAGTCCGCACGCTCGCCTCCGGACAGGCGGCGTACCACCCGCTCTCGTACCACCGGGGTTCGGTCTGGCCGCACGACAACGCGCTGATCACGCTGGGCCTGGCCCGCTACGGCCTGCACGACGAGGCCCGTACGGTCGCGCACGCGCTGGTCGACGCGGCGACGGCGACCGGCCACCGCCTCCCGGAGGTGCTCGCGGGCTACGGCCGCGACACCCACCCGGAGCCGGTCCCGTACCCGCACGCGTGTGTGCGGGAGTCCAGGTCGGCGGCGGCTCCGCTGGCGCTGCTCACGGCGGTAGGGGGCGCGTGACGCAACGGTGATAAGCCGTTTGCCGGGTGTTTGCCCAGTTCCGTGAACAGCGGCCTGAGGCGACTCGTACGGAAGAGCGGCGGTCCTGCCTCCCCAGTTCGGACCGCCACTCCACTCCGATCACGGGCCTCGCACGGAAGGACCTTCGGGTTGCCTCAGCACACGAGCACACGCCAGACACCGAATACGGCCGGGGCAGCCGATGGCGAGGTACTGCCGCCGGACACGAACAACGACCCGAAGCCGAGCGGCGCGACAGCGACGGCAGAGACAGCACCGGGAACTTCTGCCGGCTCCGACCCCAAGTCCGAGGCCGCCAGAGGGAGTTCTACGGCTGCGGGGAGCGAGGTCGGACTTTCGGCGGGCGCAGAGACAGAGGCCGCCCCTTCCATAGGCGCGAAGGTGGGGGTTCGGGAGGGTACCGAGACCCGAGCCAACACATCGGCGGGCCACGGCAGCAAGACCGGGACCCCCGAAGTCACCGAGGCGGAAGCCGAGGCCCGGGTCAACTCCCCTGCGGGCGCCGGGACCAAGGCCGACTCCCCCGCCAACGCCGAGGCCGAAGCCGGTACTTCGCCCGCCGCCAAGGCCGAGCAGGCCGAAGCCCCCGCGCCCGAACGGGCCGTAGAAACGTCCCCCGAAACCACGGCGGAAGCCGCGCCCGAGACCGGGTCCGACGCGACTTCCGGCACCGCGTCCGGTGCCGTGAAGTCCCTCGCAACCGAGGGCGCCGACGCCACCGAAGCCGCAGACGCTGCTGAAGACCCCGGCTCCGAAGCCGCCGAGAATGCCTCCGCGAGCGCCCCGGACATCGAAACCGAGCCCGCCACCGCCGCGGACACCTCAGCCGAACCCGCCACGACCACCGGCTCCGACGCTGACGCCTCCGCCGCCCCCACAAC
>NZ_JAENRY010000292.1 GCF_016612545.1 Streptomyces sp. MBT65 | reverse complement strand
CCCCCGCACCAACCCCGTCGTGCACGCCCCCACCCCCAGCGACGAACCCCTCGGCGTCCCCGCGCTCCTCATCGCGTCCCTCCCGCTCGACACCACCCGCAGGCACGCCGCCCCCGGCCCGCTGACCGACTTCGTCGTGGAGCGCGCGGCGGACGCGTACGTCGAACTCCTCGCCGCCTGGCGCCCGGTGACCACCGGCATCATCGACCTGGTCCCCGGCCCCCTGGCCAAGGGAGAGCTGGACGGCACCCTGCGCCAGGCGATCCTGCACCGCCTGCCGCGCACCGCCTTCCTCCCACCCGCCGTCGAGCCTCCCGCCACCGAAAACCTCACCACCGAAGCCCCCACCACCGAACTCCCCACCGACGAGCGCGAGTTGCCCGAGGCCCTACGCCCCCGGGACGCCGAGGTCATCGAGGGCGCGGGCACCGACACCGTGCGCGTCCTCGCCGAAGTCCTCCCCACCCTCCTCCCCGCAGGCCTCGAACGGCGCGTGGAACTACGGACGTTGGGCGTGGCCCGCGTCCCCCTCACCGACGCGGTCGACCGCTTGGCAGGCCTGGAGAAGGACCCCGCCTGGTGGCGTCGGCTCTACGACAGCCTCGCGGGCGTGGACCCCGACAGGCTCTCCGGACTGCCCGTACCCCTAGCGGACGGCAGGACGACGATCGGCCCCCGCCAAGTCCTCCTCCCCACACCCGACTCAGCCCAGGTGGAACCCGAGATCCTCGCCCGCCTCGGCCTCAAGGTCGCCCACCCCGACGCGGCGCACCCCCTCCTGGAGAAGCTCGGCGCGCTCCCCGCCACACCCCGCGCGGTGCTCACGACACCTCAGGTCCGGGCCGCCGTAGCCGCCTCCATCGACGACGAGGGCGGCGCCGTATGGGACGAACCCGCCCCCGACGCCGAGGAGTTGGCGGACACCGTCCTCGCCCTCGTCCGGGACGCGGATCTCCAGCCCGGTGACGAACCCTGGCTCGGCGCCCTGGCCCTGCCCGACGAGGAGGGGGAACTGGCGCCCGCAGGTGAACTGGTGCTCCCCGGAAGCCCGTTCGCCCAGGTGATGCGCGAGGACGAACTGGCCTTCGTCGACTCCGAGTTGGCAGACCGCTGGGGCGAACAACCCCTGGCCGCCTGCGGAGTCCTCGCCACCTTCGCCCTCGTCCGGGCCACCGACGTGGTCCTCGACCCGGACGAACTGGAGCCCCGCGACAGCGACTTCGCGGAACCCGACGACCCCGGCCTGCTGGACTCCGTGGACGTGTGGTCGGAAGACGTCCTGGACCGCTTCCCGGACACCCCCGTACCCCCCGTGGCAACGGAACTCGTAGCGGTCCGCGACCTGGACCTGGTCGACGACGACCGCTGGCCCCAGGCCCTCGCCCTCCTCGCCCAGCCCCCGCTCCGCGACGCGATCACCCAACAGGTCCGCATCCTCCTGCCCGACGGCACCCACGAGCTCGTACGCCCGTACACGGCCTGGTGGTTGCGCGGCCACCCGGTCCTGGACGGCCGCCGCCCGGCCGGCCTCCTGGCGGCAGGCGGCGACCCGCTCCTGCGCGGCCTCTACGACGAGGCGGACGCGACCGGCTTCGACGACGAACAGGTACTCCGGGCACTCGGCGTACGCACCTCCGTGGCCGCCCTCCTCGACGAGCCCGGCGGAGCCGCCGAACTCCTGGACCGCCTCGCCGACCCGGACCGCGAGGTCACCGGTTCCCAACTGCACGCCCTCTACAGCGCGTTGGCCGACCTGGACCCGGACCAGGTGACCCTCCCGGACGACCTGCGCGCCGTGGTCAACGGCGAGGTCACCGTCGTGGACGCCACCGAAGCCATGGTCGTCGACTCACCGGACCTGCTCCCCTTCACCACCGACATCCCCCTCCTCCCCGTACGCCCCTCCAGGGCAGCCGAGTTGGCCGAACTGTTCCAGGTACGACGCCTGAGCGAGTCGGTGACGGGTTCGGTGGACTCGGAGGGCACCGAACACGACGTACCCGATTCCGTCCGCGTCCTCCTCGGCCCGCGCACCCCCACCACGTACGTCGAACACGACGAACTGATCGTGGACGGCGTGGAGATCGACTGGCGCCGCACCCGCGACGGCGTACTGCACGCCTCGACCCTGGAAGGCGTCGCGGCCGGCCTCGCCTGGGCGGCCGCTCAGTGGCCGCGCCGCTTCGAGGTCGCGGCCCTCCTCGAAGACCCGTCCCGCACCGAGGAACTGGCCCGGGACCGCTGGTTCGACTGAGCTGCGACTGAGCCCGGCCGGCCCTCCGGGGCCGGTCCCGCATGTCCAGAAAAGCGAGGAAGAGCGTGTGCCGGCACACGCTGCCCCACTCACCCCTGCGGACGACCAGGTAATCAGTTCGCAATCCTCGTACAAAGAACTGATTCGACGTACAACCTTCACCACCCGCCGCGGATCACACCACGTGAGCCAACAGGCTCCGCCATCACTTGGGCCCCCGGCGCCGACGACGAGCCGTACGGAACGACCAGCGCGCCGGGGCCCCCTTTCTCCACTTGGGGAACGCATGCGCATAAGCGCCACCGTGGCCGCCGTCTCCGGCGCCCTGGTTCTCTCCGCCTTCGCCGTACCGGCCGCGCAGGCCGCGGGCTCCGACGCCGGCTCGTACCGCGCGGACGTCGCGAAGATCCGTGAGGCCGCCCACGCCGCCTCCGGCAAGGCCACCCTGTCCGGCTCCACCGTCGCCACACCCGCGGACGACGAGCCGTACGCCCTGAACGTCACCTTCTCCAACGTCAAGGTGCACAGCGGCAAGCCGATCGTGGTCGGCGCCGCCGCCCACGTCTCCGTGCCGGTCACGTACACGCTGACGCACGGCGCCGACGTCGACATCACCGCGGCCGACTTCCTCACCGGTCCGTACATCTACAAGGGCACCTACGCGAACCCGACCAACATGCTGTTCGGCGAGGACGCCGGCACCTGCACGGTCACCTCGGCGACCACCGCCTCCTGCAAGGCCACCATCGACATCTACCCGGGCGACGGCGACCTGACGAACACCGACGCCGGTGCCTGGAAGGCCGGCGCCGAGGCCATCGCGCTGAACGGCCAGGACCCGACGAGCGCCACCTTCGACATCACCAAGGTCGGCCTCGCGGACCAGGGCGGCTTCGCCTCCCCGAACGTCACGCGCCTGTCCAAGCTGACGGTCAACGCCACCCCGGAGCCCGTCAAGAAGGGCAAGACCATCACGGTCACCGGCAAGCTGACCCGCGCCAACTGGGACGCCAACAACTACACCGGCTACTCCACCCAGCCGGTGAAGCTCCAGTTCCGCAAGAAGAACGCCACCACGTACACCACGGTCAAGACCATCAAGACCACCTCCAACGGCAGCCTGAAGACCACCGTCAAGGCCACGGTCGACGGCTACTTCCGCTACAGCTTCGCGGGCACGCCCACCACGGCCCCGATCAACGCGACGGGCGACTACGTCGACGTGAAGTAAGCAGCAGCGGTGCGACCCCGGACCCGCGCCCTGTTCTTCAGGGGCGCGGGTCCGTGTCGTTCCGCGACAGCTGTTCGCCGACCGGAGGCGCATGGCCCAGGAGCCGGCCGACTTCCAGGCCCTCCTCGCGCGAGGTCACTCTCGGCAGCGGGGCGAAATCGTCGGGAAGAACGTCCAGCAGGCTCAGCATGCGGTCCCCCGCGCGCAGCGTGATCAACAGCTCGCACCGCAACTGACGTGGCACATCCGGCCGGTGGGACAGGGAGTGCCACAGCGCCGGACGCAGGTAATGCGTGGCGTCGGGCGCCGCGTTGGCCCGCACCCACCCCGACTCCAAGCGCTGGCTCAGACCGAGGTCACCCGCCCGCTCCTCCAGCCTGAACAGCGAGGCCGTATCGATGGCTTTCAGCTCGCGAGGCAGAGGCTGATCGAAGGGCATCGCCCCATCCTGCCCGACGACACCCCAGGAGCCGGTCCCCTCAGACCGAGACCCGCCGATCCACCACCCGCCACACCACCTCCAGCAGAACCCCCGCCACCGCCGAAATCCCCACCGCGACCCACGGCATGGTCACCCCCACCAGCTTCAACGCGAAGAAGTGCTGAAGCCACGGCACGACCAGCACGACCACGAACGCCGCCCCCATCGACGCCACCAGGGTGATCCGCCACCACGTGTAGGGCCGCGCGATGATCGCCAGCACCCACATGGAGATCAGGAACAACGTCAGGGTCGCCGCACTCGTCTCCGCCCCCAACGACCCCTTCCCCGTGTAGTAGTGACGGGCGATCAGATAGGTCACGAAGGTCGCCGCCCCGGCGATCACCCCGCCCGGGATCGAGTACCGCATCACCCGCCGCACGAAGTGGGGTTGCGCACGCTCGGTGTTGGGTGCCAGCGCCAGGAAGAACGCGGGGACGCCGATCGTCAGGGTCGACAGCAGGGTCAAGTGCCGTGGCAGGAAGGGGTATTCGACCCGCCAGCACACCACCAGCACCGCCAGCAGCACCGAGTAGACCGTCTTCACGAGGAACAGCGTCGCCACCCGCGTGATGTTCCCGATGACCCGACGCCCCTCCGCGACCACCGAAGGCAGCGTCGCGAAGCTGTTGTTGAGCAGCACGATCTGCGCGACCGCCCGCGTCGCCTCGGACCCCGAGCCCATCGACACCCCGATGTCGGCGTCCTTCAGGGCGAGTACGTCGTTCACGCCGTCCCCGGTCATCGCGACCGTGTGCCCGCGCGACTGCAACGCCCCCACCATGTCCCGCTTCTGCTGCGGGGTGACCCGCCCGAACACAGTGGCCTCGTCCAGGGACTTCGCCATCTCCTCCTGATCGGCGGGGAGTTGACGGGCGTCGACGACCTGGCCGGTGAGCCCCAGCTTCCCGGCCACCGCGCCCACCGACACCGCGTTGTCCCCGGAGATGACCTTGGCGTGGACGTCCTGCTCGGCGAAGTAGCGCAGCGTCTCCGCCGCGTCGGGCCGCAACCGCTGTTCCAGGACGACGAGCGCGGTCGCCTCGGCCTCCCGCGCGACCTCGGGATCGTCCAGCTCACCCGCGACCCGGGCCAGCAACAGCACCCGTAGCCCCTGCTCGTTGAGCCGCCCGGTCTCCGCGAGCGCGGGATCGTCGGCGCCCAGCAGCACATCGGGCGCCCCGAGCAGCCATGTGCTCGACTCCCCGTCGCCCTCGCTGAAGGACGCCCCGCTGTACTTGCGCGCCGAGGAGAAGGGCAGCGACTCCACGCACCGCCACTCCTCGCTGTCCGGATAGGCGGCGATGATCGCCTTCAGCGACGCGTTCGGCCGCGGGTCCGACTCCCCGAGCGCGCCGAGGACTTTGCGTACGTACGTCTCGTCGGCCCCGCCGAGCGGCCGCAGTTCGGTGACGTCCATGCCGCCCTCGGTGAGCGTGCCGGTCTTGTCGAGGCAGACCGTGTCGACGCGGGCGAGGCCCTCGATGGCCGGAAGCTCCTGGACGAGGCACTGTTTCCGGCCAAGCCGGATGACCCCGATCGCGAAGGCCACCGAGGTGAGGAGGACGAGTCCCTCGGGGACCATCGGGACGATCCCGCCGACCGTCCGCGCGATGGAGTCCTTGAACCCGTGCTGTTTGACGACGAGTTGGCTGATGACCAGCCCGATCGCGGTCGGGATCATCATCCACGTCACGTACTTGAGGATCGTGGAGATACCCGTCCGCAGCTCGGAGTGGACCAGCGTGAACCGCGAGGCCTCCTCGGCGAGTTGGGCGGCGTACGCCTCACGCCCCACCTTCGTCGCCTCGAACGCGCCACCGCCGGCGACCACGAAACTCCCCGACATGACCGCATCCCCCGGCCGCTTCACGACCGGATCCGCCTCACCGGTGAGCAGCGACTCGTCGATCTCCAGGCCGTCGGCCTCGACGCACTCCCCGTCGACCGCGACCTTGTCGCCGGGCCCGATCTCGATGAGATCCCCGAGCACGATCTCCGACGTGCTCACCGCGACGGCGGCCCCGTCCCGCCGTACGGTCGGCTTCGACTCGCCGATCACCGCGAGGGAGTCGAGGGTCTTCTTCGCCCGCCACTCCTGGAAGACCCCGATCCCGGTGTTGGCGATGATCACGTACCCGAACAGGCTGTCCTGGACCGGCGCCACGAACAGCATGATCAGCCAGAGCACGCCGATGATCGCGTTGAACCGGGTGAAGACGTTGGCCCGCACGATCTCGCCGAGCGAACGACTGCTGCGCACCGGGACGTCGTTGACCTCCCCGCGCGCCACCCGCTCGGCGACCTCGGCGGTGCTGAGTCCATGGGCCCGTGCGGGCGGAATGGGCACGGGGTGCACAGGATCGAGTTCGGCGCCCGCGTCGGTGTGCGTCATGCATTCGACGGTACGTGCGGATTTACGGCTTCACCCGCCGAGTGCCCGGAAGATCCGACCAGGGGAGGACGGCGGACGGGGCGGGATGATGCCAGGGGTGTAGGGGGAACTCCTCACTCCGCAGCAGCGGAGGGGCCGGCAGGAGAGGAGCCCGCCGCCGCCTCGGCCGCCAGCCGCTTGAGAGCGGCATCGCGCCCGCGGACGTACCAAATACCGATGAGCCCGAGTCCGGACCCGGCCAGGCAGGTCCACAGCCACCACAGATGGCCGTGGTCGTCGAACCAGCCGTAGAAGGGGAGCTGTACCAGGAAGAGGACGAACCAGAGGATCGTGCCGCCGATGATGGTCGGGACGATCGGGCCCTCCAGGGGCTCCGGTGCCTCGTGTGTCGGTGTCCACTTCGCCATGCCCCCAGCTTACGAGGCGGGACAGGACCCGTGGATCTCCGGTTGTCTACGCGCGGAGATAGCGCCTGACGTCTTCATATGTTCATACTGAAACGGTTTCCGTCTGTCCACTTCTGCTCGTAGGAACATCCAATGCAGACCGCCCTCGACCGCTACTTCAAGATCTCCGAACGGGGCAGCACGCTCCCCCGGGAGATCCGGGGCGGGTTCGCCACCTTCTTCGCGATGGCGTACATCATCGTGCTGAACCCGATCATCCTCGGCAGCGCGAAGGACATGTACGGGCACCACCTCGACAACGGCCAACTGGTCACCGCCACCGCCGTCACCGCCGCGTTCACCACCCTCCTCATGGGGGTCATCGGCAACGTCCCGATCGCGCTCGCCGCCGGACTCGGCGTGAACTCCGTCGTCGCCCTCCAGCTCGCGCCGCGCATGTCGTGGCCGGACGCGATGGGCATGGTCGTCCTGGCCGGTCTCGTCGTGATGCTGCTGGTGGCCACCGGGCTGCGCGAGCGCGTGATGAACGCCGTGCCGTACGGACTGCGCAAGGCGATCTCGATCGGTATCGGCCTGTTCATCATGCTGATCGGGCTCGTGGACTCCGGGTTCATCTCCCGCATCCCGGACGCCGCCCAGACCACCGTCCCGCTCCAGCTCGGCGGCGACGGTCACCTCAACGGCTGGCCGGTGCTGATCTTCATCCTCGGCACGCTGCTCACGCTCGCGCTGATCGTCCGCAAGGTCTCCGGCGCGATCCTGATCTCGATCGTCACCATGACCGTCCTCGCGGTGATCGTGAACGCGGTCGCGACGATCCCCTCCTGGGGCCTGACCACCCCGAAGTGGCCCGGAAACCCGGTCGCCACCCCGGACTTCGGCCTGATCGGCAAGTTCAGCCTGTTCGGCGGCTTCGGCAAGGTCGGCGTGCTGACCGGCGTCCTCTTCGTCTTCACGGTCCTGCTGTCGTGCTTCTTCGACGCGATGGGCACGATCATGGGCATCAGCGACGAGGCCAAGCTGACCGACGGCGAGGGCAACATGCCCGGCATCAACAAGGTGCTCTTCGTCGACGGCATCGCGGTCGCGGCCGGCGGTGCCAGCTCCTCGTCGGCCACCACCTGCTTCGTGGAGTCCACGGCCGGTGTCGGCGAGGGTGCCCGCACGGGCTTCGCGAACGTCGTCACGGGCGCGCTCTTCGCCGTAGCGCTGTTCCTCACGCCGATCGCCACGATGGTCCCGTCCCAGGCGGCCACCCCCGCACTGCTCGCGGTGGGCTTCCTGATCCTGGCGGGCTCCGTCAAGGAGATCGACTGGGCCGACCACACGATCGCGATCCCGGCCTTCATCACGATGGTGATGATGCCGTTCACCTACTCGATCACGAACGGCATCGGCATGGGCTTCATCACGTTCGTGGTGCTGCGGCTGGTGGCGGGCCGGGGCCGGGAGGTCCCGGTGCCGATGTACGTCGTGGCGGCGGTGTTCGGGTTCTACTACCTGATGCCGGCGCTGGGTCTGACGTGATCAGCGCCTTCAAAGGCTGTCACGTGACCCCGTAGAACTTCTCGGTCTCGTCGACGGCGGTCTTGAACCGCTCGTCGAAGTCGTCCCGGATGAGCGTCTGGACCACATAGTCCTGGACGCTCATTCCCCTTTTGGCCGCATGGTGTCGGAGCCGTTCGAGCAGCTCCCCGTCTATCCGCAGGCTGAGCACGCTGGTCCCCATGTAGACGAGGGTCCGGGGCGGTTCCGGGCGGTGGGTGACGTTCCGCGCCGGTATCACTCATATGGGTGACGGGAGGGTTCAGTGGCCAGGGTCACGGGCATCTCGGCGTGTCGTATCGGTATCCAGTTGGTCTTTAGCGAGAGTAATGAGTTAAGCTAAAGAACATGCCGGACCTTACCCATGGCGACGACGCTGCCGCTGTGAACTCCCTGCGATCAGCCGTGATGCGGTTGTCCCGCCGACTCAAGCACCAGCGGGTCGACGAGTCACTGAGCCCCACCGAGATGTCGGTGCTGGGCACCCTGTCCACCTGCGGCAGCGCGACCCCTGGCGAGCTCGCTCGCAAGGAGCATGTGCAGCCGCCCTCGATGACCCGCATTGTGGCGCTGCTGGAGGCCAAGGGCTTGGTCCAGCTGGAGCCGCACCCCGAAGACCGGCGCCAGAAGGTCGTCACCAAGACCCCCCAGGCAGAGGCGATGCTCGAAGAGAGCCGCCGCAAGCGCAACGCGTTCCTGGCCGGTCTGGTCGACGGCCTCGACGAGGACGAGTGGGCGAAGATCGTCGCCGCCGCCCCCGTGCTGGAGAAACTCGCACACCTGTAAGCGGGCTCCCATGCCCGCACGTTCTATGTAGGAGGCGACACTTTTGAGTTCGGGACCCGGAGCAGATTCCGCACCCGCGCCAGCCACCCCCGGCTCCCCGCCCACCCCTGACACCCCCGGTAAGTCCTCGATGTTCAGCTCGCTGAAG
>NZ_JAENRY010000291.1 GCF_016612545.1 Streptomyces sp. MBT65 | reverse complement strand
CCCTCACCCCAACTGCCGGTATTTCCCCCGGAAGTACGACAGCGGGCCCCCCTCCGCGCTCCCCACCTCCGCCGTCAGTACCCGGCCGATCACCAGCGTGTGGTCCCCGGCCGGAAGTCGCTGTTCCGTGCGGCACTCCAGGGTGGCGAGGGCGCCGCGGACCAGGGGGGCGCCGGACGCCGTGCCGTGGACGTACGGAATGTCGTCGAAGAGGAGGCGGTCGCTGATGCGGCCCTTCATCGCGAAGCGGCCCGCGATGTGGCGCTGGCTCTCGGAGAGGACGGAGACGGCCCACAGGGGCTGTTCGTCGAGGAGGTCGTCCATGCGGGAGCCGTTGCGCAGGCTGACCAGGACCAGTGGCGGGTCCAGGGAGACCGACATGAAGGCGGTCGCGGTCATGCCGACATCCTCGCCGACCGGGGCATGCGGGTCGTCCGGGTCGTACGGCTCCTCGTGCGCGGTCACCAGGACCACACCCGCGGCCAGCCGTGAAAGGGCGGCGCGGAACTCGTCGTTGCTCACCCCCACAGGATGCCCGGAGAGATCGGCCTCGGTGATCGACGCGGTGTTCAGCACGCCCGAAACGCTAATCGCCGACAGCCGTCCACCGCATCGGACCTGCGACCCAGTCAGGTCCTAGGACCAACGGCCCACGCGACGGAACATCGTCGTGCATCATGTCCACACACCCACAAAGTTTGCGTTCAGTAAACGCACAGGGAAAATGCAGAATCTCCACTCAATTGTTCATCTTCTGCTGTGACTTGAGTCACAAGGGGTAGTAATTGTTGACCCTGTGTACCGAGTGGGCAGCGCGCTGTGATTCAGTGGCGGGGAAGATGACCCTTGATTCGCTGCGAGGTCTCGGGGGGAGGGCGAGTATGGAGACCGAGTCGGAACCCTACGTCCGTCTTGCGACCCTGCGACAACTGCACACGGTCATGGCGGACATGAACACCGCCCGCAGCCTGGCGGACACCCTGCAGACCGTCGCCGACGGAGTCGTCAACGGCCTTGGGTACGAGCTGGCGTGCGTCAACCTCGTCCGCCCCGACGGCGACCTCGTGGTCGCCGCCTTCGCGGGCAACTCCGCCGCCGAGGCACTCATCACCGGCCGCGTCGGCTCGCGCACCTCCTGGGAGCGCCGCCTCGGCATGGGCGAGTCCTGGGGCGACCTGCGGTTCATCCCGCACACCGAGGGCTGGGTCCTCGACGAGGACGACGTACCGCAGTGGTACACCGACGGCCCCGCCCCCCGCTTCGAGGACGAGTGGCACCCGTCCGACCGCCTCTTCGCGCCCATGTACACCCCCGGAGTCTCCGGCGGCTCGTGCGGCGAGCTGATCGGCGTCCTGTCCGTGGATCGGCCGCGCAACGGCCGACGGCCCGGCGCATGGGGCAAGGAAGCGCTCCAGATGTACGCGTTCCAGGCCGCCATAGCGATCAGCAACGCGCGTCTACGTGCGAATATGCAGCGCGCACTTGTCAGGCTCGAGCGCGAGCAGCAGGCCCTGCGCGCCAGCGAGGAGAGCTTCCGGCAGGCCTTCGAGTACGCCCCCTCCGGTATGGCGATAGCCGAGATGGGCGGCGACCAGCACGGCCGCATACTGCGCAGCAACGACGCCCTGTGCCGCCTCCTGGGCCGCCCCGCCTCCGCGATGCGCCGCTACTCCTTCTCGGACCTCGTCCACCCCGAGGACATAGGCACCCTGCTGAGAACCTCGGCGGAGGGCGGACGCGCGGAGCTCCGCCTGGGCCGCCGGGACGGCACGTACGTCTGGGTCTCGCTCCGCAACTCCGTCGTCGCGGACGCCGCCGACGGACCGCGCTTCCTCCTCTCCCATGTCGAGGACATAGAGGACCGCAAGCGCCGCGAACTGCAGCTCGCCCACCGCGCCGCGCACGACGCGCTGACCGGCCTGCCGAACTCGGCGGAGCTGCGCACCCGCCTCTCCGCCCGCCTCTGCCAGCGCCCGCAGTCCGCGTTCCCCGGCGAGATCGAGTCCATCGACGCCGCGTACGGACATCCGGCTCCGGCCTACGACGCGAACGGCCACGGCTTCGACTTCCGCCCCGGCGCCGACCTCCTCGACGCCTACGACCACCATGTCCACACCATCGCCCCCGAGGGCGAGCGGGACGACGGCACCAAGGGGCTCGCGGTCCTCTTCTGCGACCTCGACGGCTTCAAGTCGATCAACGACCGGTTCGGGCACAACGCGGGCGACGCGGTCCTGATCGAGGTCGCCCGGCGGCTCGGCCGGGCGGTGCGCGACGGCGACACGGTGGCCCGGCTCGGAGGCGACGAGTTCGTCGTGCTGGCCGACGGATTGGGCAAGGCCGACGCCGCCGACCTCGCCGTACGCCTGCGGAACGAGATCATCCAGCCCATCCGGGTGGACGGCCGGGCCATGCGGGTCGGGGCCAGTTTCGGTATCGGCTGGGCCCACTGCGGCATGACGGCGGACGAGGTGCTGAAGTCCGCTGACGAACGGATGTACATCGAGAAACGATCTCGTCCCAAACAGCACAGACGCGCGGGATGATCTCCAGGTCAGTGGTCTGATGCGGCCCGAGTCACCCGTTTGGACCACGCGGAGCGGGTAGGCTCGCAGTTCTCCAGATGTATCGAAGACATGTCTGAAGACGCATCTGAAGACGTATATCGAGACGTTTCCGAAGCTGACGTATCTGCACCCGCACCTGTTGAGGAGTACCTAGGGATGACGCCCGGCAACAACGGCGCGAGCACGCCCGAGGACGACGACCCGTTCGGCTACCTGTACGAGGACGGCCAGGCGGCCGGCGCCCAGCCGCCGTCCGGCGGTGGCTACGGCTACCCGGGTTCGGTCAACCGAGTGCGCCCGGTCGGCGAGCGCCAGTACGGCGCCCAGCAGCAGGCCGCCGCCACGGCGCAGTACCAGCAGCAGTACGGCCAGACCGTCCCGCAGCAGCAGTCCTACGGCGCCCAGCCGAACGCGCACTACCAGGCCCCGGAGACCTTCCCCGGCGGCCCGCCCGCCGGCCAGCAGCCGCCGTCGTACAACAACGGCGGTGGCGGCCGGGGCCGCGGCCCCAACACCAAGGGCCTGCTGATCGGCGCGATCGCGGTCGTCGCCGCGGTGGTCATCGGCATTAGCGTCGCGATGATGAACGGCAACGGCGACGACAAGACCGACGACCAGGCGGGCTCGACCCCGTCGACGTCGCAGAGCGCCTCCTCGAGCCCCTCGCCGAGCGCCAGCGCGTCCAGCGGCCTGGAGACCCAGACCATCGACGCCAAGGCGCTGAAGCTGGAGGGCGGCGCCACGCTCGCGTCCGACGTCAAGGGCGCCGACGCCGACGGCGGCATCTATGTGACGGGTCTGAACGCGGCCGGCGCCTCGGTCACCTGGCAGATCAGCGGCATCCCCTCGGACGGCACGTACACGGTGTTCGCGCACTACAGCTCGACCAGTGACGACCAGCAGATGACGCTCAGCATCAACGGCAAGAAGTTCGGCAGCCCGTTCAACCTGAAGAACTACGCGGGGGCCCCGGACGGCAACTTCGAGAAGGGCTGGACGACGAGCTTCGCCTGGCCCACCCTCACCAAGGGCACCAACTCGATAAGCCTGTCCTGCGAGGACGCCGCCAAGTGCAACGTCCTGCTGGACCAGTTGTGGGTGAAACAGGGCCAGGTCAAGAAGTAGCCGGGGCGCGTCAGGCCGCGGAGGCGTCTCCTGTCACCGCGACCCGCCTCAGCAGTTCCTCGTACGCCGCCCGGTCGAACTCGCCCGCCACCGGCGCCAGTACGGTCGCCGCCGACAGGGCCACGGCCCGGGCGAGCCGGTCCGGCCAGGGCAGTCGCTCCACCAGACCCGACAGCAGGCCCGCGACCGCCGAGTCGCCGGCGCCGGTCGGGTTGCCGTGGACGCGGGCCGGGGGCGTCGCGTGCCACTCGCCCTCCGGGGTAGCCGCCAGCAGGCCCTGAGCCCCGAGCGAGGCGACCACCGCGCGGGCACCCCGGCGCCGGGCGTCCCGCGCCCCGCCCAACGGCTCGTGGGAGCCGGTGAGTTCGGCCAGTTCCCCGGCGTTGGGCTTGACCAGGTCGGGGCGCGCGGCGACGCCCCGGCGCAGTGGTTCGCCGCTGGTGTCGAGCAGGACCGGGACACCGGCCGCCCGCGCCGTCCGGACCAGCCCCGCGTACGCGCCCACCGGCACCCCCGGCGGCAGACTCCCGCACAGGGCCACCGCCGACACCCCGTCCAGCAGCCCCTCGTACGCCTCCTGGAACGCGGACCACTCCGCCGAAGTGACCGTCGGGCCGGGCTCGTTGAGTTGAGTCGTGTCACCGGTCAGCTCGTCCACCACGGCGATCGTGCGCCGGGTCGGTCCGGCGACCGGGACGAGCGCGTCCAACACACCTGGCGTTCCCGTGAGTCGGTCCTGTACGACCCGTCCGGTGGCGCCGCCGGTGAAGCCGGTGACCGTCACCTCGTGGCCGAGGGCGGCCAGCACGCGGGCCACGTTCAGGCCCTTGCCGCCGGGCCGTTCGGTCACCTCGGACACGCGGTGCGAACCGTGCGGTCGCAACTCCCGTACCCGATAGGTGATGTCGAGAGCGGTGTTCAGCGTCACCGTGAGGATCACCGGGCCGACCTCCCCCGAAGTATGTGTATCCGTCGTCCAGTTCGGGCCCGATCATGCCAAAGAGACGGCGGTCGGCCCAGACCCGGACCGACCGCCGTCTCCTGTGAATCCGCGGAACGCGCTGCGGAATGCGCTGTGGATCAGCCGAGTTGGGGGTCGACCACCCAAGTGCCGCGCCGCATCACGCCCTTGAGGTCGAACGCGGAGTCCAGCAGCACCAGGTCCGCGTACTTGCCCGGCTCCAGCGAGCCGATCTCGCCGTAACTCCCCAGCAGACGGGCCGGGTTGGCCGAGATCGCGGTGACCACGTCCTCGACCGGCAGCCGGTCGATCGTCACCGCGCGCTTGAAGGCCCGGTCCAGGGTCAGCGTCGAGCCCGCGATCGAACCGCCCTCCACCAGCCGCGCCACACCCTCGCTGACCTCGACCTCCAACGGGCCGAGCATGTAACGCCCGTCACCGAAGCCCGCCGCGTCCATCGCGTCCGTGATGAACGCCACCCGGTCCGCACGCGCGTGGTGGAACGCCAACTCCAGGGCCGCCGGGTGCAGATGCGTACCGTCGTTGATCAACTCGACGGTGATGCGCTCGTCCTCGAGCAGCGCCGCGATCGGACCGGGGTCGCGGTGACCGAGCGGCGGCATCGCGTTGAACAGGTGCGTGGCGACCGTCGCGCCCGCGTCGATCGCCTCCACCGTCTGCTCGTACGACGCGTCCGTGTGCCCGATCGCCGCGATCACGCCGTGTTCGGCGAGGAGGCGCACGGAGTCGAGCCCGCCCGGGAGTTCGGTCGCGAGGGTGACCATCCTGGCCTGGCCCCGGGCCGCGTCGACCAGCTTGCGGACGTCCGCCGGATCGGGGTCGCGGAGCAGGGACTCGGAGTGGGCGCCCTTGCGGCACGGGGAGATGAACGGGCCCTCGAAGTGGATGCCGGCGAGGTCGCCCTGTTCGGCCAGTTCGGAGAGGAGGCCGGCGCGGTGGGCGAGGAAGTCCATGTCGCCGGTGACGGTGGAGGCGACCAGGGTGGTGGTGCCGTGCCGGCGGTGGGTGTGGATGCCCTTGAGGACGTCCTCGACGGTGCCGGAGGTGAAGGAGGCGCCGCCGCCTCCGTGGTTGTGGATGTCGACGAATCCCGGGACCAGCGTGAACCCCGTGACGTCGAGCACCTGGGCGTTGTCGGGGGCGGCACCGGCGATGCGGGTGCCGTCGACGATCACTCGGCCGTCCTGGACGGTTCCGGTGGGGAGGACCACTGTGGCGCCGGACAGGATCAGGGGCGCATCGGCCGTCGCGGAGTGCGGGCTCGTCGTGGCTGGTCGCGCCCCGACGCGGAGCCGCGTGTCGACGCTGTCCCGCGCCCCTGGGTTGGCTGCCATCAGCGTGCTACCTCCGTGCGGTCGGTTGAAGTGAGGAGGTCCCAGGCCAGTAGTCCTGCACCCAGGCATCCGGCTGTGTCCCCCAGGGCCGCCGGGACGATCGTCGGCAGCTTCTGGAAGGTGATCCGGTCCTGCACCGCCTCCCGTAGCGGTGCGAACAACGTTTCCCCCGCCTCCGCCAGGCCGCCACCGATGATGATCGTTCGGGGGTCCAGGAGGGTGAGGGCGGTGACCAGGCCGTCGGCGAGGGCGTCGACGGCTTCCTGCCAGACCTTCTTCGCGCGCGAGTCCCCGGCGGCGACCGCCTTCGCGCAGTCCGCCGCGTCCGCCCCGGAGTCGCCGGAGACGGCCGCCCACGCCTCGGTCACGGCCGCCGCGGACGCGTACCGCTCCAGGCAGCCGACCTGGCCGCAGGGGCAGGGCGTGCCGCCCGGTCGTACGACGATGTGGCCGATCTCGCCCGCGAAGCCGTGCGCGCCCGCCTCCACCCGGCCGTCGATGCCGATCGCGCCCGCTATACCGGTGCCCAGCGGCACGAACAGGAAGCGGTCGGCGCCCTTGCCCGCGCCGATACGGCCCTCGGCGAGGCCGCCGGTGCGCACGTCGTGGCCGAGGGCGACCGGGACGCCGCCGAGCCGGGCGGCGAGCAGATCGCGCAGTGGTACGTCCCGCCAGCCGAGGTTGGCCGAGTAGGCGGCGATGCCCCGCTCGGCGTCGACGATGCCGGGGACGGCGACGCCGGCCGCGGCCGCGGGCTCGCCGTAGTGCTCCTCGCCGTACGCGCGCAGCTCGGCGGCGAAGCCGAGGATGTGCTCGACGACCGCGTCCGGACCGCGCTCGCGGCCGGTCGCCCGGCGGGCCCGGTGCAGCAACTCGCCGTCCGCCCCCACGAGGGCGGCCTTCATCCCGGTGCCGCCCACGTCGAGGGCGATGACATGTCTCACGGGGGACAGTGTGGCCCGTCCACCCGCGAGAGGTCTAGTCCACTTACGTGGTGTAGACCTTATGGGTTCGCAGAGCGAACGTCACGACAGCAAAGGTTGGGGATTCGGCAGTGCAGCGGCGCAGGACAGGAATGATCGCGGTGACCTCCGCACTGGGCATGACGGCGGTCCTCGGGGGCTGCGGCCTCGGCGGGGACTCCGGTGAGGTCACGCTGCGGCTCGTCGCCGCGGACTACGGCGACTCCGCGTCCAACAGTTCGCGGACATACTGGGACGGACTCGTCAAGGAGTACGAGGCGAAGCACGCGAACGTCAAGGTCGAGGTCAGCGTCTACTCCTGGAACGACGTCGACCGCAAGGTCAAGGAGATGGTCGCCGCCGGCAAGGCGCCCGACATGGCGCAGATCGGCGCGTACGCGGACTACGCCGACGCGGGCAAGCTGTACTCCACCGCCGACGTGCTCTCCATCCCCGTGGAGGCCGACTTCCTGGAGCCGCTCATGGACGCGGGGCAGGTGAATCACCTGCAATACGGCATGCCTTTCGCCGCGTCTACGCGCGTCCTCTTCTACAACGAGACGCTTTTCCGCGAGGCCGGGCTGACCCCGCCGAAGGACTGGAGCGAGCTGGCGGCCGACGCGGAGGCGCTGAAGGAGCGGGGCGTGAAGTATCCGTTCGCGCTGCCGCTCGGCTCGGAGGAGGCGCAGGCCGAGACCATGCAGTGGCTGCTCGGCGGGGGCGGTGGCTACACCGACGACATCGGGACCTACACCATCGACTCCACGGCGAACGTCTCCACGTTCACCTGGCTCCGCGACAACCTCGTCGACAAGGAGCTGACCGGGCCGGTCGCACCGGCCGAGCTCAACCGCGCGGACGCGTTCGCGGCCTTCGCCAACGGTGACGTCGGCATGCTCAACGGCCACCCCACGCTCATGCGGCAGGCCGCCAAGAAGGGCGTCAAGTTCGGCACGGTCGCGATGCCGGGGCGTACGGGCAAGGCCAAGTCCACGATGGGCGTCGCCGACTGGATGACCGCCTTCAAGCAGAACGGCCACCGCGAGCAGATCGGCGACTTCCTCGACTTCGTCTACAGCGAGAAGAACGTCCTCGCCTTCTCCCGCGAGTACGACCTGCTGCCGGTGACCAACTCCGCGTCCGAGGCGATGGAGGAGTCCACGCAGGACAAGGCGCTACGGCCCTTCCTCGAGGAACTCCCGCTGTCCACGCTCTACCCGGTCGGCAACACCTCCTGGGCCGCGGTCAGCGCCGACATCAAGAAGCGGATAGGGCAGGCGGTGGCCGCGAACGGCAACCCCGGGGCGCTGCTCGGGCAGTTGCAGGCGGCGGCGACGCTGGCGGAGAGCGGGAAGTAGGCGTACGCGGCGGCGGGCCGGGGCGTTGTCAGTGGCGGGAGTTACCGTGCAAGGCATGGACACGGACCCGCCACCCCCGCCCCCGCGGGTTCCCTCGCTGAACCGGAGGGAACAGGACATCCTCGCGCTGGAGCGCCGCGGCTTCCCCGGCCCCGGTGTGAAGGAGCGCGCGATACGCGAGGAACTGGGCCTGGCCCCCGTGCGCTACTACCAACTGCTCAACGCCCTGCTGGACGACGAGCGGGCACTGGCCCACGACCCGGTGACGGTGAACAGGCTGAGACGGGTCCGCGAGACACGGCGCTCGGAGCGGTGAGGGTGGCCGGGGGCCGCCGGGGGATCGCCGGGAGTGGCCGGGAGGTGTGCGGGTCCCGGCCGTGCGCCGGTGAGCGAGGGGTGAGCACGGGCCCGCCCGGATAGGGTCGATGTATGGGCAGCCCTCAGGACTTCACCGATCCCGCTCCCGATCGCCAGGTCTCCAGCGGTCCCGATCCCCAGGTTCGCCGCGATTCCCAGAACTCCACCGGCTCCACGCTCCCCGCCGCACTCCCGACCCCCGTCACCCGTGCCGGGCGCGAAGGGCTGGAGGCGATCCTCGCCAAGCCGGCCGCCGCGGTGATCGGGCTCGACTTCGACGGCACACTCGCGCCGATCGTCGCGGACCCCGAGCAGGCCCGCGCCCACCCCGGCGCGCTACCGGCGCTGGCCGCGCTCGCCCCGAAGGTGGCGTCCGTGGCGGTGATCACCGGCCGCCCGGCAGGCGTGGCGGTCCGCAACGGCGGCTTCGCGGGCGTACGCGGCCTGGAACACCTGGTCGTACTGGGCCACTACGGCACGGAACGCTGGGACGCGGTGACCAGTACGGTCAGCGCCCCCGCCCCGCACCCCGGGGTGGCCGCCGTCCGCGCCGAACTCCCCGGCTTCCTCGACGGGATCGGCGCGTGGCAGGGCACCTGGATCGAGGAGAAGGGCCGCGCCCTCGCCGTCCACACCCGCCGCGCCGACGACCCCGAGGCCGCCTACGAGGCCCTGCGCGCCCCCCTCACCGACCTCGCCACCCGTCACGGCCTGATCGTCGAACCCGGCCGCATGGTCCTGGAGCTGCGCCCACCCGGCATGGACAAGGGCGTGGCGCTCACCGAGTACCTCCGCGAGACCGGCGCCGAGTCCGTCCTCTACGCCGGCGACGACCTCGGCGACCTCCCCGCCTTCGCCGCGGTCGAGAAACTCCGCTCGGACGGCATCCCCGGCCTCCTGGTATGCAGCGGCAACAACGAGGTCACGGAACTACGGGACCGGGCGGACCTGGTGGTGGACGGCCCGCCGGGAGTCGTGGACCTGCTGTCCACGCTCGCGGCTCAACTGGGCTGATGCACAGCGGGGTTGACGGGCCGCGTGCGGTGGAGCCGTCTCGGCGAGGAGCCGTGGACGGCGGGGCAGGGGGCGCAGGCCCGCTGTCCGTGCCGTCGGCTCAACAGGCCTGACAGGCGGCGGGGTTGGCGGTGCCGAAGGCGGCCCGGGGTGCGGCAGCCGCTCGGTGATCCCCAGCAGCCCGCAGGCCGCCCCGCTCCCAAGCCCGCTCCCCGCAAGCCCCCTTGCCCGCCCCCTCGCTCAACTCACCTGCTCACGCAGCGCGTTCAACTGCTCCAGGAACCACTGAGC
>NZ_JAENRY010000290.1 GCF_016612545.1 Streptomyces sp. MBT65 | reverse complement strand
TGCATCCGGAAGCGTCCTGCGGTCGCCTCGTCGCGACTCGATGCGGCCACGTGCTGGGGTTTGAGGAGCAGAACCGACAGTTCCTCGGGGTACGTCGGTGGAATGGCGTGGGCAAGCGCAACGAGCAACTCCACCCACGCCCAGGCGGGCGGCGCACCCTCGTACTCGGGACAGCGCCCGATCACCACCCTCCAACCGCCGGACCGCAGACGGCCGCCGAGCCGACCGAGCAGCGCGGACTTTCCCGCGCCGGCCTCACCGGTGACCAGCATCACGCCGCCGCTGTGCCGGGCGGCCCATGCGGCGGCCTCCAGTGCACGCAGTTCGCTGCTCCTGCCGACGAAGAGGTTCTGTCCGGGACTCGGCGGTTCGTCAACGGACGGAACGGGCGACGGCACGGCCCGTGCAGGCCCGGACACGGATGCCTGCAGCACATCGAGCCGCGACGCGAGCACGGCCTGTTCCAACTCGGCCAGTGCCGGGCCGGGATCACAGCCGAGTTCCTCACGCAGCACACGAGTGGCACGACGCAGCGAGCTGAGCGCGTCGGCCTGCCGTCCGCAGGCCCACTGGGCGAGGGCGAGAAGTCGCCAGCCCTCCTCCCTCAACGGGCTTGCCCGGACCAGGAGTTCGGCCATCGGTATCGCTTCCGCCGGGCGGCCGGTGTTGAGGTCGGCCGCTACGGCGAGTTCGCGGGCCTCGGCGTGGAGAGCGGTCAGGCGGGCCACCTCCTGCTCGGCCCATGCCTCGTCCGTGAATTCCGCGAAGGCCGGACCATGCCACCAGCCAAGCGCGTCGGCGAGCAGTTGTCGGGCATCCTCGGCCGGGGCGCTACGGGCTCGGTTCACCCAGGTCTCGAAGCGCCAGGCGTCCACCGAGTCCGGGGGAAGCCGCAGGGCGTAGCCGGGCGGAGCGGTGACGAGGACGGTCGCCGGGGTGCGCGGTGGCCGGCCCGGTTCGAGGGAGCGGCGCAGGTTGGACACGTAGGCGTGGAGGGAGGCCGTGGCCTTCGCCGGCGGCGCTCCCCGCCACAGTTCGTCCGCCATCCGTTCAACCGGCACGACGCTCCCGCGGGCCGCTATCAGCAGGGACAGGACGGCCCGCTGCCGCGGGGCACCCAGTTCGACCGGCTTACCCCCGACGTCAGCGCCCAGCGAACCCAGGACTCGAATGTGCAGCACGCCACGCGAATCTACCGGAGCCGTTGGTCCGGCCCGTCAACAGACGATAAACGCGCTGCTCATCAGCCCCAAGTGGAGCGCCAAGCAGACGCCAAGCGGAAAGCGGCAGCCTAGGAGGCTGTTGCCGGTACCTGATCGTTGGAGCAAGCAAGCGTGTCCCCCACCAACACGACGGACGAACTTCCCACGTCCGAACGTCCGTACACCCACGAGATGATCGTGGTCCACCGTGTCTTCCGCCGCGAGTCGGCGTATCTGCCCCGCCTGGTACGGGCCGTCCCCGCCAGCGACACGGCCCGCGCTGCGAAGGTCGCGGAACACCTGCGCGAGTATGTGGCGGGACTGCACAGCCACCACTCCCTGGAGGACGACCTCATCTGGCCGCACCTCCAAAACCGGGCCCCCGAGGACCGGTTGGTGGCCCGCATGGAGGAGCAGCACCAGCGCATCGACGTGAGCCTGACGGTCATAGCCGAATGGACGGCCGCGTGGGAACGGGCGGCGGACCAGCTCGCCGGAGAGGAACTCGCGCTGGCACTGGAGCAGCATCGTGCGGTGCTGCTCGAACACCTCGCCGACGAAGAGCAGTTGGTCCTTCCGTTGGTCGCCGAGCATCTGACGGTCGGCGAGTGGGATCTGGTCGGACGCCGTGGACTGGAGCGGATACCCAGGAACAGACTCCTGATCGCGCTCGGCGCGATCCTGGAGGACGCCACGCCCGAGGAGCGGGCGTACTTCCTCGGCCGCACCCCGATGGTCGGCCGGTTGCTGTGGAAGGCTGTGGGCCGCCGCCAGTACGCTGCCGCCTGCCGGGCGATACGCGGTCCGCTGGACGGGCAGCAGAGCCGATGACTTTTCTCGACTCCGCGCCGCTCGACGTCCTGGACGCCTACCGCACCTGCGAGTTCGTCACCCTCGGCCGCGACGGCACACCGCTGGCCTGGCCGACCGCCGTGCGGCGGCAGAAGGACGGCACGCTGCTGCTGAGCACGTCCCTGGCGTTCGCGCAGAAGGCGCTGAACATCCGCCGGGACGGCCGCGTCGCCCTCCTCTTCTCCGACCCCACCGGCAGCGGCCTCGACCACGCCCCGCAGATCTTCGTCGGCGGCCGGGCCGAGTGCCCCGACGAGATCATGACAGGCCCTCAGGGCGCCGAGGACTACTGGCGGATGCTCTTCGAACGGCAGCCGCACAGCAGGGCGTATGTCACCGCTCCCCTGCGGCGGTTGATGGACTGGTACTACCTCCGGCTGCTGATCACCGTCACCCCGGACCAGCTCGTCGTACGACCGCCGCTCCCCACGTCGGCGCCACCGGACGTGAAGGGGACGCATCCGCTGCCGGGCGCGGCCCAACTCGCCCGTTTCTCCTCGGCGGTGCTCGCCGCGCGCGACGACTCCGGGGCACCGGTGCTCGCCCGGACGCGGCCCGCCCCGACCGACGACGGCTTCGCGGTGGAGGTACCCGCCGACTGCGCCGCGACCGCCGGTCCCGCCTCCCTGCTGGTGCACCGCCACGACGAGCACCTGAACCACATGCACAACGTCCTTGTCCGGGGCACCCTGAAAGTCGCGGACGGCGTCTGGCGGCTGGTTCCCACCAAGGTGGTGGAACCCATGGGCACCGGCCGCCCGACCGACGCAATCCGCGTCCTGCGCAGCACGCGCCGCGCCACCACCCGCTATCTGGAACGGCGCGGCCTCGACCGCCCCCATGTGCAGTGGGACGAGTTCAGGGCACTCGCGGCATCGGCGCGGCAGCGCAGCAGCGCCTGACCGACTCGAGCTCTCGACCGGGAGAGCGTCCTTCCCTGGCCCGGCTTGGGACGGCCGGCAGGGGCCGAGGTTCATGCGGGTCGCGTTGATGCACATGGCCTTCAGGCCCGGCCGAGAACGCGGAGAAGTGGCGGCAGCGGCTCGGCCGCCTGAAAGCACTTCAACCGGGTGGGCGTTTGCGGCTGAAGGTTAAGCCACCGAGTTCCTGCCGAGTCCGCCACGGAACCGATGGAGTTCGGCTCCGAGTACCTGCTGGACGAGCGCTCAAGAGAAGCAGATGCCCGCCCTCCGCCACCCAGGAGGATCGGCGATCGAGACGGCCGGGCCTTCGCGTCGTCCTGAGGACATCCACCTCACGTTCACCCCAGGCCCGGCTCCGACCCTTGGCGCATGTCACGCAGTAGACCACCACCTGCCGCCAATTGCCTTGCCCTGGAGGGTTGTTGTGCCGCGGCCGGATGGTCGGGCAGCTTCGGGGCCAGCGGTGCAGGCAGAGGGATTGGGCAGTTCCAGCAGCGTTCGCCGGAATCAGCGCAGCGGCGCAACACGCCCAGAGTTGACACAGAATTGGCGGAGCAGCGGGCAGACGTCCTCGACCATCTCCTTGGTGAGCGGAGGGGGCGTCGACGGCTGGCCCTCCTCCCGGGCCGCATGAGCCAGCTTGATGGCGCCGAGAGCGAGGCGTGATTCCTGGACCGCTCGCGGACGCGGTCGTGGACGGTCGGCGTATGCGTCAGCCGGCCCGAAGGCCGACCGCCAGGGTCAGTTCAAGGACCCGGTGTGGCGATGCGAGGTCCGGAAACAGTTCCCGCAGTTGCGTCATCCGGTAGCGGACCGTCTGGGGATGGACGAACAGCGCCGCGGCCACCTCGTCCCGTCTGCCCTGGTGCAGCAGCCATGCCCGCAGCGTCTCTTCCAGGCGCCGTGCGGTGGTGACGGGCAAGGTCCGTAGCGGTGCGAGGGCTCGGGCGCGTAGGTCTGCGAACGCGTCTGCGTCGGCGCTCAGTACCAGCTCGGGCAGGTGGTCCTCGGTGTCGCGGATGTCGGGTGAGAGGGAGCGTGCGCGTAGGGCTCGTGTGTACGAGGCGGACGCTCGGGTCCATGGCCGGGTGGGGCCGGCCACGGCGGTGCGGTCGGTCAGTTGCCGCAGGAGATGGGGTCGGTCGGCGTCGGGGACGAGGAGTACGCCGGTGGCGTCGGGCAGGTCGTCGAGGACGAGGGTGCTGGGGTCGAGGGTGCGGTAGGTGGGCCGGGCCTGGGCGGTGGGCAGGAGGACTGCGGTCAGGGAGAGCGGGGGCTGCCATCCGGCCCGTTGGGCGGAGGCCAGCAGTACGTCCGGGCTCGCGCCGGCGAGGAGGTCTCGGGCCAGGTGTTCCAGGTGGCGCTCGTGGTCCCTGCCCCGGGCGGCCAGTTCGTCGGCGTGGCCCGCGGCGCTCGCGGCGGAGAGTTCGTCGATGTAGGCGAAGGTCAGTTCGGCGAACTTGGCGACCTCGGCGGCGGGCAATCCTGCGGGTACGGCGCCCGCTGCCAGGCATCGCCAGGCGACGCGGGCGCCGACGCGGTAGGCGCTGAGGAGGGCGTCCATCGAACGGCCGTCGCGGACTTCGCCGCGGCCCAGTTCGTAGGCGGCGTCGCCGGCGTCGCCGCCTGTGGCGTTGCCGCTGGCGAGGTCCAGGTAGTGCCCCAGGGCGGTGCGGACGGCCCGGCGGATGGTGGCGCCCATGCGGCCCGAAAGGGCGTTGGCGTAGGAAGGGACCTCGTCGATGATCGCCTGGACGATCTCGTCGGCGGTGGTCCTCAGCGCGGCCCGAAGAGCGGTGACCGTCGTCTCATCGAGAGCCAGTTCGCTGACCCTCTGGATTGCATGACTCACGTTTTTGTTCCCTGCGAACAATTCAGCCGACCAGATTTACGTCCTGCGGTCAGGACTTTACGCCTTGAGGCGCAGCAAGCTGGAGCCATGACGAGTACAGCCCTTCGCAGCAGGGCGTGGAAACTGCTGGAGATGATCACGACGCCGCTGCTGCCGTCGGACTACCTCGACCTGGTCAGCCCGCTGCGTGCGGGCGCCGACCTGCGGGGGCGCATCGAGGCCGTGCACCCCGAGACGGGTGACGCCGCGACCATTGTGATCAGGCCGGGACGGGGCTGGCGCGGCCACACGGCCGGTCAGTACGTGCGGATCGGGGTCGATGTCGAGGGGGTGCGCCTGTGGCGTGCCTACTCCCTCACCTCGCCGACGAACCGTCCAGACGGCCGCGTCACGATCACCGTGAAGGCGATCGAGGACGGCAAGGTCAGCAACCACCTGGTCCGCAGGGCAAAGCCGGGCACGCTGGTCCACCTCGACCAGGCGACCGGTGACTTCGTGCTGCCGCGGGCCAAGCCCGCCAAGGTGCTCTACCTGACGGCCGGCAGCGGCATCACGCCCGTGATGGGCATGCTGCGCGACACCGCGTTCGACGACGTCGTCATGGTCCACTGCGCGTCACGGCCGCAGGACGTGATCTTCCGCGACGAACTGCACGGCCTGGTCGCGGACAAGAAGCTGCGGCTCACCGAGGTGCACACCGACACGGACGGCACGCTCGACATCGCCCGCCTCGGCGAACTCGTGCCCGACTGGGCCGAGCGCGAGACCTGGGCATGCGGACCCGCGGGCCTCCTCGACGCCGCCGAAAAGCACTGGACCGAGCACGGCGTACAAGAGCGCCTGCACACCGAACGCTTCCGCCCCAACATCGTCGTCACCGGCGACGGTGGCGAGGTCACATTCAGCACCACCGGCAGGACCGTCGACGCGGACGGCGCGACGCCGTTGCTGGACGTCGGCGAGGAGGCCGGTGTGCTCATGCCGTCGGGGTGCCGCATGGGCATCTGCTTCGGCTGCGTCACACCGCTCAAGGCGGGCGCCGTCCGCGACCTGCGCACCGGCGAGATCACCGAGGCCGAGCCGGGCGTCCTCATCCAGACCTGCGTGTCCGCCGCGGCGGGCCCCTGCGACATCGAACGGTAGGAGCACCTTGACCGCCACCGACCCCACCGCCCACCTGACCGCGGAGCAGATCGAGGAGCTCGGCCGTGAGCTGGACGCGATCCGCGACGAGGTGATCGCCGGCCGCGGCGAGAAGGACGCCGCCTACATCCGCAAGGTCATCTCGGCGCAGCGCAAGCTGGAGCTGGCCAGCCGGGGTGTCCTGCTGTTCTCGCTCTTCCCGCCCGCGTGGCTGATCGGCACCGCCGGTCTGTCCGTGGCAAAGATCATGGACAACATGGAGATCGGCCACAACATCCTGCACGGCCAGTGGGACTGGATGCGGGACCCGAAGATCCACTCCACCACCTGGGAATGGGATCACGTCTCGCCGTCCGAGCAGTGGAAGCACTCGCACAACGAGCTGCACCACACGTACACCAACGTGATCGGCAAGGACAACGACCTCGGCTACGGCATCATGCGCGTCGACGAGGACCAGAAGTGGCACCCCTTCCACCTCGGCCAGCCGCTGTGGAACTTCCTCAACGCCTGCTTCTTCGAGTACGGCATCGCCGCCTACGACCTGGAGCTCGGCAAGAACCTGCAAAAGCGCCGCCGCAACAACCCGGAGTTCCGCGAGCGCGCCAGGGCCGTGGGCCGCAAGATCCGCAAGCAGGTGCTCAAGGACTACGTCATCCACCCGCTGCTCTCGGGCCCGTCATTCCTCCCCACACTCGCCGCCACATTCACCGCGAACCTGGTCCGCAACGTCTGGACCCACTCCGTGATCATGTGCGGGCACTTCCCCGAGGGCGTGCAGGTCTTCGAACGCCGATCGATCAACGGCGAGACGCGCGGCCAGTGGTACCTGCGCCAGATGATGGGCTCGGCGAACATCAGCGGCAGCAGGGCCATGCACTTCATGACCGGCAACCTCTCCCACCAGATCGAGCACCACCTGTTCCCGGACCTGCCGAGCAACCGGTACGCCGAGGTCGCGGTGAAGGTGCGCGCACTGTTCGAGAAGTACGAGCTGGAGTACGTCACCGGGCCGCTGCCCAAGCAGGTGCTCTCCGCCTGGCACAAGGTCTTCCGGCTCTCGCTGCCGAACAAGAGCCCGAAGGTCAAGACACCGGACCGCGAGCAGGAGCTGGTCGCAGCCTGATTCCCGGTACGGGTTCAGGTCTTTCGGCCGCACTGGCGGACCAGCCACATCAGCAGGGGGTCCAGGTCGGCGACGGCCGCCAGGACCCGGTCGACCGCCTCGGGGGTGTGCAGCCACTGCTCGCAGTCGAGGGGACGGGCGGCGATCAGTGAACGGTGACGCAACAGGTCCGTACGGGAGTGGTCCGTCGGATAGCCGCGCGGGGCGCGTTTCATCACGTCCCCGGAGACGTCGTAGCCCCTCTTCCGTACGTCCTCGACGATGGCGGACAGTTCACGGCCGCTCCCCTCGGAGGCGACGGCTGTGCGGAACATGTCCACCTGGCCGGGATCGGGGTACCACCAGGCGCCCTGGATCCGCAGGCCGTCCAGGTCGAACCGGAGACCGATCTCGATCTTGCGGCCGAGCCGGATCACCGCGCCCTGGTGCTGCCACCACCAGGAGTCGGTGCGGTAGTGCCAGACGGAGAAGTCCTCGTACCGGGGGTCGGCGTCCGCGACCTCGTTGAGCAGGGCAATCATCGGCTGCCGGACCAGGCGTTCACGGTCCGCACGGCAGCGCTCGCGGGTCGCGTGGGTCGGTTCGCCCTGAAGCTGCCACAACACGTCCATGGCCTGCTCCGGCCAACCGGTGAACTGTCCGCGCATGCGCGGAGGTTAACTCACCCGTGATCCGCGCGCGCCGGGAGTGAGACGGGCAAGGGCAGGAAACGAGACAATGTACAGCTTCGCGGTCAGGCAGACCGCAGCCTCCGAGCAGTAGCCCACACCAGAACGTGTCGTGCTCGTGCCGCCGGCGGAAGGCATCCAGCTCGATCGCCTCCAGCGGCAGCATCAGCGGCTCCTCCGAGTCCGCGCCGCCCAGGACCGCCATCTGGATCTGCCTCCTGTCACCCCGCACGAAACCCGCCTTTCACCCCAACTGATCGTGCCATCAGCGGCGTTGGCCTCACGGACGATCGACGTCCTCACGCTGTTGGCCGCAACGCCCCCCGGGCCGACGCCCGACACCTCGCGTCAGCCGCTCACGACCCCGCCCGGGTGCTGTAGCCGAGGTTCAGGTGCCCGAGGCCGGACAGGTTCTGTCCGTCCATGACGAAGGATCTGGTGAAGAGCTTTTCTGCCGTCGCCGCTGTTCCGGTTGGGCACCCACGGGAAACAGGTGACGCCCTGCCCCGGCAGTCGGGGCAGGGCGTCACAGGTGGGCCGTACGGTCAGGTGGGGGCCGTGCCGTCGGGCTCGTTCGGCCATGTCGAGCTGGAACCTGCAGGTGAGAGTCTGGTGGTGGGTCCGTCCGGCCTGCGTGTAGTCCGCCTCGCAGCCCGTGATGGGCTTGGTCACCTTTGCGGTGACCTTGAGCCGTACCACCGCGTACTTGTCGCTGAGCGCCCCCGACTTGATGGTGTACGGGTGCCCTGCGTAGTTCGGGTACTTGTCGAGGTCCACGTCGCCGGCGGTGGGGTGCGCGGTCTCCTGGTAGCCCAGCCGGTAGCCGGGCGTGTCCTTCACCGAGTAGACGGAGTAACCAAGCACCTTGCCGCCCGCCGGGATGCTCAGGAGCTTGACCCCGGTAACGGAGACGGCCCGCTGGGAGATGTTCCTCGTCAGAGGGAAGGCCATCCGGTAGATGCCACCGACCTTCACGTCCGAGAAGCCGACAGCCCCGGTCGCTGTCGGCCCCTCCCCCTGCAGCGCCGTCCCCGTGCCAACCCCTCCGCCCGTCGAGCCCGTGCAACCTGCCGCAAAGGCCAGCAAGACCACTACCGCGAGACCGGGCGCGACCCCGCCTGCTAGGAGATGCCCGCGTACCCACACGTGCCCGGCCACCGAGGCCACTGACCGCCGACTACCTCGTCACGCACGCGCCCGCCGCTTCCATCGGGGGAATGCCCCGGCCCGGAGTAACGAGCATAGAGGGGACGTTGTTGGCCGCGTGCGACGTGACGCGGCCAGGGCCGCGCCTGCCTGTCTTGCCATCCTGCACGCCGGAGACTCAGGCACTGCCAAAGCAGAATCGGCCGTGGAGGCTACTGAACGAAGGGAGGCCCGAAGACTCCTCGCTGGGTCGGAGTCGGCCGACTCGGCCGATGCGGAGACCGTATCGACTCGCGTCACCCCGTACCCTTCCTGGTGTCTACGGCGTCAAATAGCGGGCGCCGAAAATGGAGGCAACACCCCGTGCTCATTGCTCAGCGTCCGTCCCTGACCGAAGAGGTCGTCGACGAAT
>NZ_JAENRY010000028.1 GCF_016612545.1 Streptomyces sp. MBT65 | reverse complement strand
CGTCGTCGTCCGCGGCGGCCGCCGCTGCGACGACGTCCGCACGATCAGCTCCGTCGGTATCACCTGCTCGATCGGCAGATCGGAATCGACCCCCTCGATCGCGTCGATGAGCAGCTGCACCACCGCCGTACCGATCCGCCGCGGCTTCAGCGACAACGTGGTGATCGGCGGCTCGGTGTTGGCGTACACCGTCGACTCGCTGCAGCACACGAGCAGCAGATCCTCCGGCACCCGCATCCCGTAACGCCGCGCCGCCGCCAGCAGATCCGTGCCGTTGGGATCGAACAGGCCGTACACCGCGTCGGGCCGGTCGGGCCGGGCGAGCAGCCGGTCGGCGGCGACGGCCCCCGCGCACGGATCGTGCGCCGGGTACGACTCGTACACCGGATCCTGGCCCACCCGCTCGCACCAACGCAGGTATGCCGTGGTCGAGAGGTGTGTGTACGTGTCCGTGCTCGTGCCCGTGAGCAGACCGATCCGGCGGGCGCCGGCGTCGGCCAAGTGGTCCAGGATGCCCAGGACCGCGGCCTCGTGATCGTTGTCGACCCACGCGGTCACCGGGAGCGAGCCGGCCGGGCGGCCGTCGGAGACGACCGGTAAACCCTGCCGGACGAGCTCGCTGACCACCGGGTCCTGGTCGGACGGGTCGATGACGACCGTGCCGTCCAGGGCGACGTTCGACCACACGTCGTGGCGCGAGGTCGCGGGGAGGATCACGAGGGCGTAGCCGCGGGCGAGCGCGGCCGAGGTGGCGGCCCGCGCCATCTCGGCGAAGTACGCGAACTCGGTGAAGGTGAAAGGTTCATCCCCGTACGTCGTCACGGTCAGGCCGATGAGGCCCGACTTGCCGGTACGGAGTGTGCGAGCCGCCGCGGAGGGCCGATAGCCCAGCCGGTCGGCGACTTCTCGGACATGGCGTCGGGTGGCGTCCGGGAGCCGGCCCTTGCCGTTGAGGGCGTCGGAGACGGTCGTGATGGAGACTCCGGCCGCGGCGGCCACGTCTCTGATTCCCGCCCGGCCCGGCCGGCTTCCTCGACGAGAGGTTTCCGCGCGGCTCACCTGGTGCTTCCCTGCTGCTGTCATGGCGAGCCGATAGTAGGGCTCATGCGGTGGGGTAGTGCGGACGCATATGCACGCGTTGACAGGCACGTTTCTGCAAGGTCAAAAGCAGTCAACTACCTTAGAAACAAAGTCAGTTAAACGATGCAATGGCATTACGTGACTTGTCGACGCGCATGGGCCTGCCAAGACCCCCATGTTTCGAAGAGGTCTCAACTCACCTGCACGAGGGATGCGCGCCACGGCGCGAGCTACCGGCGCATAGATATATGTACAGCGCGCCCCCGGTTCGTGCGCCTTCGTACGGTGTTGCCCCTGATGCGGATGTGACGCGTGGGGCGCACCCGACAGGCACATGACAGCACGCCACGGACGCCGACCACACACCCGGAACCCACCCGTCGGCCCCGTCGCCCGCTCACCCGGAACACGACCTGTACGCACCGCCCCCGAATCCTCATAAGGTGAGCAGTATTCGAACCCGGTGGTGGTCACAAGGAGGACTGCGGTGAGCGAGACGAGCCCGAAGCTGCGCGCCGAGCTGGAGGGTATCCCCACCTACAAGCCGGGCAAGCCTGCCGCGGCCGACGGTCCGGTGGCCTACAAGCTGTCCTCCAACGAGAACCCGTACCCCCCGCTCCCCGGTGTCATGGAGAGCGTCACCGCGGCCGCCCTGAACTTCAACCGGTACCCCGACATGGCCTGCACCGGCCTGATGAACGAGCTGGCGGAACGGTTCGGCGTCCCGGTCTCCCACCTGGCCACCGGCACCGGCTCGGTCGGCGTCGCCCAGCAGCTGATCCAGGCGACCTCAGGTCCCGGCGACGAGGTCGTCTACGCCTGGCGGTCCTTCGAGGCGTACCCGATCATCACCCGCATCAGCGGCGCCACTCCGGTGCAGGTGCCGCTGACCCCGGGCGATGTGCACGACCTGGACGCGATGGCGGACGCCGTCACCGACCGGACCCGGCTGATCTTCGTCTGCAACCCCAACAACCCGACGGGCACGGTCGTCCGGCGGGCCGAGCTGGAGCGCTTCCTGGACCGGGTGCCCGGCGACGTGCTGGTCGTACTGGACGAGGCGTACCGGGAGTTCATCCGGGATCTCGACGTGCCGGACGGCGTCCAGCTCTACCGCGACCGGCCGAACGTCTGCGTCCTGCGGACCTTCTCCAAGGCGTACGGCCTCGCCGGGCTGCGGGTCGGTTTCGCGATCGGCCATGAGCCGGTGGCGGCGGCGCTGCGCAAGACGGCGGTGGCCTTCGGGGTGAGCCAGCTCGCGCAGGACGCGGCGGTCGCCTCGCTGCGCGCCGAGGACGAACTGCTGGGCCGGGTCGGCTCGTTGGTGAGCGAGCGCACCCGCGTGGTCGACACGCTGCGCGCCCAGGGCTGGACCGTCCCGGAGACCCAGGCCAACTTCGTGTGGCTACGGCTGGGGGAGCGCACGCTCGACTTCGCGGCCGTGTGCGACCGGGCGGGCGTGGTGGTGCGGCCGTTCGCGGGCGAAGGCGTGCGGATCACGATCGGGGAGACCGAGGCCAACGACATCTTCCTGAAGGTGGCGGAGGGGTTCCACAAGGAGTTGTGACCGACTGTCGCGAGTCCCCGGGGCGTCTTGGTTCCACGTGAAACCAAGGCGCCCCGCGCCATAGGCCGACCGGCTCTGGGGGATGTGACGTACGGGACCTCCTTAGGGACCCCCCGCCCATCACGCATCGAACGGGCATGCGCCATAATTCCTTGTGAATGTGAACGCGTTCACAAGCGTGTCCTGCTTGTCCAGTGCTGCATGTGACATAAGGGGCAAACTGCCGCTGTGACCACGGCGACGTAAGGAGACTGACGACGTGCAAATGGCTCTGGCGCCGGAGACACTGGCGCGATGGCAGTTCGGTATCACCACCGTCTACCACTTCCTGTTCGTCCCGCTGACGATCTCGCTCGCCGCCCTCACGGCCGGGTTGCAGACCGCATGGGTGCGCACGGAGAAGGAGAAGTACCTCAGGGCCACCAAGTTCTGGGGCAAGCTCTTCTTGATCAACATCGCCATGGGCGTCGTCACGGGCATCGTGCAGGAGTTCCAGTTCGGCATGAACTGGTCCGCCTACTCGCGGTTCGTCGGCGACATCTTCGGGGCCCCGCTCGCCTTCGAGGCGCTGATCGCGTTCTTCTTCGAGTCCACCTTCATCGGGCTGTGGATCTTCGGCTGGGACAAGCTGCCCAAGCGGATCCACCTGGCCTGCATCTGGATGGTGTCGATCGGCACGATCCTGTCGGCGTACTTCATCCTCGCGGCCAACTCGTGGATGCAGCACCCCGTCGGCTACCGGATCAACAAGGCCAAGGGCCGTGCCGAACTCACCGACTTCTGGCATGTGCTGACCCAGAACACCGCGCTCGCGCAGGCCTTCCACACGCTCTCCGCGTCCTTCCTGACCGGCGGCGCGTTCATGGTCGGCATCGCGGCCTTCCACCTGTTCCGCAAGAAGCACATCTCCGTGATGAAGACCTCGCTGCGACTGGGCCTGATCACCGTCACCATCGCCGGCCTGCTCACCGCCGTCAGCGGGGACACCCTCGGCAAGGTCATGTTCAAGCAGCAGCCGATGAAGATGGCCGCCGCCGAGGCCCTGTGGGACGGCCAGGACTCGGCGCCGTTCTCGATCTTCGCCTACGGCGACGTCAGCAAGGGCCACAACAGCGTCGAGCTGTCCATCCCCGGGATACTGTCGTTCCTCGCCGACGACGACTTCAACTCGTACGTCCCCGGCATCAACGACACCAACAAGGCCGAGCAGGAGAAGTACGGTCCCGGCGACTACCGGCCCATCATCCCCGTCACCTTCTGGGCGTTCCGCTGGATGATCGGCTTCGGCATGGCGTCCTTCGCCGTCGGCCTCGCCGGACTCTGGCTGACCCGCAAGAAGTTCATGCTGGGCCGGCATCTGCGGGTCGGCGACGACGAAGTGCCGAACGTCGTCCTCTTCAAGAACAAGGCCCTCGGCCCGAAACTCACCAAGCTCTACTGGCTGGTGTCCATCTGGACCCTCGGCTTCCCGCTGATCGCCAACTCCTGGGGCTGGATCTTCACCGAGATGGGCCGCCAGCCCTGGGTCGTCTACGGCCTCTTCCAGACCCGTGACGCGGTCTCCCCCAGCGTCTCCCAGGGCGAGGTCCTCACCTCGATGATCGTCTTCACCTCGCTCTACGCGATCCTCGCCGTCATCGAGGTCAAGCTGCTCGCGAAGTACGTCAAGGCCGGCCCGCCCGAACTCACCGAGGCCGACCTCAACCCGCCCACGAAGATCGGCGGCGACTCCCAGGACGCCGACAAGCCGATGGCCTTCTCGTACTAGGCCGAGGGAGCTGCAACAGTCATGGAACTGCACGACGTCTGGTTCGTCCTCATCGCCGTCCTGTGGACCGGCTACTTCTTCCTGGAGGGCTTCGACTTCGGGGTCGGCATCCTCACCAAGCTGCTCGCCCGCAACCGCACCGAGAAGCGGGTGCTGATCAACACGATCGGCCCGGTCTGGGACGGCAACGAGGTCTGGCTCCTCACGGCCGGCGGCGCGACCTTCGCCGCCTTCCCCGAGTGGTACGCCACCCTCTTCTCCGGCTTCTACCTCGCCCTGCTGATCATCCTGGTCTGCCTGATTGTCCGGGGCGTCGCCTTCGAGTACCGGGCGAAGCGGCCAGAGGAGAACTGGCAGCGCAACTGGGAGACGGCGATCTTCTGGACCTCGCTGCTCCCCGCGTTCCTGTGGGGTGTGGCCTTCGGCAACATCGTGCGGGGCGTGAAGATCGACAAGAACTTCGAGTACGCCGGCACTTTCTGGGACCTGCTCAACCCGTACGCCATCCTCGGCGGCCTGGTCACGCTGACGCTGTTCACCTTCCACGGCGCGGTGTTCACGGCGCTCAAGACCGTCGGGGACATCCGGATGCGGGCCCGGAAGCTGGCCCTTCAAGTCGGCCTCCTCACCGCCCTGTTGGCACTGGCCTTCCTGATCTGGACCCAGGTCGACAGCGGTGACGGCAAGAGCCTCGTCGCGTTGATCGTGGCCGTCGTCGCCCTGGTCGCGGCGCTGGGGGCGATCCAAGTCGGGCGCGAGGGCTGGTCGTTCGCGTTCTCCGGGGTCACCATCATTGCCGCCGTCTCGATGCTCTTCCTGTCGCTCTTCCCGAACGTCATGCCGTCCTCGCTCAACGCGGACTGGAGCCTCACGGTCACCAATGCCTCGTCGAGCCCGTACACCCTGCGGATCATGACCTGGTGCGCGGGGATCGCCACCCCGATCGTCCTGCTCTACCAGGGCTGGACGTACTGGGTGTTCCGCAAGCGGATCGGTACGCAGCACATCGCCGAGGCAGCGCACTGAGTCCGAGCATTGAGTCCGACTTGGGGCATGTTTCACGTGAAACATGCCCCCTTGGGACCTACTGAGAAGTCGGGGTCTCCCGAGAAGAGGGTGTGTTTCACGTGAAACCAATCGACCCACGTCTGCTCCGCTACGCCCGTGCCACCCGCCTCTTCCTGATGGCGGTCGTCGGCCTGGGAGCCCTCGGTGCGCTGCTGGTCATCGCCCAGGCGATGCTCATCGCCGAGGTCGTGGTCGGTGCCTTCCAGCACGGCAAGTCCGTCGGTGAACTCGGCACTCCCCTGCTGCTATTGGTGGCCGTAGCGGGTGGCCGTGGGCTGGTCTCCTGGCTTACCGAACTCGCCGCCCACCGAGCCAGCGCCTCCGTGAAGTCGGAGCTACGGCGACGGTTGTTGGAGCGGTCCGTGGAGTTGGGCCCGGGGTGGCTGAGCGGGCAGCGGACCGGTTCGCTGGTCGCCCTCGCCACCCGTGGTGTCGACGCTCTCGACGACTACTTCTCGCGCTATCTCCCGCAGTTGGGGCTCGCGGTGGTCGTCCCGGTGGCGGTGCTGGCGCGGATCGTCACCGAGGACTCGGTCTCGGCGGCGATCATCGTCGGCACCCTCCCGCTCATCCCGCTCTTCATGGTGATGATCGGCTGGGCCACGCAGTCCCGGATGGACCGTCAGTGGCAGTTGCTCTCCCGGCTCTCCGGGCACTTTCTGGACGTGGTCGCGGGGCTGCCGACCCTGAAGGTGTTCGGGCGGGCCAAGGCGCAGGCCGACTCGATCCGGCGCATCACCGGCGAGTACCGGCAGGCGACCATGCGGACGTTGCGGATCGCCTTCGTCTCCTCCTTCGCCCTGGAACTGCTCGCCACGCTCTCCGTGGCGCTGGTCGCCGTGACGATCGGCATGCGGCTCGTCCACGGCGACATGGACCTCTACATCGGTCTCGTCGTCCTCGTCCTGGCCCCCGAGGCGTATCTGCCCCTGCGTCAGGTCGGCGCGCAGTACCACGCGGCGGCGGAGGGCCTCGCGGCCGCCGAGGAGATCTTCTCGGTACTGGAGACACCGGTACCGGCTACGGGAACCGCCGAAGTACCCTCCGACGCCCTGGCCTTCGAGGGCGTGACCGTCCGTTATCCCGGGCGGTCCGTGGACGCCGTGTCGGACGTGTCCTTCACGGTGGAACCCGGCGAGACCGTCGCCCTCGTCGGCCCGAGCGGCTCGGGCAAGTCCACTTTGCTGAACGCCCTGTTGGGGTTCGTACGGCCCGCCGAGGGCCGGGTACGGGTCGGGGGAGTCGATCTCACCGACGTCGGCCTGGAGCGATGGAGGTCGCGGATCGCCTGGGTGCCGCAGCGCCCGCAGCTGTACGCCGGGACGATCGCCGAGAACGTACGGCTGGCCCGTCCCGACGCCGACGACACCGCGGTACGGCGGGCGTTGGCCGATGCGGGGGCCCTGGAGTTCGTGGACGCGCTGCCCGAGGGGATCGGGAGTGTGCTCGGCGAGGACGGGGCCGGGCTGTCCGCCGGGCAGCGGCAGCGGCTCGCGCTCGCGCGGGCCTTCCTCGCCGACCGGCCCGTCCTGCTCCTCGACGAGCCGACGGCCGCGCTGGACGGCGCGACCGAGGCCGAAGTGGTCGAGGCGGTACGGCGGTTGGCGGTCGGGAGGACCGTCCTGCTCGTGGTGCACCGGCCGGCCCTGCTGGCGGTGGCCGACCGGGTGGTGCGGGTGACGGAGGGCGTGGCCGCGGTTCGCGCGGAGGCCGTGCCGACAATCGCCGGTACGAGCCCGGAGGTGCCGGAGAGCCCCGAAGCCTCCTACGAGCCCGAGACACGGCTTACGGCACACACGGGCAGCGTCCTCGCCCGGGTCCGTGCCATGTCCGGTGCCCGGCGCGGCCGCCTGGTCCTGGCGCTGCTGCTCGGAAGTCTCGCGCTGGGTAGCGCAGTTGGGCTGATGGCCACTTCCGGGTGGCTGATCTCGCGGGCCTCGCAGCAGCCGCCCGTGCTGTATCTGATGGTGGCGGTCACGGCGACCCGGGCCTTCGGGATCGGGCGGGCCGTGTTCCGGTACGCGGAGCGGCTCGTGTCGCACGACGCCGTCCTGCGGATGCTGGCCGACACCCGGGTCGCCGTCTACCGGCGCCTCGAACGGCTGGCGCCCGCCGGCCTGCGCGACACCCGACGCGGCGATCTGCTCTCCCGGCTCGTCGCCGACGTGGACACGCTCCAGGACTACTGGCTGCGCTGGCTGCTGCCCGCCGGGGTCGCGACCGCCGTCTCCGCCGCCACGGTCGGCTTCACGGCCTGGCTGCTGCCCGAGGCCGGTGCCGTGCTCGCGGTCGGTCTTCTCGCGGCCGGCGTCGGTGTCCCCCTCCTGACCGTTGCCGTGGCCCGCCGTGCCGAACGGCGGCTGGCCCCGGCCCGCGGAGCGCTCGCCACCCGGGTGACCGAACTGCTCACCGGGACCGCCGAGTTGACGGTCGCCGGCGCGCTGCCCGCCCGTACCGCCGAGGCCGAGCGGGCCGATGGTGTCCTCACCCGGATCGCCTCCCGCGCCGCCACCGCGACCGCGCTAGGCGACGGCCTCACCGCCCTGATCTCCGGCCTGACCGTCGCCGCCACCGCCCTCGTGGCAGCGCAGGCGGTCGCCGCGGGACGGCTCAGCGGTGTGGTGACGGCCGTCGTCGTCCTCACCCCGCTCGCCGCCTTCGAGGCCGTCCTCGGACTGCCCCTCGCCGTGCAGTACCGGCAGCGGGTGCGCAAGAGCGCCGAGCGTGTGTACGAGGTCCTGGACGCCCCCGAGCCAGTACGGGAACCGGAACGGCCCCGCCGGGCGCCCGCGACACCCTTCCCGCTCGTCGTGCAGGGACTGGCCGCCCGCCACACAGGCCAGGACCGGGACGCGCTCGCCGGGCTCGACCTCACGCTGGAGAAGGGCCGCCGGGTCGCCGTGGTCGGGGCCTCCGGGTCCGGCAAGACGACGCTGGCGCAGGTGCTGCTGCGCTTCCTCGACGCGGACGCTGGCTCCTACACGCTGGCCGGCGTGGACGCGTACGCCCTGGACGGCGACGACGTACGACGGCTCGTCGGGCTCTGTGCCCAGGACGCGCACCTCTTCGACAGCTCGGTGCGCGAGAACCTGCTCCTCGCGAAGAAGGACGCGACCGAGGACGAACTGCGGGCCGCGCTCGCGCGTGCCCGGCTGTTGGACTGGGCCGACGGGCTGCCCGACGGCCTCGACACGCTCGTCGGTGAGCACGGGGCGCGGCTCTCCGGCGGGCAGCGGCAGCGGCTGGCACTGGCCCGCGCGCTGCTCGCCGACTTCCCGGTCCTGGTGCTCGACGAACCCGCCGAACACCTGGACCTGGCGACCGCCGACGCGCTCACCGCCGATCTGCTGGCCGCCACGGAAGGCCGTACGACCCTGCTCATCACGCACCGGCTCGCGGGTCTGGAGGACGTGGACGAGGTGATCGTGCTGGACGAAGGACGTGTGGTGCAGCGGGGGCCGTACGCCGGACTGGCCTCGGTGGCGGGGCCGTTGCGGGGGATGGCGGAGCGGGAGGCGGAGTCGGAGGTGCTGGTGGCGGCCGGTTAGGGCACCCGGCGGTGGATCTGCTCGACTTTCCGTGTCAAAGGGGACTAATTACGCTCGGGGTATGTCAGCCGCCGCGCGTTCCGGTCCCCCGTCGCCCGCCTCGGGACCGTCGGCCGAACCGGCTGTGCGGATGCCGCAGTTGCTGGCGGCGATGCGGTCCGTCGGGAGCGGGCTCGAACTGCACTCCACACTGGAGCGGATCTGCGAGGCGGCGGCCACTCTCACCGACGCGCGCTACGCGGGGATCGGAGTCGTCGACGAGGACGGCGACGCCCTCGCCGACTTCGTCTTCCATGGGGTCGACGCGGGGACCGCGCGGCGCATCGGGCGGTTCCCCGACGGGCACACGGGGCTGCTCGGCGCGCTCATCCGGGAGTCGGAGCCGGTGCTGCTGGCGGATGTGACCGAGGATCCGCGGTCCTGGGGCTTTCCGGAGCACCATCCGCGGATGCGCGGCTTCCTCGGTGTTCCGATCCGGGTCCAGGGCGAGGTCTTCGGGAACCTGTATCTCGGCGAGAAGCGCGGCGGGGTCCCGTTCGACGACCACGACGTCACCATGGTCCGGGTGCTGGCGACCGAGGCCGGTATCGCCGTCGGCAACGCCCGGCTGTACGAGGCCGCCCAGCAGCGTGAGCGGTGGATCGACGGGTCGGTGGCCGTCACGACCGCCCTGCTGTCCGGCGGGGACGCCGAGGAGGCCCTCCAGGTCGTCGCGGAACGGGCCCGCCGCTTGTCCGGGTCGGAGGCCGGGATCGTGCTGCTGCCCGCCGAGGAGGGCGGCATGGAGATCGTCGCCGTGGCCTCGGAACGGCCGTCGGACCAGCTCGGCAGGGTCGTCCCGCCGGAGAGCGAGATCATGGCCCTACTCCTCGCCGGACGGCCGGTGTTCGTGGCGGACGCGGCCACCGATCCGCGCATGATCAGCGCCCTCGCACGCGCGTACGGGCCGATCATGGCACTGCCCCTGCAAAGCGGAGGGCGGGTCCTGGGAGCCCTGGTCACGCCCCGCGCGCAGGGCGGGCGGCGGTTCACGGAGACCGAACGCACCCTCGCGATCCAGTTCGCCTCGCAGGCCGCGCTCGCGCTGATGATGGCCGAGACCCAGCGCGACCGGGAACGGCTCGCGGTGTACGAGGACCGCGACCGGATCGCCCGTGATCTGCACGACCTGGTCATCCAACGGCTGTTCGCCACCGGGATGATGCTGGAGAGCGCCCGGCGCGGACCGCTCGTCCCCGAGGTGCGGCGTGGTGTGGGCAACGCCGTCGACGAACTCGACGTCACCATCCAGGAGATCCGCACCGCGATCTTCGCGCTCCAGCAGGGCCCCGCCGAGGCGCCCTCCGGACTGCGCACACGGGTGCTGCGGGAGATCAACATGGCGTCCGTGCCGCTCGGTTTCCGGCCCGCGCACCGTTTCGTCGGCGCGATCGACACGACGGTCGGCGACCTCACCGGCAAGAACCTCGTCGCGGCCCTGCGCGAGGCCCTCTCCAACGCGTTCCGGCACGCGCGGGCGACCCGTATCGAGGTCGTCGTCGACGCGACCGCGCCCCTGCCGGACGGACGGCCCGGCGTCCGGCTCACCGTCGCGGACGACGGGGTCGGCATCCCCGCGGGCGGCCGGCGCAGCGGCCTGAACAACCTCAAGCGGCGGGCCGAATCCCTGGGCGGCGACAGCTGGTACGGGCCGGGTATCGGCGCGGACGGCGGCGGCACGACGGTGGTGTGGCAGGCGCCTCACTGAGCGCGTCGCCATGGCCCTCCACTGAACCCGTCACCAGGGCCCTCCGCCGAGCTCGTCACCATGGCCTGGTGCTGAGCCGTTCGCAGCAACGCGTCCCCCATGCGTACGACGTGAACAGGGCCCCGGTCCTTCACTCGGGTCACGATCGCTGACATGCGCTCATCTCGCCGTCATCCGCTGCTCGTTCCGGTGCTGCTGTGCGCGATCGCCGTCCTGGCGGCCCGTCCAGGCGACGACGACCAGCCCACCGCGGACGTCAGCGCGCAGGTGGCGCGGCTGTACGAGGACGCGGCCCTGGCGACCCAGCGGTACGAGGCGGGACGGCAGGAGGCGGACGCCCAACAGGCCCGCGCCCAGCAGGCGGAGGCCCGACTGGACGGCGAACGGCGGGAGACCGCACGGCTCCACGAGGACCTGGGCCGGATCGCCCGCGCCCAGTACCGCAGCGGCGGCGGGATCCCGATGGCGGCCCGGATCATCCTCGCGGACAGCCCCGAGGATCTGATGCGCGATCAGCACGTCTTCTCCCAGGCGGATCTCGCCGTCGGCAATGCGATCGGCAGAAGCCGGCGGGCCGAGGTACGCCTCGCGGCGGACGAGGCGAAGGCGGCGTCGGCGTGGCGGGCACTGAAGAAGCGGAACGCCGAACTCGCCGACCTGAAACAGGGCATCCAGCGGAGACTCGACGAGGCGCGCGGGCAGTTGCAGGGCCAGGCGGACGCCTCGGTCGCGGCGGGCACCTGCCGGGGCGCCGTCCGCCTCGACCAGCCGCCGAACCAGGTCACCGCCTCATGGGTCGCACCCGTGGAGACGGTCGAACTGTCCGCGGCTTTCGGCAGCGGCGGTTCCCGCTGGGCGAACCGGCACACCGGTCAGGACTTCGCGGTGCCCATCGGCACACCGGTGCGGGCGGCCGGAGCGGGCCGGGTGGTCCGGGTGTCCTGCGGCGGCGCCTTCGGCATCCAGGTCGTGATCGAGCACCCGGGCGGCTACTGCACGCAGTACGCCCATCTCGCCGCCGTCACCGTCGACCAGGGCGACCGCGTCACCACCGGCCAGTGGATCGGCCAGTCCGGCACGACCGGCAACTCCACCGGCCCGCATCTGCACTTCGAGGTGCGGGTCACCCCGGAGCTGGGATCGGCGCTCGACCCACTGCCCTGGCTGGCACAGCGAGGAGTCCCGCTCGGCTAGGGCCAGGTGGGTAAGGGGCGTGATCCAGGACTACGCCCGTTACAACCGGCCGCCATTGCAACCAGCCGCCATTACAACCGGCCACCGTCGCAGCCGGAGCCGGCTGCCGTTACCGCCGCTCGGCCAGCATCCGCTCGATCACGACCGCCACACCGTCTTCGTTGTTGTCGACGGTCCGCCCGGAGGCCGCCGCGAGCACGTCGGGGTGCGCGTTGCCCATCGCGTACGACTGTCCCGCCCAGGTGAGCATCTCGACGTCGTTCGGCATGTCGCCGAAGGCGACGACCTCCTTGGGCGCGATACCGCGCTCCGCGCAGCACAGGGCGAGCGTGCTCGCCTTGGACACCCCGGGACCGCTGATCTCCAGCAGGGCGCTCGGGCTGGAGCGGGTGACGTTCGCGCGGTCGCCGAGGGCGCGGCGGGCGACGTCCAGGAAGACGTCCGGGTCCAGCTCGGGGTGGAACGCGAGGATCTTCAGCACCGGCTCGTCGGCCCCCGGGGCGTCCGGCGCCAGGAGCTTCTCGGCGGGGGCGAGGGTGTCCGGGATCTCCAGGTGCAGCTTGGGATACGCCGGCTCCTGGTAGAAGCCGTAGGTCTGCTCGATCGCGTACACCGTCCCGGGCGCCGCGTCACGCACCAGGCGTACGGCGTCGAGGGCGTTCTCGCGGGCCAGTTCGCGGACCTTCACGAAGCGGTGGGCACCGGGGCCGCCGTGCAGGTCGACCACGGCGGCGCCGTTGCCGCAGATCGCCAGGCCGTGGCCGTGGACATGGTCGCTGACGACATCCATCCAGCGGGCCGGGCGGCCGGTGACGAAGAAGACCTCGATACCCGCCTCCTCGGCCGCCGCCAGGGCCGCCACCGTGCGGGGGGACACCGACTTGTCGTCGCGCAGGAGAGTGCCGTCCAGGTCGGTGGCGATCAGCCGTGGCGGGACGGCGGAGGCCGGGGTCTCGGGCTGTCGAGTAGCTGAGGTCACCGGGCCATTCTCCCGCATATGCCCGCACGGCTGTGCGGGAGAGTGCACAGGTGAGTGGTCACCGCTCCCACCAGGGCCGATGCACTCCACGGTCCCGACGGAGCGGTGATGCGGTGATGCTGTGGTGTCGTGGTGCCGACTCAGCGGAGCTGCGTCGGAGCCTCCATGGCGATCTGCTCGAAGACCTTCTCGTCCGCGGCGAAGTCGGCGTAGTCCGGGACGGGCCAGTGGATCACGATGTCGGTGAAGCCCAGTTCCTGGTGTCGGCCCGCGAAGTCGACGAAGGCGTCGAGGGACTCCAGCGGACGGCTGCGGTCCGGGGTGAAGCCGGTGAGCAGGATCTTGTCGATCCCCGCCGCCTCCCGGCCGATCGCGGCGCACGCGTCGGCCAGCTTCTCGGCCTGCCCGCGGAGGGCGTGAACCGACTGTTCGGGGGTGCCGTTCTCGAACAGCCTGGGGTCTCCGGTGGTCACCCACGCCTGCCCGTACCGGGCGGCGAGCTTCAGCCCGCGTGGCCCGGTGGCGGCCACCGCGAAGGGCAGCCGGGGCCGCTGCACACAGCCCGGGATGTTGCGGGCCTCGTGCGCCGAGTAGAAGTCGCCCTCGTACGACACCGAGTCCTCGGTGAGCAGCCGGTCCAGCAGCGGAACGAACTCTCCCAACCGGTCGGCCCGCTCACGCGGGGTCCACGGCTCCTGCCCGAGCGCGGTGGCGTCGAAGCCGGTGCCGCCCGCGCCGATGCCGAGGGTGACCCGCCCGTCGGAGATGTCGTCGAGGGAGATGAGGTCCTTGGCGAGGGTCACCGGGTGCCGGAAATTCGGCGAGGTGACGAGCGTGCCCAGCCGCATCCGCTCGGTGACGGCCGCGGCGGCGGTGAGCGTCGGTACGGCACCGAACCACGGGCCGTCCCGGAAGGTGCGCCAGGACAGGTGGTCGTAGGTGTAGGCGGTGTGGAAGCCGAGCTGTTCCGCGCGCTGCCACGCCTTGCGGCTCCCCTCGTTCCAGCGGCGGTACGGGAGGATCACGGTGCTCAGACGCAGACTCATGATTCCCAGGTTATGGGCCGTGCGTGTTTCACGTGAAACCGTCACTGGATGCGGCTGTTGAGCCACGGGGTGAGGATGATCATCGAGATCCACTCCTCGTGCGTCCGGTCGCCGGGCAGCGGGACGATCAGGCGGCATGCGGGCGGGAAACGGCGGGTCTTGACGTACGCGCGGCCGTCGAAGAGGGAGCGGAGGAAGGCGGGGACGTCGTCGCGGGCGACGTCGGGGCAGTCGATGCCCTCGACCGTGATCAGGGCGTCGTCCTCGGGATAGAGCCGCACACTCACCCGGGGCAGTCCGCCGAACTCGGCGAAGGCCTCGTGCGGGAGCGAGCCGTCCGGGTCGACGGTGACGCCGAAGCCCGCGGAGGTACGGCGTGAGGTCTGATCGGCGCCGATGTCATGGGTGACCTCGATCTCGCGCGCGTACTCGGCCGCGAGGGCACGGAGGGCGGTGACGGCGGCCTCGGTGGTGGGGAAGTGGTCCATACCACTGATCATGCCGGGGGTGACACGACCGAGGCCATACCCGGTCGGGTTTCCCGGGCCTCCCCGGGCCGTCCGGGGTCAGTGCGACTCGGGAAACCGCAGATAGCGCACGGGCACCGCCTCCGTGAGCCACACCCCGTTCTCGCTGACCCGGAACACCTGGCCGTCCTGGTGCATCGCGCCCGCGTCCACGGAGAGCACGACGGGCCGGCCGCGCCTGGCACCCACGCGGGTCGCCGTCTCCCGGTCGGCGGAGAGGTGTACGGCGTGACGGTTCATGGGCCTGAGCCCCTCGGCCCGGATCGCCTCCAGGTTGCGGGCGACCGTGCCGTGGAAGAGGTACGGCGGCGGGGTGGCCGGGGGCAGTCCGAGGTCGACCTCGATGCTGTGGCCCTGGCTGGCGCGGATACGGGTGCCCTCGATCGCGAAGCGGCGTTTGTCGTTCGTGGCCACCACGTGGTCGAGTTCCTCGCGGTCGAACCGGAACCCGTGTGCGGCACAGGCCGTGATCAGCGTGTCGATCTCGACCCAGCCGGCCTCGTCGAGCGCGAGCCCGATCCGCTCGGGTTGGTGGCGCAGATGCTTGGAGAGGTACTTCGACACCTTCACGGTGCGTCTTTCGTCCATCCGCTCAGCATGACGCGAGAGACGTGGATCACGCATTTTCTTTTGTGGCCGATGTTTGATCCACAACCAACTGTAGTTATCCACAGGGGGAGTTGCCGTTTCTGTGGACAACTCCCTGTCATGTCAGCCCTGTTCGTCAAGATCAGCTGGGGGCCCACCCCTTGGCATGAGCGCATCCAACGCCCTTGCCCGCAGCTCCCGTTCAGCCGCCAGCGCGATGAAGTCCGCCGCGTTCGCCGTACCAACCAGCGCCTCCACGGCCCGCATTGTCGTCTCGGGCACGGCCACGGAACGTGACGAGAACGCCGACCGTGCAGGCTCCGCTTCTCCGAGGTGCCGGCGCAGCGACCGGTTGGCGAACAGGCGCATCGCGCGGGCGAGTTCGGCGTCCACGGTCTGCTGCGCGAGGGGACGCAGTCGTCGTACGAGTGAGGCCGCTTCTGTGGCGTCCGCGTCCGTCGGGCGGTGCGGTCCTTCGAGGTAGCGGGCGAAGACGTGCTCGGTGGTGAACTCCAGGAAACGGGAGGCGATGTGCTCGACCTGGACCCTCAACTCCCGTAGATGGGACGAGATCGCGGACAGGGGAACCCCCGAGGCGTGCAACTCGACGGCGACCGCCAGCTCTTGGGGGCTCGGCACGAGGAAGGAGTCGGGGTCTCCGGGGACCGGCTCCAGCACGCCGAGTTCGACGGCTTCGGCGACGGCCGCGGCGTCCGTGCTGCCGCCGAAGCGCTGCTCCAGCTCGGCACGCGAGACCCGGACCGCCTCCTCGTCGGTCCACGGCCCGTCCACCTCGGCGACCAGCCCGAGCACCCCGCCAAGACCCCGGCCCGCGTCCCAGGCGTCCAGCAACTCCTTGATGGAGGACAGCCCGTAGCCGCGGTCGAGCAGGTCCGCGATCTGCCGGAGCCGGGCGAGATGGACGTCGGCGTACACATTGGCCCGCCCGCGCCGCTCGGGCCGGGGGAGCAGACCGCGGTCCTGGTAGGCACGGATCGTCCGGACGGTGGCACCGCTGAGCCGAGCGAGGTCCTCGATGCGGTAGGTGGGCTCGCGGGAGCGGGAGTCGGGACCTGCCCCGGAGGTCACGCGGCCCCCGCCCGCGCCGCCGGTGAGCGCTTCAGGTACTCCACCGCCCGCCGCAACGACCCCTCCCGCGACGGATGGTAGGAGCGCCGCAGATAGCGGGGGACGGCCGCGCCGAGCGAACTCCAGGTGGGGAGCAGGCCTTTTCGTACGGCCTTGTTGTGTCCGGCGAGGGAGTAGCGGGCGTGGGCGGGGAGTTGGGGGTCGTGGCGGATCAAGTAGGCCGTGCCCCAGGCCCACAGGGCGAGCATCACGGGGGCCGTGACCGCCATGCCGACGACGCGGTGCGCGTAGCGGGGGAGGCCGTGGCCGCCGCAGTGCTGGAACATGTCGAAGGCGACCGCGCGGTGTTCGACCTCCTCCGCGCCGTGCCAGCGCAGCAGGTCCAGCATGATCGTGTCGGCGCCGGCCCGGTCGAGGCCCTCGGCGGTCAGGATCCAGTCGCCCAGCACCGCCGTGAACTGCTCGATCGCCGCGACGACCGCGAGCCGGAAACGCAGCCACTCCCGCTCCGGGACCGGCGCGCCGAGCGGCGGGCGTTCACCGAGCAGCCGTTCGAAGAGGAAGTCGACATGCCGGGTGAAGGCCGCGGTGTCGAACCGCTGGGCCGTGAGCGCGTCAAGCACGTGCGCGTGCTGGACGCTGTGCGTGGCCTCCTGGCCCATGAACCCCTTGACGTCGGCCCGGAGTCGAGGGTCTTTGACGAGTGGCAGGCCTTCCTTGAGGACCTTCACGAACCACCGCTCCCCCGCCGGCAGCAGCAGATGCAGGACGTTGAGGACATGCGTGGCGGTCGGCTCGTCCGGGATCCAGTGCAGGGGCGTGCGCGACCAGTCGAAGGAGACCCGGCGGGGCGCGATCGCGTGGTGTTCGCGCGCGTGGTGCTCCCTCACATCGTGCTCGTGCTCGTTCTCGTCGTGCTCGTCCGCGCAGGTCACAGCGGCGGCTCCAGCCGGGCCATCGCCCGCAGCGCGCGCGGGGCGAACCGGGACATCAGGTGGGCGCCGCGCGCCTCCGGGGTGACGGGTACGACGGCCTGGTTGCGGACGACCGCCCGCAGGATCGCGTCGGCGACCTTCTCCGGCGGGTAGTTCCGCAGCCCGTACAGGCGCGCCGACTTCTTCTGGCGCCGCTTCTCCTCGTCGGCGTCGACCCCGGCGAAGTGCGCGGTCGAGGTGATGTTGGTGTTGACGAGGCCCGGGCATATCGCCGAGACACCGATCCCCTGCCCGGACAGCTCCGCGCGCAGGCACTCGCTGAGCATCAGCACCGCCGCCTTGGACGTGCCGTACGCGGGCAGTGCCTTGGAGGGCTGGAAGGCCGCCGCCGACGCGGTGTTGACGATGTGGCCGCCCTGGCCGCGGTCGGCCATCTGTTTCCCGAAGAGCCGGCAGCCGTGGATCACGCCCCACAGGTTGACGTCGAGGACCTTCTTCCAGTCCTCCGGGGTGGTGTCGAAGAAGGAACCGGAGAGTCCGATTCCGGCGTTGTTCACCAGGACGTCCACCACGCCGTACTCGGCGGCGACCTTCGCGGCGAGCTTCTCCATGGCCTGCTCGTCGGAGACGTCGACGGTCTCCGCCCAGGCCTCGGGGGCGCCGATCAGCCGGGCCAGTTCGGCGGTGCGGGCCGCGCTCTCCGCGTCCCGGTCGACGGCCACCACGCGCGCGCCGGACTCGGCGAAGGCGAACGCCGTGGCCCGCCCGATACCGCTGCCCGCGCCCGTGACCAGCACGAGCTGTCCGCCGAACCGCTCGACGTACTTGCCGGTCGCCGGTGTCGGCAAAGGTCGGTCGCCCTCGTGGGCGGTCACGAACTCCGTGATCCAGGAGGCCAGTTGATCGGGTCGCGTGCGCGGGATCCAGTGCTTGGCCGGCAGCGTGCGGCGCACCAGCCCCGGCGCCCACAGCTCCAGGTCGTCGTAGAGCCGCTCCGACAGGAACGCGTCCCCCAGGGGCGTGACGAGCTGCACGGGCGCGTGCGCGTACGCGTCGGGGCGTGGCCTGCGCAGCCGCGCCCGGACGTTGTCCCGGTACAGCCAGGCGCCGTGGGCCGCGTCCTGGGGCAGCGACGAGGTCGGGTAGTCGCCGCGCGGGACCTTCTCGACGCGCTCCAGGATCCTCGGCCAGCGCTTGCCGAGCGGGCCGCGCCAGGCGAGTTCGGGCAGCACGGGCGTGTGCAGCAGGTACACGTACCAGGACTTGGCGCCCTGGCCCAGGAGTTGGCCGACACGGCGCGGGGTGGGCCGGGTCAGGCGTTTGTTGATCCAGTGCCCGAAGTGGTCGAGGGACGGCCCGGACATCGACGTGAAGGAGGCGATTCGGCCCTCCGTGCGCGCGACGGTGACGAACTCCCAGGACTGCACCGAACCCCAGTCGTGCCCCACCAGGTGCACCGGCCGGTCCGGGCTGACCGCGTCCGCGACCGCCAGGAAGTCGTCCGTGAGCTTCTCCAGGGTGAACCCGCCCCGCAGCGGCTGCGGGGCCGTGGACTTACCGTGCCCCCGGACGTCGTAGAGCACCACATGGAAGCGGTCGGCGAGGCGGCCGGCCACCTCGGACCAGACCTCCTTGCTGTCGGGGTAGCCGTGCACCAGGACCACCGTGGGGTTCGACGGGTCCCCCAACTCGGCCACGCACAGCTCGACTCCGCCGGTCCGCACCCGGCGCTCGCGCGCACCCTCAAGCGTCACTTGTCCTCCGCCCAGCGCCGCACGTGCGGCAGATCGTCGTCGAGCCAGAAGGCGCTCTGTTCGGGGTCCCTGGAGTCGGTGACGACCAGGATCTCCTCGAACTTGGCGCCCGTGCCCCGGAATCCGAGATGCGGTTCGACCGCCCACAGGCCCGGGTGCGGGGGATGGTCGGAGAAGCGGTACGGCGACCACAGCGGGGACCAGCCGTCCCGGTGGCCGTGCAGCGCGTCGCTCGCCAGCCCCTTCAGGGACTGCGTGCCGAACCCGAACAGCCGCGGGGACCAAGGGCGTTCGGCCACCCGGTCGACCTTGTGCGCGATCACGCCGAAGGGATACGCGCGGTGCCGGTTGGCGTAGCCCTGGCGGACCATGAGGCGGTCCACGTCCTCGTAGATCTCGCGCAGCGGGCGCCGCTCGCGCACCTCGCGCAGGAGCAGCTCACGATGCGCCTCCAGGTCGGCCATCAGCCTGTCCTGCACCGGGTTCGCCCCCAGGGAGCCCGAATACCCGATGTCGGCCGTGAAGCCCTTGTACACCGGGGCCATGTCCAGGATGAACGGCATCCCGGGCTCCAGCCGGCGGTTCGTGGGGAAGAACTGCAGCGGCACCCGGAAGTTCGTGAACGCCGTGCGGTCGCCGAACCAGGCGAAGGGCAGGTGGAACCAGTCCTTCACACCCTTCGCGCGCAGCCACGACCGCTGCATCCGGGCCGCCTCGCGCTCGGTCACCCCGGGCTCCAGCCGGGCCGCGACGGCCTCGGCGCACGCGTACGCCAGCCGCTGGACCTCCCTGAACCCCCGCAGTTCCGCGGAGAGTTCGCGTGTCACCGCCGTAGTCATGCCACCGCCCCACCTGTCCACACCGACTGCGGTACGTGCTCGTAACTTGACACTGGTGAATGTGACAGTTGTTAGAGGCTCCGTCAATAGGCTTGATCTCCACCTGTGGATAACCCGGCGGGCCGGTCGCGTAGCCCTCAAGTAGGGGCATCCCCTACGGGCCCGTACGTCTGGAGTCTGACGTGAGTACAGCTCTGCGGGGTGACGACCGCAGTGGTCCGCGTCACTACCTTCGTAGACGTGACTGTGATCGCGACCGAAAGCCTGAGCAAGCGGTTCCCCCGGGTGACCGCGCTTGACCGGCTCTCCGTGGACGTCGGCCCCGGTGTGACGGGGCTCGTCGGTGCCAACGGAGCCGGCAAGTCGACCTTGATCAAGATCCTGCTGGGTCTGTCCCCCGCCTCCGAGGGCCGAGCCGAAGTGCTCGGCCTCGATGTCGCCACCAAGGGTGCCGACATCCGCGAGCGCGTCGGGTACATGCCGGAGCACGACTGTCTGCCGCCCGACGTCTCGGCCACCGAGTTCGTCGTCCACATGGCGCGCATGTCCGGCCTGCCCCCGACCGCGGCGCGCGAGCGCACCGCCGACACCCTGCGCCATGTCGGGCTGTACGAGGAGCGCTACCGCCCCATCGGCGGCTACTCGACGGGCATGAAGCAGCGCGTCAAGCTCGCGCAGGCCCTCGTCCACGACCCGCAGCTGGTCTTCCTGGACGAGCCGACCAACGGCCTGGACCCGGTCGGCCGCGACGAGATGCTCGGCCTGATCCGCCGTATCCACACGGACTTCGGCATCTCCGTCCTGGTGACCTCGCACCTGCTGGGCGAGCTGGAGCGCACCTGCGACCACGTGATCGTGGTCGACGGCGGCAAGCTCCTGCGCTCCAGCTCCACCACGGACTTCACCCAGACCACGACCACCCTGGCGATCGAGGTCACCGACACCGACGAGCACCCGGACGGCACCCGCGCCGTGCGCGAGGCGCTCCACGCGCGCGGGGTCGACACCCACGACAGCAGCGGCCTGCCCGGCGCTGGCCACGTCCTGCTCCTGACGGCCTCGGGCGAGGAGACGTACGACGTGATCCGGGACGTGATCGCGGACCTCGGCCTCGGCCTGGTGCGCATGGAGCAGCGCAGGCACCACATCTCCGAGGTCTTCACCGACACCGGCGCCGACACGGGCACCGGCAGCGACGCAGAGCGGAAGGAGGCCGTAGGCCATGGCAATTGACCAGCCCCTGGTCCCCCAGCCGGGCGACCAGACCCGTATCCACAACATCGGCTACCGCAACTACAACGGCCCCCGCCTGGGCCGCGCCTACGCCCGCCGCTCCCTCTACTCGCAGTCCCTGCGCGGCGCCTACGGCCTCGGCCGCTCGGTGAAGTCCAAGGTGCTGCCGATGCTGCTGTTCGTGGTCATGTGTGTGCCCGCGGCCATCATGGTGGCCGTCGCGGTCGCCACGAAGGCCAAGGACCTGCCCGTCGACTACACGCGCTACGCGATCATCATGCAGGCCGTGATCAGCCTCTACGTAGCCTCGCAGGCACCCCAGTCGGTCTCGCGCGACCTGCGCTTCAAGACCGTACCGCTGTACTTCTCGCGGCCGATCGAGACCGCCGACTACGTAAGGGCCAAGTTCGCGGCCCTCGCCTCGGCCATGTTCATCCTCACCGCGGCCCCCCTGATCGTGCTCTACGTAGGAGCGTTGCTCGCGAAGCTCGACTTCGCCGACCAGACCAAGGGCTTCGCCCAGGGACTCGTCTCCGTGACCCTCCTCTCCCTCCTCTTCGCGGGCATCGGCCTGGTCATCGCCGCGGTCACCCCGCGCCGAGGCTTCGGCATCGCGGCCGTCATCGCCGTACTGACCATCTCCTACGGCGCGGTCTCCACCCTCCAGGCGATCGCCGACGCGCAGAACGCCACGAACGCGATCCCCTGGATCGGCCTCTTCTCGCCCGTCACCCTCATCGACGGACTCCAGTCGGCCTTCCTGGGCGCGAGTTCGGCGTTCCCCGGAGGCGTCGGCCCCACCCACGCGGAAGGCGTCGTCTACGTCCTCGCCGTCCTGGGGCTCATCGCCGCGACCTACGGCCTCCTGATCCGCCGCTACCGGAAGGTGGGCCTGTGACCACGCTCTCCATCGACCACGTCTCCCGCTGGTTCGGCAACGTGGTCGCCGTCAACGACATCACCATGAACGTCGGCCCCGGAGTCACCGGACTCCTCGGCCCCAACGGCGCCGGCAAGTCCACCCTCATCAACATGATGGGCGGCTTCCTCGCCCCCTCCACCGGCACCGTCACCCTCGACGGCCAGCAGGTGTGGCGCAACGAGCAGATCTACAAGCACATCGGGATCGTCCCCGAGCGGGAGGCGATGTACGACTTCCTCACGGGACGCGAATTCGTCGTCGCCAACGCCGAGTTGCACGGCCTCGGCGCCAAGGCCGCCCAGAAGGCGCTGGCCACGGTCGAGATGGAGTACGCGCAGGACCGCAAGATCTCCACGTACTCCAAGGGCATGCGCCAGCGCGTGAAGATGGCGTCCGCCCTGGTCCACGACCCGTCACTGCTCCTGCTCGACGAGCCCTTCAACGGCATGGACCCGCGCCAGCGCATGCAGCTCATGGACCTGCTGCGGCGGATGGGCGACGAGGGCCGCACGGTGTTGTTCTCGTCCCACATCCTCGAAGAGGTCGAGCAGCTCGCCTGGCACATCGAGGTCGTCGTCGCCGGACGGCACGCGGCCAGCGGCGACTTCCGCAAGATCCGCCGCCTGATGACCGACCGCCCGCACCGCTACCTGGTCCGCTCCAGCGACGACCGCGCCCTCGCGGCCGCGCTGATCGCCGACCCGTCGACGTCCGGCATCGAGGTCGACCTGGCCGAGGGCGCGCTGCGCATCCAGGCCGTCGACTTCGGCCGGTTCACCGCCCTGCTGCCCCGGGTGGCCAGGGACCACGGCATCCGGCTGCTCACGGTCTCGCCGTCCGACGAGTCCCTCGAGTCCGTCTTCTCGTATCTCGTCGCGGCGTAGGAGGCCAAGAGATGTACGACCCCACAGTCGCCCGACTCACCTACCGGGCCCTGCTCGGCCGGCGCAGGGCCCTCATCCTGAGCGCCCTGCCCCTGCTGCTGATCGCCATCTCCGTAGTGGTGCGCGGCCTCGCCGGCGCCGACGACCAGACCGCGGTCGACGTCCTCGGCGGGCTCGGCCTCGCCACGATGGTGCCGATCATCGGCGTCATCGCGGGCACGGGCGCGATCGGACCGGAGATCGACGACGGCTCGGTGGTCTACCTGCTGTCGAAGCCCCTGAAGCGCCCCACGATCATCTTCACCAAGCTGATCGTGGCGGTCGCCGTCACCATGGTGTTCTCGGCCGTACCCATGCTGATCTCCGGGTTCATCCTGAACGGCAACGGCCAGCAGATCGCCGTCGCCTACACGGTGGCCGCCCTGGTCGCCTCCATCGCCTACGCGGCACTCTTCCTGCTGCTCGGCACGGTGTCCCGGCACGCGGTGGTCTTCGGACTCGTCTACGCCCTCGTCTGGGAGGCCCTGTTCGGCTCCCTGGTCGCCGGCGCCCGCACGCTCAGCGTCCAGCAGTGGTCCCTGGCCGTCGCCCACAAGGTGTCCGGCGGCGAGCTGGTCACCTCGGACGTCGGACTGACCACGGCGACGGTGTTCCTGGTCCTGGTCACCGTGGGAGCCACTTGGTACGCCGGCCAGAAGCTGCGCTCGCTGAAGCTCGCGGGCGAGGAGTGACGGGCCCGATGAGGAAGGGCAGTGCCTGAGGAACGGCGGGGCCCGGTGCGGAGATGACAGGTCCTGATCTTGACGGGGGCTTCATCTCTGTCCGGGCACACTGGGCAAACAGGACGCACGGCTGGGAGGAACGGGGATGGCCGGAGAGGCGACGTACGGCGGCGGTCAGGCGGAGTCCGGGGACGGCTGGGACAAGCTGGTCCTGGACGACGACTTCATACGGTCCGCCGAGACGGCCGAGCCGTCCGCCCGGGCCCGGATGCTCGCGGCCCGCTGGCGCGACGAGTCGCCCGAGCCGCAGCCCTGGCGCTCGGACGAGCCGCCCGCGGGATGGTTCTTCAGCAAGGCGCGTCGGCGCAGGTGGCGTCGGCGCTGACCCCCACACGGCCGCCCTTTTATTCGGTGGCGCCCAACTCGGCGTACAGGCACAGTTGTTGTGTCGACGCCGGATCAGCCGGCGCCACCGACTGGGAGAGGAGCTGGACGATGTCGATCCCAGACAGTACGTCCGACTCCCTTCAGGGCAGCCCGCGGCGGTCTCCGGAGTAGTTACCCCTCCGTCGAGTCGCCCACCACGGGGAGCTGCCCGGGGCGGCCGCTTCGAGCACGCGACTCATTATCGCGTGGGCCGCCCTCCCGGAGGATTGGCCGAGTGGTAAGGCACGGGCTTGCTAAGCCCTGGTCGGGCCTGGAAAGCCCGCGCACGTTCGATCCGTGCATCCTCCGCAAGACGTCGTCACTGGGACTGGACCGACTTTCGGGGCCGGTGCTTCTCGAAGCGGCGCCCGTCGTCGCAGGCCGGGCTCGCCCTTCAGCCCAGCAGTCGCTCCAGCACCACCGCGATCCCGTCCTCCTCGTTCGAGGACGTCACCTCGTCCGCCACAGCCTTGAGCTCCTCGTGGGCGTTGGCCATCGCCACGCTGTGGGACGCCCACCCGAACATCGCGATGTCGTTGGGCATGTCGCCGAAGGCGATCGTGTCGGCGGCCTTCAGGCCCAGGCGGCGGGCCGCCAACGACAGACCGGTCGCCTTGGTGAGACCGAGCGGCAGCAGCTCGACGATGCCCTCGCCGGCCAGCGCGACCGAGACGAAACCGCCGGCCGCGAGCGTCGCCGCCTCGGCGAGCCGGTCGTCCGTGAGGGTCGGGTGCTGGATGTAGATCTTGTTCAGCGGCGCGGCCCACAGCTCGGACACGTCCGACAGCGGGGTCGACGGCAGCGTGCCCGTCACCGCGTACCCGTCGCCGACCAGGACGTCTCCGTCCAGGCCGTCCCGGCTCGCCGCGAGGTACAGCGGGCCGACCTCCGCCTCGATCTTGGCGAGTGCCACCCCGGCGAGCTGCCGGTCCAGGGTGACCGAGGTCAGCAGGCGGTGCTCCCCGGCGTCGTAGACCTGCGCGCCCTGACCGCAGACCGCGAGGCCCTCGTAGCCGAGGTCGTCGAGGATGTGCCGGGTCCAGGGGACCGCGCGGCCGGTCACCACGATGTGCGCGGCGCCGGCCTCCGTGGCCGCCGCGAGGGCGGCACGGGTGCGCGGTGAGACCGACTCGTCGGAGCGCAGCAGCGTCCCGTCGAGGTCGGTCGCGATCAGCTTGTACGGGAAGCCGGTGCTCACTTGGCGACCGGCGTCAGGACCTCACGGCCGCCCAGGTACGGACGCAGCACCTCGGGCACGCGCACGGAGCCGTCGGGCAGCTGGTGGTTCTCCAGGATCGCCACGATCGTGCGCGGTACGGCGCACAGCGTGCCGTTGAGCGTGGCCAGCGGCTGCACCTTCTTGCCGTCGCGCAGCCGCACGGACAGCCGGCGGGCCTGGAAGCTGTCGCAGTTGGAGGCCGAGGTCAGCTCGCGGTACTTGCCCTGGGTCGGGATCCACGCCTCGCAGTCGAACTTGCGGGACGCCGACGCGCCGAGGTCGCCCGAGGCCACGTCGATGACCTGGTAGGGGAGTTCGAGGCCGTCCAGCCACTGCTTCTCCCAGTCCAGGAGGCGCCGGTGCTCGTTCTCCGCGTCCTCGGGGAGGACGTACGAGAACATCTCGACCTTGTCGAACTGGTGCACGCGGAAGATGCCGCGCGTGTCCTTGCCGTAGGTCCCGGCCTCGCGGCGGAAGCACGGGGAGAAGCCCGCGTAGCGCAGCGGGAGCTTGTCCGCGTCGAGGATCTCGTCCATGTGGTACGCGGCGAGGGGGACCTCGGAGGTGCCGACCAGGTAGAAGTCGTCCTTCTCCAGGTGGTACACGTTCTCCGCGGCCTGGCCGAGGAAGCCGGTGCCCTCCATGGCGCGCGGGCGGACCAGCGCCGGGGTCAGCATCGGGACGAAGCCGGCCTCCGTGGCCTGCGCGATCGCCGCGTTGACGAGGGCGAGTTCGAGGAGCGCGCCGACACCGGTGAGGTAGTAGAAGCGCGAGCCGGACACCTTGGCGCCGCGCTCGACGTCGATGGCGCCCAGCGCCTCGCCGAGCTCCAGGTGGTCCTTGGGCTCGAAGCCCTCGGCGGCGAAGTCGCGGATCGTGCCGTGCGTCTCCAGGACGACGAAGTCCTCCTCGCCGCCGACGGGCACGTCGGGGTGCACGAGGTTGCCGAGCTGGAGCGCGAGGCGCTTGGTCTCCTCGTCCGCCTCGTGCTGCTCGGCGTCGGCCGCCTTGACGTCGGCGGCGAGCTGCCCCGTCTTCTTGAGCAGCTCGGCCTTCTCGTCGCCGGAGGCCTTGGAGATGAGCTTGCCGATGCTCTTCTGCTCGGAACGCAGCTCGTCGAAGCGGACGCCGGACGACCTGCGTCGCTCGTCGGCGGACAGGAGAGCGTCGACGAGCGCGACGTCCTCTCCACGGGCGCGCTGGGACGCGCGCACACGGTCGGGGTCCTCACGGAGCAGGCGAAGGTCAATCACGCGGACCAGGTTACCGGTGACGGGTTACGGCTCACGACTCGGTATTCCGAACTGCGGCTTACATGTAGTTATGGGGTAATTGCGCAGAGTGTTCTCGTATGGTGACGCGGGTCAACGAAAAGGCTCCCCGCTCCCTGGAACGGGGCAGGTGCGCTGCGGCCTGTTGACTCGAATCCCTTGCGGGAAACGGGACTTGGGGCCGCGGTTGTCCACAGGAATCCACATCCCGGAAGAGTTATCCACAGGGTGTGCGAAAGATCTGTGGACATCGAAAACGATCATTTCCAGAACGTTTCGCGCGGTGGGTAATTCCTGTCCCAATCATGCTTCACGTCCACTTTCGGGTGGAAATGCGTCGCTCCATAGGATTGCCCGCGGGAAACAGGTGGACGAAGAGTGACCTACGCGCCGGTGGACGCGTGGACGGCCTGTAGGGAGATTTGTCGACTGGATCGTGCTTAGTTGTCGACTTGTCCCCAGGTCGAGAAGCGGACCTGTGGATAACTTCTGTGGATAACGAAGATACGCAGGTACTACCGGGGCGCTACCAGGGCAGCACCGGTCAGAAACGGCCGTCCTGGCAGTGCGCGACCCAGTCGGCCGCCGCCAGGAAGTCCTCGTCCGAGGTGGCCGGGAAGAGCGGTCGCACCCCGTCCACGCCGACGTCCGCGCGCGGATACGAACCGAGGAAGCGCACCTGAAGACAGATCCGCTTGAGCCCCGCCAGCGCCTCGGCCACCCGGCGGTCGGAGATGTGTCCCTCGGCGTCGATGCAGAAGCAGTAGTTGCCGATGCCGGCGCCGGTCGGGCGGGACTGGAGCAGCATGAGGTTGATGCCCCGGGTGGCGAACTCGCCCAGCAGATCGCGCAGACCGCCGGGGTGGTCGTCGCGCTGCCAGATCACGACCGAGGTCTTGTCCGCGCCGGTCGGGGCCGCCGGACGGGCGGGCCTGCCCACCAGCACGAACCGGGTCTGGGCGTTCTCCGCGTCGTGGATCTCCGTCTCCAGGGCCTCCAGGCCGTACCGGGCGGCGGCGAACTCACCGGCGAACGCGGCGTCGTAGCGGCCCTCCTGGACCAGCCGGGCGGCGTCCGCGTTCGAGGCGGCCGACTCCCACAGGGCGTCCGGGAGGTTCGCCTTCATCCAGTTGCGGACCTGCGGCTGGGCGGCGGGGTGCGCGGAGACCGTCTTGATGTCGGAGATCTTCGTGCCGGGCCTGACCAGCAGCGCGAAGGTGATCGACAGCAGCACCTCGCGGTAGATCATCAGCGGCGCGCCCGCGACCAGTTCGTCCAGGGTGGTGGTGATGCCGCCCTCGACGGAGTTCTCGATCGGCACGAACGCGGCCTCGGCCTCGCCGGTGCGCACCGCGTCCAGCGCGGACTGCACCGACACGTACGGGATCAGCTCCCGGGTGGCCGTCTCGGGAAGCGTCCGCAGGGCGACTTCGGTGAAGGTGCCCTCAGGGCCGAGATACGCGTAGCTGGCTGGCATGACTTCACCCTAATGGGCCTTGCGAAACCCGGTGCACCCTTCCCGCACCGGCCACCCCAACGGGCGACGGCTCACCCCTCCAGCAGCCGCTGCCCCACGTACTCGCCCTTCGCCGCCCCGCCCGGCACCGCGAACAGACCGCTCGCCTCATGGCGGATGTACGTCGACAGGGCGTCACCGCGGTCGAGTTTCCGCTGCACGGTGACGAAGCCGCGCAAGGGATCGGCCTGCCAGCAGACGAAGAGGAGCCCGGCGTCCGGCGTGCCGTCGGCGGCGATGCCGTCGTGGTACGAGAAGGGGCGCCGGAGCATCGCCGCGCCGCCGTTCTGGTCGGGGCGGGCGATCCGGGCGTGCGCGTTGATGGGGACGACCAGGGCGCCCTTCGCGTCGGTCTTCTCCAGGTCCATCGCGGTCGTCTCGGTCCCGCCGGACAGCGCCGCCCCGTTGGACTTGCGGCGCCCGACGACGTCCTCCTGGGCGCCGACCGAGAGCTTCTCCCAGTCGTCGAGGAGCATGCGGATACGGCGTACGACGGCATAGGAGCCGTTCGCCATCCACGCCGGGTCGGTCGAACCGGACGCCGGCACGAAGATCCGCCGGTCGAAGTCGGACTCGGTCGGCTTGGGATTGCGGGTGCCGTCGAGCTGGCCCATCAGGTTGCGGGCGGTCATCTTGTGGGCCGTGGCACCCGGCGTCCGGTTGAAGCCGTTCATCTGCCAGCGGACCCTGGCCGCGCTGCCCGCGTCCTTCTGGATCGTGCGCATGGCATGGAAGGCGACCAGGGCGTCGTTCGCGCCGATCTGCACCCACAGGTCGCCGTTGCTGCGCGCCTTGTCGAGGTGGTCGGAGGAGAAGTCGGGCAGCGGGTCCAGGGAGACGGGCCGCTGCTTCTCCAGCCCCGTACGGGCGAAGAAGCTGTTGCCGAAGCCGAAGGTGATCGTCAAGGACGAGGGCCCCGCGTCCCGGGCGACGTCCGTGTCGTCCTGCGCCGCCGCCTCACCCGCCATCAGCCGCTCGGCGGTCGTCGACCAGCGGCGCAGCAGAGCCGCCGCCTCCTTGCGGCTCGCGCCCGCCGCCAGGTCGAAGGCGACGAGATGGCCGCGCGCCTGGAGGCCCTCGGTGATGCCGGGCTGATGTTTCCCGTGAAACATTGCCATGTCCGCGCCCAGCGAGGTCAGCGGTGTGGCCCCGGCCGGTGCGGACGCGTACCCCACGGCTCCGCCCGCCGCACCGAGCACGAGCCCGGTGGCACCGGCCGTACCGAGGAGTCGTCGGCGGGAAACGCCCTCCCTGGGGGAGGCGTTTTCGGAAACGGTCTCCCCAGGGGGTGCCTCTACGGTCCGGGCCTCGGGAATGGACTGGTCAGGCATGGCGTGGTTCAGCCGATCTGCGCGTTCTTGTCGACGGTCGTCTGGTCGATGTCGGAGGTCCGCACGGTCACCGAGATCTTCCAGTCGCCCGCCATGGGGATCTGGATTCCGGTCGCGGCCCAGTGCCCGGTGGTGATGCGGTCGGGCGTCACGGGCAGCGGGCCGATCTTCTTCGCGGCGAGGGTGAAGGCGACCTTCACCTCGGGGACGTCGAAGGCCCGGCCGTTGGGGCGCTGCACATAGACGTGCATCTCGTTGCCGCCCACGCGCGCGGGGTCGAGGTCGAGCCGGATGACGCCCTTGCCGTCCGTGCCTCCGGTGTCGAAGGACATGTCCAGGGTCAGGGCGCCGGAGGACGAGGTGTTGGCGGCCGAGGAGGCGGATGCCTTGGCCGCCTTGGCGTCCTCCTCGGTGCGGCCCGGTTCGGTGGCCGTCAGGGCCGTGGTGACGGCGAGGACGACGACGGCGACGGCGGCCTCGGCGAGCACCGAGCGGCGCAGTCCGAAGCGGATCGGGTCCGCGTCCCGCAGCCGCTTCTGCCGCGTGGTGTCCACGGCGGCCTGCTGGCGGGCGAGTTGGGCGGCGCGCTGGGAGTCGCCGGTCGCGGTGGACGCGGTCGCGTGGGCATCGGCCTCGGCCGACGCGTCGACGGTCGTGGAGTCGGTGGCTGTGGAGGCGGTGGCCGTGGCGGACGCCTTGGCGCTGGAGTCGACGGCTTTGGCGGACGCCGTGACGTGCTCCTTCTCCGGCTCGCGTTCCTCGGACTCCCCGGCTTCCGTTTCTTCTACGACTGTCTCGGACGTCTCGGTCGTCTCCGCGAGCCGTCCCGTCCAACGCCGGGAGATCGACGCGATGCCGACGAGCAGCGCCACGAGCCCGATCTTCACGAGCAGCAGCTGTCCGTAGCCGGTGTCGGTGAACGCCGACCAGGAGCCGAGCTGGCGCCACGACTGGTAGATACCGGTCGCGACGAGCGCGATGACGCTGCCGAAGGCGATGCGCGAGAAGTTCTGTACGGCCGTCCGCCCGACCGGATTGTCGGCGGGGGCCCGGTACAGCGCGACGAGGAGGGCGGACAGACCGCCGAGCCAGGTCGCCACGGCCAGCAGGTGGACGACGTCCACGGGCATCGCGATGCCGGGCTCCAGCCCGGTCGAGGCGTGCTCGGCCAGCGCCCAGCTCGCGGCGAGCCCGGCGGCCACCACACCGCCGCCGATGGAGAGCCCGAACGTGAGGTCCCGCTTCTCCTCGTCCTCCCGCTTGTCGTACGCCCCGAACAGCACGGCGATGAACAGCGCGGCGGCGGCGAGCAGCAGCAGCCGGGAGACGAGCGCCGCGCCCGTCTTGGTCTGGAGGACCTGACCGAGGAGGTTCAGGTCGAAGATGTCGCCGAACTTCCCGGTCGTCGTGTAAGAGCCGCGCACCAGCAGCAGCCACAGCGTGGCCGCGGTCAGCGAGACCCAGCCCGAGACGACCAGCCGCTGCAGCGCGCGCACCCCGGCGCCCCGCTGCCAGCAGGCCAGGACGAAGGCGGCGCCGCCCACCATGACGATGAAGCCGGCGTACGACATGTAGCGCCCGAAGCCGTACAGCCCGCCGACGAGCCCGCCGCCGACGTCCTGGTCGGAGACCGAGACGGTGGTCCTGGAGGGGGCGCCGACGGAGAAGGTGAAGGCGCCGGCCACGGGGTGGCTGTCGGCCGACACGACCTGCCAGGCCACCGTGTACGTGCCGTCGGGCAGCCCGCTGCGGACCTGGATGGCGTACGTCGTACCGCTGATGTTGGACGGTTTGCCGACGTCGACGCGTTTGCCCTTCGGGTCGAGCACGCGCAGCGAGTTGTCGTTCGTCGCCACCTTCTCGGAGAAGGTGAGCGAGATCTGCGTCGGAGCCTTGTCGACCACCACCCCCGAACTGGGGTCGCTGCCGGTCAGCGCGGCGTGCGCGGACGCCGTCCCGGCCCCGGCGAAGAGCATGCCGGTGACGGCCAGGAGCAGCAGCACCAGGTTGCGGACGCGGGGGGTGATGGTCGTCTTCAAGGTGGGGTCCCTCCCTCAGTGCCCGGTCGTGGGGTTGTACGTCGCCGACTTCACGGGCATCTCAACCGTGAGAGGGCCGGACTTGGCAAAGTGCAGCTTCACGGTCACGTTGTCGCCCTGCTTCAGCGTGTGCTTCAGCTTGTCGAACATCAGGTGGTTGCCCCCGCTCTTGAACACGAGTTGACCGTGCGCGGGCACATCGAGGGAGGTGACCTCCTCCATCGCCTGGCCGACCGTCTCGTGCACGGAGACCGGGCCGAGGTCGCTGGTGACGGAGGTCAACTCGTCCTTCGCATCACCCTTGTTGGCGATGTCCAGGAAGCCCGCCGCCATCTCCGAGACCGGCTGGGGGATGTACGCGGAGCTGACCGAGAGCTGGGCCTTCGTGTCGTCCGAGCCGCAGCCGGTGAGGACCAGCGCGCCGGTCAGCACCGCGACGGGCCCGGCCAACCGCCTCACGGAGTCTCCCCCTTGATGATCTTGGGGAGGTCCTTGGTGTAGTCGTCGACGGTGGTGTCCTGGCCGTAGAGCAGATAACCGCCGTCGGTCTTCGGGGAGAACGCGACGACCTGGGTGCCGTGGACGGAGACGAGCTTGCCGTTCTTGTCCTTCGAGGTGGGCTCGATGGAGATGCCCATCGTGCGGGCGCCGGCCTGGATGGTGGCGAAGTCGCCGGTCAGGCCGATGAACTGGGTGTCGATGCCCTTGAGCCACTTGCCGAGCTCCGAGGGGGTGTCCCGGGCCGGGTCGGTGGTCACGAACACGACCCGCAGCTTGTCCTGTTCGGCCTTGGGCAGCGCCTTCTTGGCGACGGCGATGTTGTTCATCGTCAGCGGGCAGATGTCGGGGCAGTGGGTGTAGCCGAAGTAGATCAGCGTCGGCCGGCCCTTGGTCTCCGCCCGGAGGTCGTACTTCTTGCCGTGCGTGTCCGTGAGGACCAGGTCCGGCTTCTCGAACGGGGTGTCGAGCACGGTGGCGGCCTGCGTCGCGGTGTCCTCGGAGACCACGGAGACAGGGCTCTGGCTGTCGTCGCCGGTGCCGCAGGCGGAGAGCGTCAGGGTGGCGGCGGTGAGCAGAACGGCCGCCGCGAACGTCTTCTTGCGCATAGAGAAATGTCCCAGTTGTGAGAGCTCCGGCGCGCACCGGGGCCGTAGGCAAGAGTCGCACGGACCCCTGTGCGCGCCATGAGTGACGGGCCTCAGACGGTCGTACGCCGACGACCGGCGAGAACGCCGTACGCCACGCCCGCAGCGCCGACGGCGATCCCGACCACGCCGAGGACGCGGGCGGTGGTGTCGGAGGAGTCGGCGGACGACGTGGTGTCGGCGGCGGTGTTCTCGGTCTTCTCGGAGGCGTCCTCGGCGGTCGCGCCGGAGGTGGTGGCGGAGGTCAGCTCCAGCGTCGGAGCCGGGTTCTCGGGCTCCTCCTCGCCGTCCTTCTGCACCTCGATCCAGCGCACGACCTGCTTGTCGGAGTACGTCTGGAGCGCCTTGAAGACGAGCTGGTCGGCGTCCGTGGGCAGCATGCCGACGGAGACCGGGAACTTCTGGAAGTAGCCCGGCTCGACGCCCTTGCCGGTCGCGGTCCAGGTCACCTTGGTGACGGCCTCGGTGATCGTCTCGCCGTGCATCTCGGCGGGCTTGGCCAGCTTCGACTTGGTGACCTTGACGGTCCAGCCGCTGATCGGCTCCGGCATCACGGACGCCAGCGGGTGCTCGGTCGGGAAGGTGACCTCCAGCTTGGTGGTCGAGGCGTCGTCACGCTCGTTCGGGACCTTGAAGTCGACGACCGCGTAGCCGCCCTTGACGGCCGCGCCCTCCGGCTGCACGGAGACGTGCGCGAAGGCGGGGGAGGACAGGACGAGCACGGCCGAGCCGGCGACGGCAGCGGCGGCGGCGATACGAGAAGCCTTCATAAGAAGGAGCACTCCACTTCGAGTTCGAGTGAGTTCCGGTGGTGAAGAGGGGGCGCGTGAACACCCGGGTGACCCAAGGGGTTTCCCGGCGGAAAAAGCCGGGCACGCGCGTGTGCCGCACGACGGCGGCCTCTCCACGCACGGAAGGGAGTGCGGGGTGGTGGTCGCGTCGCGTCAGGCGGCGAGGACGTGTGCGGCGGCGGCCGGCGGGCCGCGGCGGATCACCGAGTGCTGGAGCGCGGTGGTGTGCGGCGCGGGCGGCGCGGAGAAGGCGGTACGGCGCAGCCGCGGCCCCGCCTCGGGCGCCCCCGGCAACCCGGCCCGCAGGGCGCGCACCAGGGCGAGGGCCCCGCGCAGGGACCGTACGAGCGCCCCTTCCGCGACTCCCTGCGCCGACAGTTCCATCAGGCGCCGCAGCGCCAGGTCCCCGTGCCGCAGCAGCCAGCCCGCGGCGAGTGCCGCGAGGAGGTGACCGAGCAGCATGGACACGGAGGGGAGCAGCGACATGGAGGAGGCGGCGGAGGTGGACATGGCGTCCGCCGGGTGGTGCATCGATCCCATGCCGCTCATCGAGCCCATGGAGCCGGTCGTGCCCGAGGTCGGCAGCAGCCGCGCGTCGGTGAGGATCTGCTGGGCATGTGCCGGGCTGATCGCCGCCGCGGTGGTCCCGCACAGCAGATGCGCGGCGCGCGCGACCAGCGCGGCGTCCGACGCGGACAGGCCACCGGTGGTCGGCGTACCGGTCGTGCCGGCCGTACTGGCTGTCTGTCCGAGCCCGAACAGCGTGTGCAGCACGGTCTGTCCGACCGCGAGCAGCGCCGCGATCCCCGGCAGCGAGCGCTCACGCCCGGCGAGCGGGGCCACGACGAGGAACGTGACGAGGAAACCCGCGCCCAGGGTCCACGGCGGAACGGTGGCGCAGGAGGCGATCGCATGACCGGCCGCGGCCAGCACGACACAGACCGCGGCGAACACCGCGGCCCGCAGGACCCGGAGTTCACCTCCGGAGCGCGCCGTACGTGGGTGGGGGGCAGTCATGGCGGGCTCATCATCGCACCGGCGTTGTCGCGGCTATACGGCAGGTCCGCAACATCGGGACCGTAGTGTGTCGTACGTCACAAAGATCACTCTCCGACGTGAGCTACCTCCGGATACACCAATTACGTTTGGGACACATCCCCCATATGGGCGGCATCACGTCAACTCCGTGCTTACACAGGGGCACTGGCGGCAATAGGTATCACTATGTCGAGCCGCGGCCGGGAGGCTGGAGCATGAGCATCTGGTGGTCACTCCATCTGAGGCGCGAGGCCGCGAGCGTGCCACTCGCCCGGCGACTGTTCCTCGGCACGATGGAGACCGCGGGCGTCGACCCGGACATCTCCTACGACCTCTCCGTCGCCCTGAGCGAGGCGTGCGCCAACGCCGTCGAGCACGGCGGCGACACAGCGCACGGCACGCCCACCGAGGCGTACCGGGTCACCGCGTACCTCGACGGCGAGAAGTGTCGTATCGAAGTCGCGGACTCGGGCCCCGGTTTCGCCCGCACCCAGTCCGTCCGGCCGGCCCCGAGCGAGGCCGAGAACGGCCGCGGTCTGTGCCTCATCCAGGAGCTCGCCGACCACGTCCACATCGGCAACAAGCCAGGGGTGGGCGGGGCGGTGGTGAGCTTCGACAAGATCCTGAAGTGGCGGAAGGACGCGCCGTTGATGGCGGTGTGAGGGTGCGTTCGACGCGAGTGCCTCGGCGTTCGAGGCGGGTGTCTCGGTGGCGGCGCCGCGGCGGCAGAATCCGCGCATGGACATCCGACCCGAACAACTGGCCGACGGTATGACGTTGCGGCTCGCCGAGCCGGCCGACGCCCCGGCCCTCGCCGCCGCCTTCGCCGAGAACCGGAGCCCCTGGGAGCCGTACCGCCCGGACGCCTTCTTCACCGCCGAAGGGCAGCGCGGGCGGCTGGCGGCGATGCTGCGGGAGTTCGGGGAGGGCCGGATCGTGCCGCTGCTCCTCGTCTCCGACGGGCGGGTCGCCGGGGCCTTCACGCTCGCCGGGGTCGTCCTCGGCTCCTTCCGCAGCGCCTCGCTCGGCTACTGGATCACCGCCGACTTCCAGGGGCGCGGTCTGGCCACCGCGGGGGTCGAGCGGGTGTGCCGGATCGCGCGGGAGACGATCGGGCTGCACCGGCTGGAGGCGGTCACGCTGCTCGACAACCTCGCCTCCCAACGCGTCCTGGAGAAGAGCGGGTTCGAGCCGATCGGCATGGCTCCGCGCTATACGCACGTCGGCGGGCAGTGGCGGGACCACCGGCTGTTCCAGCGGATCCTGCACGACGACGACCCGATGCCGGCCCGACCCTGACGACCCGACTTCAGCTTTCTGGGAATTCTTACCTTGCGCACAGCGCACGCTCACGCCCTTGACGGCGGCCCTCCCTAGCTTCGCGACCATGACGGGAAACCAGGGGAACCACGGGAACCACAGAGACAAAACGATCAGCCGGCGCCGCGCCCTCGCGGTGACCGGCGGGACGGTCGCCGCAGGCGGCCTGGTGGCGGCCGGATTCCAGTCGGCGTCCGCCGACACCGCGGACACCGCGGACACCGCGGACACCGCCGACACGACGGCCACGGCGACGTCGACCAGCGGCGAGTGCATGACGCTGATGACGAGCGTCACGGAGGGCCCCTACTACCTCGACGGCGCGCTGGTCCGCAAGGACATCACCGAGGGCAAGGCGGGCGTCCCGCTCACCCTGCGGCTGACCGTCGTGGACGCCACGGACGGCTGCACGCCGGTCTCCGGCGCGGCCGTGGAGATCTGGCACTGCGACGCCTGGGGCTACTACTCCGGCTACACCACCGCCAACCCCGGCGGCTCGGCCCCGGCGGAGAGCGAGGAGGGCGACAGTGCCAACGACCTGACCTATCTGCGCGGTTACCAGGTTGCCAACGCCAACGGGGTCGTCAAGTTCGAGACGATCTTCCCGGGCTGGTACACGCCCCGCACCTGCCACATCCACGTCAAGGTGCACACCGGCGGCGAGAAGGAGGACGGCACCTACGAGGGCGGCAAGGTCAACTACACCGGCCAGCTTTTTTTCGCCGACGACATCGCCGAGGAGATCTTCACCCTCGACCCGTACGCCAAGCACACGGGTTCGTACACGGTCCTCGCCGACGACATGGTCTACGACGGCGGAGGCGCCGCGAGCGGTCTGCTCACCCTCAAGGCCGTGCACAAGAAGGACCCGTCCAAGGGCTACAAGGGCTCCCTGACCCTCGGCGTCGACCCGGACGCGGAGGACACGGGCGGGGGCGGCGGCGGAGGCGGCACCCCGCCGAGCGACGCCCCCACGGGCGCCCCGCCCAGCGATGCGCCCAGTGACAGTGCCTCCCCTTCCGCCTCGGCCTCCTCTTAAGGTAAGGGACATGACAAGCCGCGAGGACGACGCGCTGGCGCGGGCCGCCGTGGCCGCGCTCACCGGTCAGCTGGCCCTGGCTCCCAAGCCGGGCCTGCCCGACCCGCGTGACCTGGACGCCCGCAGCACGCGCCGGGAGCACGACAGTCTGCGCTGGTCGGCCAAGGCGCTGGCGCCCGGCCTCGCGGCGATGGCCGCCGCCGCCCGCCGTGCCGGCGAAGCCACGCCGGCGCTGCGGGCGGAGCTGGGCGCGATCGGCCGGTGCACCGAGCACTCGGTCGGCCTGGCCGGAGGCGGCCACAAGGGCGCCCTGTGGGCCCTCGGCTTCCTGGTCGCCGCGGCCGCCCTGGACCCCGGCGCCAAGGCCCGCGAGATCGCCGTGAGCACACGGAAGATCACCGCGTTCAACGACAAGGGCGCCTCCAGGCGCCCCTCCCGGGGTTCGTCGATCTCCGTCAAGTACGGCGCGGCCGGCGCCCGGGGCGAGGCCAGGGCCGGATTCCCGCACGTACGCAGGGCGTTGGACGCCCTCGACACGGCCCGCCAGGCAGGTGCCACCGAGACCCAGGCCCGCCTGGACGCCCTCCTCACGGTCATGTCCACCCTCCAGGACACCGAACTCCTGCACACCGCGGGCCCGTTGGGCCTGCGCCAGGTCCAGGCGGGCGCCCGAGGCATCCTGGAGGCGGGCGGCACGGCGACACCGGCGGGCGCGGAGGCCCTGACTGCCTTCGACGCCGACCTGCACACGCGCGCGTGGAGCCCCCGCGGAAGTGCGGGGCTCCTGGCGGGCGCGTTGTTCTTGGACTCGTTGCCGGTGGGTTCTTTGGCGCGGGTGGCTTGAGCGGGTTGGGTGCGGTGGGTTCTTTGGCGCGAGTGGCCTGACCGGGTCGGGTGCGGTGGGTTCATCGGCGCCGGTGGCCTGATCGGATCGGCGCCGGTGCGACTGACCTGCGCGGGCGGCCTGGTGGGACCCGTGCCGGTCAACCCGCCAACACCCGCTGCCTGACGGTCACTTCACCCGTGCCGGAGGCCCTCCGCACCGCCGGCCCCATCGCGTACGACGCCACCACCGTCGCCCCGCCCAGCAGCAGCCAGCCCGGTGTCCCCCACTCCAGGAGGAGGGACGTCAGCACCAGCGGACCCATCGTCCTGGCCACCGTGACGCCTGTCCCGAAGAAGCCCTGGTACTCGCCCACCCGGTCAACAGGCGCCAGATCGAAGGAGAGTTGCCAGGAACCCGCCGACTGCCCCATCTCGGCGGCCACTTGGAGCACCGCCCCGACCACCAGCGCGCCCACGGCCACCCACGGAGACACGCCTGCCGAGAGCGCGAACACCGCACAGGCCGCCAGCATGATCCAGCCCGACCGCCGCACCGCGCGCGTGGCCGACGCGAGCCCCGTGATCCCGCGGGCCATGCGCACCTGGAAGACCATCACCGCCCCGGTGTTGAGCACGAACAGCGCGGAGACCAGCCAGGTCGGCGCGTGGGTCCGCTCCGCGATCCACAGCGGCAGCCCGAGGCTGAGCAACGGCATCCGCAGCAGCAGCACGGTGTTGAGCAGCGTGACGACGACGTACGGCCGGTCCCGCAGCACACCGAGGCCACCCGCTTTCCGCACCCGGCCGGCTCGTACCGACGGCAGCCGCAGCAGCAGCCCCGCACACACCAGGAAGCTGACCGCGTCCAGCGCGAACACCCCGAGGTACGCCGACCGCGTCCCCGCCCGCAGCGCCAGCCCGCCGAGACCCGCGCCCACCGCGAGACCGGCGTTCAGCGTCGACTGGAGGTGCGCCAGCAGCCCGGTCCGCTCCCCGGCGGACACCAGCCCCGCCAGCAGCGCCTGCCGGGCCGCCGCGAGCCCCGACTGCGCGGCGGCGTAGGCACACGCGGCGATCACGAACGGCACGAATCCCCGGACGACGAGGAAGGACGCCACCGCGCACCCCGTCGCCAGCGCCAGCAGCACCGCCGTACCGCGCGGCCCGCGCCGATCGGCCAGCCGCCCCAACGGCACCCCCACCAGCGAACCGACGGCCCACGCGAGCGTGAGCCCGAGACCCACGCGCGCGGGGGCGAGCCCGACGACGTGGGTGAAGTACAGCGCCGAGGTCACGTAGTAGGCGCCGTCGCCGACGGAGTTGGTCAACTGGGCCAGCGCGAGGGTGCGTTGGGGGCCCGCGGGTGGGACGAGCGAGTTCGTCATGGCTACGACGATAGGGCGGGTTTGGGCCCCTCAAGAGACCCAATCGGTCACCGTTTCAGTGGTCCAATTCGCACCACGCGCCCAGCCCCTGCCCCAGGCCTCTCACGCCCCCTCCAGCACCCGCCCCAACACCTCCAAGGCCTCCGGATACACCCGCTCCCGAGGCGTCCCGTACCCCACGACCAACCCCTGGAGCCGCCCCTCGCCAGGCGCGTGCCAGTGCTCCCCGAGGCGGCCGACCGCGAGCCCCTCCTCCTCGGCCCGCGCCAGGACGGCCTCCTCGTCGGCGACCTCCACCAGCGCGTGCAGCCCGGCCGCGATCCCGCGCACGCTGCTGCGCGCCCCCAGCCGGCCGAGCAGTTGGTCGCGGCGGCGCCGGTACCGCAGCCGGCACGCGCGCACGTGCCGGTCGTAGGCATGGCTGTCGATCAGTTCGGCGAGCGCCAACTGGCCGATGGTCTCGGTGTGGTGGTCGCTGTGCAGCTTGGCGTCGGCGACCGCGTCGACGAGGTGCGGCGGCAGCACCATCCAGCCGAGCCGCAGCGCGGGCCCGAGCGTCTTGGAGGCGGTCCCCAGGTACGCGACCTGTCCCGGCGCCATCCCCTGGAGGGCGCCCACCGGCTGCCGGTCGTAGCGGAACTCCCCGTCGTAGTCGTCCTCGACGATCAGTGCCCCACGCGCGCGTGCCCAGTCGGTGAGCGCCCGTCTGCGTTCCGGGTGCAGGGTGACGCCGGTCGGGTACTGGTGGGCCGGTGTCACCACCACGGCCGCCGCGTCCCCCAGGTCCTCGGCGCAGGCGCCCCGTTCATCCACCCGTACGGGCACCACGCGCCCGCCGTTGTGCCGCACCACCTCCCGGTGGAACGGCAGCCCGGGGTCCTCCATGGCCACGCGGGAACCGTCCAGCACGCGCGTGAGGAGCGCGAGTCCCTGCACATACCCGGACGTGATCACGATCCGCTCCGGGGGCGCGATCACCCCGCGCGCCCGCCCCAGGTACCCCGACAGCGCGGTGCGCAGCTCGATACGGCCGCGCGGATCGCCGTAGTCGTACGCCAAGGAGGGTGCCGTCGCGATGGCGCGGCGCAGTGAGCGCAGCCAGGCCGCCGCCGGGAACGCACCGACGTCCGGGCTGCCGGGCCGTAGGTCGAAACGGGGTACACGCGTGCGTGCCGCCGCGTCCGGTGCCTCCGCGTCGACGGAGGGCAGCAGCGCGACCTGGGTGCCCGAGCCCTGGCGCGCGGTCAGATAGCCCTCGGCGACGAGCTGGTCGTAGGCCGCCTTCGCGGTGCCCCGGGAGACGCCGAGTTCGGTGGCGAGGCGGCGGGTGGCGGGGAGCCGGGTCCCGGGGGCGAGCCGGCCGTCCCGCACGGCGTCCCGCAGCGCGCGTTCGAGACCGACCCGGCGGCCGCCCTCCGGGTCGGGTTCCAGATGCAGGTCGACCCCGACACCGGACCAGAAGTCGTTCATGAAAAAGCCCTCCCCCTAGGCGCGTTCACGAAAAAAGCCCTCCCCCAGGCACACGATCGGCAGCTGTCCGGCACACGAATGGCCGGGCACCGCACGTGCCCGGCCATCAGTCTTGTATCAGCTACCGGCTGTCGACGGTCAGCCCTTCAGGGACGCCATCCAGCTCTCGACCTCGGCCGAGGCCCGGGGCAGGCCGGCGGAGAGGTTCCGGTTGCCGTTCTCGGTGACCAGGATGTCGTCCTCGATGCGGACGCCGATGCCGCGGTACTCCTCGGGGACGGTGAGATCGTCCGCCTGGAAGTACAGGCCGGGCTCCACCGTGAGGACCATGCCGGGCTCCAACGTGCCCTCCACATACGTCTCGGTCCGCGCGGCGGCGCAGTCGTGGACGTCCATGCCGAGCATGTGACCCGTGCCGTGCAGCGTCCACCGGCGCTGGAGGCCCAGCTCCAGGACGCGCTCCACGGGACCCTCGACCAGGCCCCACTCGACGACCTTCTCGGCCAGCACGCGCTGCGCCGCGTCGTGGAAGTCGCGGTACTTGCCGCCCGGCTGCACCGCCGCGATACCGGCCTCCTGGGCCTCGTACACGGCGTCGTAGACCTGCTTCTGGATCTCGGTGAAGCGGCCGTTGATCGGCAGCGTGCGGGTGACGTCGGCGGTGTACAGGGTGTACGTCTCGACGCCGGCGTCCAGGAGGAGCAGGTCGCCGGAGCGGACCGGGCCGTCGTTGCGCACCCAGTGCAAGGTGCACGCGTGCGGGCCTGCCGCGCAGATCGAGCTGTAGCCGATGTCGTTGCCCTCCACGCGCGCGCGGAGGAAGAACGTGCCCTCGATGTAGCGCTCGGTGGTCGCCTCGGGCTTGTCGAGGACCTTCACCACGTCCTCGAAGCCGCGGACCGTCGAGTCGACGGCCTTCTGCAGCTCGCCGATCTCGAACTCGTCCTTGACCAGGCGGGCTTCGGAGAGGAAGACGCGCAGTTCCTCGTCGCGCTCGGCGGTGACCTTGTCGGTCAGCGCGGCCTGGATGCCGGCGTCGTAGCCGCGCACGACCCGGACCGGGCCGGTGGCCTCGCGCAGCGCCTCGGGCAGTTCGCGGACGTCCGAGGCGGGGATGCCGTAGAGCTTCTCGGCCTCGGTGAGGGAGTGGCGGCGGCCGACCCACAGCTCGCCCTGGCCGGAGAGCCAGAACTCGCCGTTCTCGCGGTCGGAGCGCGGCAGGAGGTAGAGCGTCGCCTTGTGGCCCTCGGTGCCGGGCTCCAGGACGAGGACGCCGTCCTCGGTGAGGTTGCCCGTCAGGTACGCGTACTCGACCGACGCCCGGAAGGGGTACTCGGTGTCGTTCGAGCGGACCTTCAGGTTGCCCGCGGGGATCACCAGGCGCTCGCCCGGGAAGCGCGCGGAGAGCGCGGCACGGCGCCGCGCGGTGTGCTCGGCCTGCTCGACGGGCCGCAGATCGTGCAGCTCGGTGTCGGCCCAGCCGGACTTCATGCTCTCTGCCAACTCGTCGGAGACGCCCGGGTACAGGCCGTTCTTCCGCTTCTTGATCGGCTCTTCAGGCTGCTCAGACTCAGTCTCCGGGCCCGCTGCGGTAGCAGCAGGATCCGGTACAGCCGGGGTGAGCTCGTCGGCCACGGTCATCCTCCTAGATACGGCACTGGACCCCCTCCATCGTACGGTCGTACGGAAGGGGGCCCAGGGCCGTATGGCCTGTTACACATGGCTTCCTGGCGACTACTCGAAGCGAGCCGCCAGGAGGACGACGTCCTCGTCGCTGTCGGCCGTGTCGAGGCCGTCCGGCAGCACGGTCCGCAGCACGTGGTCGGCGATCGCGGCCGGGTCCTCGCGCAGTGCCTTGGGGACGCTCGCCGCCGCCGCGTGGAGACGGGCGAAGGCGCGGTCCATGGGGTCGCCGGTGCGGTGCAGCAGCCCGTCCGTGTAGAGCAGCACCGTCTCGCCGGGCTCGGCCTCCAGCTCCACGCTCGGCGCCTCCCAGCAGGCCAGCATGCCGAGCGGCGCGGACACGGAGGTCTCCACGAACTCGGTGCGCCGCTCCCCGACCAGGAGCGGCGGGCTGTGACCCGCCCCCGCCAGGGTGATCTTGCGCAGCGCGGGCTCGCAGTAGGCGAACAGCGCGGTGGCCGAGCGGGCGGGTTCGGTGAGCCGCAGGAGGAGTTCGAGGTCGGACAGGACCGCGACCGGGTCCTCGCCCTCCATCACCGCGTACGCCCGCAGGGACGCCCGGAGCCGGCCCATCGCGGCGATCGCGCTCGGGCCGGACCCGGTCACCGAGCCGACCGCGAGGCCGAGCGCGGCATCGGGCAGCGGCAGCGCGTCGTACCAGTCGCCGCCGCCGCGCGGACCCGTGCGGTGCAGCGCGGCGAGCTGCACACCGGCCACGCGGGGGAGCCGGGACGGCAGCAGCTCCTCGGCGATGGTCGTCATGCACGCGCGCGTGCGCTCGACCTCGAGGACCCGGGCCAGGTGCTCGGTGGCGTACCGCGCGTACAGCCCGACCAGATGGCGCTGCCGCTCGACCGGCTCGGCGGGCTCGTCGTAGAGCCACACGGCGGCGCCCAGCCGCCCGGCCGCGTCGGTCGCCAGGGGCAGCGCGTAACTGGCCGCGTAGCCCAGGCGTACGGCGACCTCGCGGTGGCGCGGGTCGAGGCCGTCCTCGGCGAACAGGTCGGGGTGGACGATCTCGCCGCCCTCGCCCCCGGGAGCGCCGTCGAGAATCTGGCCGTACGACATCGCCCCGCGCGGGACGGTCTCGATGTGGCCGAGGTCGGCGCGGGCCAGGCCCAGGCCGATGGTGGTGTCGGGGCCCAGGCCGTCGCCGGGTTCCAGGACGACGAGTCCGCGGCGGGCGCCCACCAGGGCGGCTCCGGCGCGCAGCAGCTCCTGGAGCGCCTCGGCGAGTGCGTCCGTGCGTGCCAGCCGCTCCGTGAGTTCATGGAGGGTCGTGAGATCGGACACCCAGCCGGCGAGCCGGTCCTGGAGCAGGGCACCTGGCGCGTTCTGGACGGTATCCGGCGGGTTCTGGGTGTTCGAGGAGGGGCTTGGAGGGGTACCGGTGGCGGCAGGCGCGGGCGCGACAGTGTGTGCGGGCGAGGGAACCGTTGAATCGATTCCAGCCACTTTCGAAGGATGCGGGGCGGTCATGGCGTCCGGCTTTCCGACCGGTGCGTATTGCTCAAAAGCATCGCAAACCCCCATGTCATTCTGCGCCGCTGGCAGTGTCTCCACATGTACACGCACTCGTGAGGGGATGTCCAGCATTGTCCTGCTGGGATTCCTGGTGTCCATGGGTTTGGCGGGGGTATTTCGCTCTCCTCTTGCGGATTGGCAAAGTTGGCCTAAAACTGCATCAGGGGACGGTCCATTGAGGTCGACTGGGTTTGCTCGACGGAGCGTCACAGCGGTCGTGATGGGTACGTACTCGGAGAAGGCCAGGGGTGGCTGGGGGCCACCCGGAACCTGGTGAGGGACCCGGGCGTCTTAACCACCGACGATCGTGACCCATCCTCCCGTGGCGGAGGCGGAGAGAACTACGCGGGACGGCAAAACGCCAGACTTCGCCACCCCCACGCCAGGCCCACGCTTTTCTTGCACGCACGGGTTCCCCTTGCCGAAGGCAGGGGTGTGATGCGCCAACAGGTACGCACAGTGAAGTGATCGACACATGGTGTGATGTGGTCCTCGGTGTTGCCAGCGGTGCAACGGAAAGGAACGAGCGCTCATGCGCGAGATCCTCGGAAAGCGACGCAGGCTCCTGTCCAGGCGAGACAACAGGAGGTCTGAGATGCTCAGCGCGGCCCTGACCTTCGCGACAGAATGGCAATGGCCCGTACTCCCGGGCGTGGCACCGGACCCTCAGGGCCGGGCCCGCTGTGGCTGTCCGGACCCTGAGTGCACGGTGCCCGGTGCCCACCCCTTCGATCCCGGCCTCCTCGCGGCCACCACCGACGCCCGCATGGTGCGCTGGTGGTGGGGCAACCGCCCCACCGCGCCGATCGTCCTCGCCACCGGCGACAAGGCTCCCTGCGCGGTCAGCCTGCCCGCACCCGCGGCCGCCCGGGCCCTGGCCGCGCTCGACCGCCAGGGCATGCGCCTGGGCCCGGTCGTCGCCGCGCCCACCCGCTGGTCGCTGCTCGTCAAGCCGTACTCCCTGGAGCAGTTGGGCGAGCTGCTCTACGCCAAGGACCACGTCCCCGGCTCGCTCCGCTTCCACGGCGAGGGCGGCTATCTCGCCCTGCCCCCCTCCGAGACCGGCCAGGGCCGGATCCGCTGGGAGCGCGCACCACTGCCCGGCTCGGCCACGCCCTGGGTGCCCGACGTCGAGGCCGTGGTGGACGCCGTGGTCGAGGCCCTCACTCGTACGGGTGTGAGCGCGCCCGAGTTGTAAGGGTGTCGGGCGTGCGTGGAACGTGGCGCCCGTAGTTGGTCGTTATCTTCCGCTACATGCGCCGTCATTCCGGGGGACGACCCCCAGACCCCCGAATGGTTCGTCTGCTCGCCCTCGCGGGCGTCGCGGTGTGCGCGGTCGCGCTGCCGCTGGCCGTGGCGTCCGCGGGACCCGTACGCGACGAGGGTCACGCGGTCGTACGGTCCCTGGTGCGGTCCTCCGGCTCCCTCGGCTCGGCCGGCTCCTCCGACGCGGCGGGCCGCTCGGGCCGCTCAGCTTCGTCCGACGCCTCCGACGACCACAAGGACAAGGCGCCGTCCGTCGCGCCCTCGCCCGTCCGCTCCCCGCCGACGCTCGGCCTGGGACTGGCGACGGCCGCGCGCTGCGGGCCCGAACTCTCCTCCCCCGACGGCATCGAGGCGCAGACCTGTGTCATGACGCAGGGTGAGGACACCTGGGCGCGCACCTACTACCGCAACGCGACCGGCGACGGCCTGGACGCGGTGCTGAGCCTCATGGGGCCGGCGGACCGCACCGTGCAGATGCACTGCGTCGTGGAGGCCGAGGACGAGCCCGCGCTGTGCGAGACACCCCGCGAGCGGACCCAGGGCGAGCCGGGGGCCTACACGGCCGTCGCGGAGTTCGCCGGGCGGGGTGGGAGCGGGCCGCTGTTGCTGCGCTCGGGGAGCAACTCCTCGGCGCCTACGGCGAGTTGACGGACGGCGTCGTTCCGTAAACGGGAGCCGGGCAAGCAAAGACCCGGTTGCTGGCGACGGGGGATGCACCAGCAACCGGGCTACTCGAACGGTAACAAGAGATCGGCGGTTCGCAAATTCGATCTCGGCTATTCGGACACCGACTTCCCTTTCACAACGGGGAGTTGCGACAGGAGTCACCGGAGTGAACAGGCTTGTTGCGGCTGAACGGTCGTTCAGTCGAACCCCTGGCCCATTCCGGGTGTCAGCTCAGCGTGACCTGCCGGTTGGTGAGGCCGCCGCGCGCGCGGCGCTCGTCCGCGGTGAGCGGTGTCTCCGTGGCCAGCGCGGCGGTGAGGCGCTCGGCGAACTCGGCGGCCGGCTTCTCGATGTCGTCCGCGCCGAGCCCGCTCGGCAGGTCCCAGACGGGCACGGTGAGACCGTGAGCACGGAAGGACCCCACGAGACGGGTGCCCTCACCGAGACCCGACCGGCCCGCCGCGTGCAGCCGCGCGAGTCCGTCCAGAAGCTGCTCCTCCGGGTACGGCATGACCCAGCGCAGATGGTTCTTGTCGGGCGTCTCGCACCAGTAGGCGGCATCGACGCCCTGGAGCTTCACGGTCGGGATGGCGGCGGCGTTGGCGCGCTCCAGGGAGGCGGCCACCTCCGGCGCCGCGTTCTCCGCCTCCGGGACCCAGAATTCGAAGCCCGGGTGCACAACTGGCTCGAACGCGCCTTCCGGGTCGAGCAGATCCTGGAGTCGCGGACCGTCGGCCGGGGCGCGGCGGGCCTGCACCGGAGTGCCCGGATCGGCGACCAGCGCGCGCTGGAGGGTGTCGGCGAGGTCGCGGCTGATGTCGCCGGACGCCGTGTCGTTCTGCAGGCCGAGCAGCACCGAGCCGTCGTCCCGGCGCAGGGCCGGCCAGGCCATCGGCAGCACCGTGGCGAGCGTGACCGACGGGACGCCTTCGGGGAGGCCGCCCTTCAGGGGCAGTGCGACCGTGGCCGCGGGCACCAGCTCGCGCAGCGCCACCCAGTCGCCCTCGCCGGGCAGCCCCTCGAAGGGGCGCTGCACCAGCTCGGTCACCGCGTGGGCGGCCGCGCGGCCGTGGCAGGCCTTGTAGCGGCGGCCGCTGCCGCAGGGGCAGGGCTCGCGGGCACCGACCACCGGGACCTCTGTGTCGCTGAGCTGCGGCCGCTTGGCCGTGGTCTGGGGTCGCTTCTTGGCCATCGTGGGTGTCTCCCGGTTACGGCTCGTCTCGTACGGGCGGGAGCCTAGCCGTTCACGCCATGACCGACGGGAGCCTGTGGACAACCCGGCGGTGCGGGAACCGTGGTGGACGGCCTGTGGACAACCCGGTGGGACGGACAACCCGGCGCGTGCGGACAGGCGCGTCGGCCCGGAGCGCGCGTCAGTCCAGGTCGTCGAACGCGTCCGCGAACTCCCGCCGGGGGGCCGCGGACACCGTAGGAGAAGTGACGCGCGTAGCGAAGTCGTGGCGTGGGTGCCCGGCGTCCGGGTCGTCGGCGCCCTCGCCGCCGTCCTGGCCGTCGTCGTCCTGTACGACGACCCACACCGTGATCCCGCCCCGGTTCTCGTCCCGTACGCCCCAGTCGTCGGCCAGCGCGCTGATGATGTTCAGCCCGCGTCCGCCGTGGGCCGTCACCGACGGGGTGGCCGGAGCCGGGCGGGTCGGGCCGCCGCCGTCCGTCACCTCGACCGTGAGCCGGCCGCCGGTGTCCACGCGCCAGGCGCACCGGACGTCGCCGTCACCGGCCAGGGCGTCGCCCAGGGGCCTGCCGTGCTTGCACGCGTTGCTCAGCAGTTCGGAGAGGATCAGTACGGCATCGTCGATGACCGCTTCCGACACACCGCCCGTACGCAACTGGTCGCGCATGCGATGTCTTGCTTCCCCTACGCCCGCAGGGCCATGGGACACGGCCATGCTCGACGACGTGGGCACCTCCTGTGCCACCACCAACGCCACCCCCGAGACCTCCTTCGCCCCACGCCACGGTGTGGATGCCCCATTGGCCTGTACCGGAAACCGGCCAATCCACGTTCAGTGACGCATTCACAACGATCGAACACGGACCGAACGCGCCGGAGCACTCCCTGTAATCGGGTGGCCGGTTTTCGACGGTGTGGCCGGGTTCGGAGGATGGTGCAGGTGAGGTGCCCGGGTCAAGGGGTGTTTGGCGGTCTTTATGAGGTTCTTTAATGTTTCCCGTCGAGCTGGCTCAGAACGGCCCCCGGCCGGTTGGTGATGATGGCGTCAATGCCCAGGTCAACGCAGAGATCGACGTCCTCGGGCTCGTTGACGGTCCAGACATGCACCTGATGACCGGCGTTTTTCAGCCGCTCGATATACGCAGGGTGATTGCGGACGATCCGGATCGAGGGCCCTGCGATCCGGACACCGGCCGGAAGTCGACCGTCCCTCAGGCGCGGCGAGAGGAACTGCAACAGGTAGACGGTCGGCAGCGTCGGGGAGGCCGCCCGCACCCGGTGCAGCGAGCGCGCCGAGAAGCTCATGACCCGTACCGGGGAGTCGGCGGCGGTGGCCGGGGCATCCAGCCCGAAGCGCTTCAGGAGCACTAGCAGCCGTTCCTCGACCTGCCCCGCCCAGCGCGTCGGGTGCTTCGTCTCGATCGCCAGCTCCACCCGCCGGCCCGCGTCCGCGACGAGTTCGAGCAGCCGCTCCAGGGTGAGTACGGAGGTGTCCGCCCGGTCCTCCGGGAGGTGCTCCCAGTCCGGCTCCTCGTCCCGTGTCTTCCAGGAGTCGCGGGAGAGGTCGCGGCCCTTCCAGGACCCGAAGTCGAGCGCGGCCAGATCGGCGAGCTCCAGCGCAGAGACCGCCCCGCGGCCGTTCGACGTCCGGTTGACCCGGCGGTCGTGGACACAGACGAGATGACCGTCGGCGGTCAGCCGTACATCGCATTCGAGGGCGTCCGCACCGTCCTCGATCGCCTTCTTGTAGGCGGCCAGGGTGTGCTCGGGTGCCTCTTCGGAGGCTCCGCGGTGGGCGACGACTTGGATCCGGTGCTGCCGTGCGTGGGTCACCGCGTCATGGTGCCACCGCGACGGGGAAGGCGTGGAACCGAAGGGCGGTGGACGGGCGGCCGAGGCACGCGGAGAGTATGTCTTTTTAGCCCGTCAAGCCCTGTATCGCCCATCAAATCCCTTATAAAGGTTCGCCATGAACCCACAGGCACCGCTTATGGTGCTCTGACGGCCGGTGGGAAAAGCTGACGGCATACAAAAGCACATGCACAGCTGTTTCGCGCCGGACCGATCGACAAGCGTGAAGAGTGTGACCGCATGCTTCCGAGAACAACAGCCGTGGACCGAGGAGAAGAGCTGTGAGCACCGAGAACGAGGGCACTGAGGTACCCCCGGCCCCGTCTGCACCTCCTGTGCCGGTGGAATCTCCCGCAGCTTCCCCGCAGGCGGCCGCGCCCGAAGGGGGCGCCCCTACGACGCAGCTCCCGCCGGTGCCTCCGGGCGCCCCGCAGGACACGCTGCACGCCGGCCCCGCGCCGGCGTGCAGCGTGTCCTGCGG